>NZ_JBHYWI010000069.1:0-49499 GCF_042751525.1 Kitasatospora sp. NPDC059408
CCCTCCGGGGTGTGCGGGTGGGGGGGGGGGGGGGGGGCCCCAGCCGCCCCCGCCCCCCCGCCGTTCGCACCCCACCGTTCGCACCCGGCCGGCTCGCACCCCGGTTTATTGAGGTCACATCACATGCGACCCTCCGTTACAGTCCGACCCACGGCACGACCACAAGGGGGCGGACATGACGGTCCGGACGATTCGAACGGAAGACCACCAGCACGACCGGGCCACCGGCCGCGGCGCCGCGGGCGCCGGTGCCGGCAGCGCCGCGGAGACCGTCACCGCCGAGGAACTCGCCGCCCTCGGCCGCACCCTGCGCCGCCTGCGCGACCTGCCGCCCCACGACCGCACCCGCCTGCACGCCGAGCGACAGCTCAGCTCCTTCGTGATGGAGAGCCGCAAGCGCCGCCGCCAGGAGGCCAAGCAGGCCGTCCGGGACGCCGACGCCGCGCTGCTCGCCACCACCGCGACCGGCGCCCTCGACCGGCGCGAGGACGCCCCGCTCGCCCCGGCCTGCGGGGAGCCGACCGGCCGACCCGTCGGGGAGCTGCGCACACCGCGCCGGTGCTACGTCTGCAAACAGCAGTACCGCGAGGTCGACGGCTTCTACCACATGCTCTGCCCGGACTGCGCCGCCGACAACACCGCCCGGCGCGGCCTCCGCACCGACCTGCGCGGGCGCCGCGCGCTGCTCACCGGTGGCCGGGTCAAGATCGGCTTCCAGCTCGCGCTCATGCTGCTGCGCGACGGCGCCGAGCTGACGGTCACCACCCGCTTCCCGCACGACACCGTCCGCCGCTTCCGCGCCGCCGAGGGCAGCGCGCAGTGGTGGGAGCGGCTCACCGTCGTCGGGATAGACCTGCGCGACCCGCGCCAGGTCCTCGGGCTCACCGAGCAACTGCGCTCCGACGGACGGCCGTTGGACATCCTGATCAACAACGCCGCGCAGACCCTGCGCCGCCCGCCCGAGTCGTACGCGCTGCTCGCCGCCGGGGAGCGCGACGCCCTGCCCGCCGCCGACCGCCGCGCCGTCGCGCACGCCCCGGGCTTCCGGCCGATGCCCGCGCTCACCGCCGCCTGGCCCGCCGCGGAGCTCGACCCCGCCCCGGCCGCGGCGCACGGGCTGCTCGCCCTGCCCGACGAGGCCGGCCTGCTGCCCGACCTCGCCCCCGGCAACTCGTGGTCCGCCCGGCTCGGCGAGCTCGACCCGGCGGAGGTGCTGGAGACGCAGCTGGTCAACGCGCTGGCCCCGGCCCTGCTCTGCGACCGCCTGCTCCCCCTCCTGCTCGCCTCCCCGCACCCGCGCCGCTACGTCGTCAACGTGACCGCCGTCGAGGGCCGCTTCGCCGTCGCCAACAAGACCGGCGGCCACCCGCACACCAACATGGCCAAGGCCGCCCTCAACATGCTCACCCGCACGAGCGCCGCCGAACTCGCCCGCCAGGGCGTGCACATGTGCGCCGTCGACACCGGCTGGATCACCGACGAGAACCCGGCCCCGAAGAAGGCCCGGATCGCCGGCCGGGGCTTCCGCACACCCCTCGACATCGTCGACGGCGCCGCCCGCGTCTACGACCCGATCGTCCGGGGCGAGTCCGGCTCCCCGGTGTCGGGGGTGTTCCTCAAGGACTACCGGGAGGCCGCGTGGTGACCCCGGGATAGGCTGCGGCGATCAGGATCGCCGCATCGGGGGGAACGCATGGCGCCGGACAACGAACTGACGCACGCCTGGGTGCACGGGCTGGCCGCGGCCCGCCGCTGCCCGACGCCGGTCGAGGTGCCGTGGGGGCTGCGGGTCGACGTCGGACGCGGCAGGGAGTCCGTGCGGCACGTCCTGCTGCGGACCGACGAGCGGAGCGTCCGGGCCGCCGCGGCCGCCGCCGACCGGCCGTACGCGCGGATCAAGGGGTTCGTCGAGCCGGAGGCGGCCCTCGGCCTGCTCGGCCCGGCCTGGGAGCGCAACGCCGACGAGCTGATGATGACGACCGTGCTGCGCCGGGAGGAGGTCCGCCTGCCCGCCGGCTACACGGCGGAGGTCGAGCGCGGCAACGGCGTGGCGTACGCCCGACTCCTCACCCCGGACGGCGAGTTCGCGGCCGGCGGCCACACCGGGGTGCACGGCGCGCTCGCGGTGTTCGACCGCATCGAGACCGACGGGGCCCACCGGCGCCGCGGGCTCGGCAGCGCGGTGATGCGGCTGCTGACCGACGCCGCCCTCGACGCGGGCGCGGAGACGGCCGCCCTCGGCGCGACGGAGGAGGGGCGGGCGCTGTACGCCTCGCTCGGCTGGGAACTGCGGGGCCTCATGGCCGGGTTCGTCCGCCGCACCTGACCGGCGCACCCGGCCTCCGCACCCGACCGGCACACCCGGCCTCCGCACCCGGCCTCCGCACCCGACCGGCACACTCGACGAACACCCCCACGAGCCACACCTGAGCGACGCACCCGCGCGCCACACCCGAGCCGCCGTCTCAGCGGCCGGTGGCCAGGTTGGCGCCGCCGGTGCAGTCGAGGACCACGCCCGTCACGAAGGTGTTGGCCGCGAGCATGTGGATCGCGCGGGCCACGTCCTCCGGACGGCCGACCCGCCCGACCGGCGTGGTGGCGGCGAGGCCGTCGAACAGCGCCTTGCGCTGCTCCTCGGGCACGCGCTCCCACCACGGGGTGTCGACCACGCCGGGCGACACCGCGTTGACCCGCAGCGGCGCGAGCTCGACCGCCAGCGGCGGCACCATCGCCTCCAGCGCGCCGTTGATGGCGGCCAGTCCGGCGGTGCCCGGGATCGCGGCGCGCGCCGAGGCGGCGGTGATCAGCGTGACGGAGCCGTCCGCCCGCAGGTGCGGCAGGGCCGCCTGGAGGACCCGGACCTGCGGCCAGAACTTGGCGTCGAACCCGTGCGCGAGGTCGGCCAGGTCGAGCCGGGCGAACGATCCGGAGCCGGCCGCGCCGCTGACGGCGAGGACCAGGTGGTCGACGGTGCCGCCCCCGGCGAAGAAGGCCGCGACGGCGGCGGTGTCCGTCGCGTCGACCGACGCGCCGGTGGCCTTGCCGCCGATCCGCGCGACGGCGGCGTCGAGGCGCCCGCGGTCCCGTCCGGTGATCACGACCTCAGCGCCGTCGGCGGCGAACGCGGTGGCCGCGGCCTCGCCGATGCCCGAGCTGCCGCCCATCACGACGACGCGCTGTCCGGCGAAGAGGTCCGACGTGGTGTTCATGGTGGTGCTTCCTTCCGGCTTGTCGAGACTATCCGTTCCGGTAATGATGATTGTCGAGACTGTTAGTCTTGTCAATGGAGAACCCAGACAGCTGGAGCCGGGGCGACCGCAGGACGAGAGGACGACCGATGAACGCGACGGACCCCCAGCCGGGCGCCGCCCGCCCGCACACCGGACGCCGCCGCAACGAGGCCGCCCACCGGGCCATCCTCGACGCGGCCCTGCGCCTCCTCGCCGAGTCCGACGGCACGCCCGTGACCATCGACGCCATCGCCCGCAGCGCCGGCGTCGGCAAGCAGACCGTCTACCGCTGGTGGCCCTCCAAGGGCGCCGTCCTCCTCGACGCCCTCTCCGACCGCGCCGACCAGGACGTCGCGGGCCCCGACACCGGGGACCTCCGCGCCGACCTGCGCGCCTTCGTCGCCACCACCTTCGACGCCGCCCAGCAGGACACCACCGCCTCCGCCCTGCGCACCCTCGTCCGCGAGGCCGCCCGCGACCCCCACCTGGCCGACCTGATGCAGTCCTTCACCGCGACCCGCCGGACGGCCCTGCGCGAGCTCCTCGCCCGCGGGCGCGAGCGCGGCCAGCTCCGCGGGGACGCCGACCTCGACCTGATCGTCGACCAGGTCTACGGCGTCTTCTGGTACCGGTTCCTGCTCGGCCACGCCCCCCTGGACGCCGACGCCGCCGACCGGCTCGCCGCATCGCTGGTCGCCGGGGCGGCGCAGTAGCGACCCCGGCGAACGACGCGTGCGCAGGAAGTCGGCCGATCCGACGTCCTGCGCACAGCACCCCGGCGGCCAGTACTCCGGCGGCCGGTACCCCGGTGGCCGGCGCCCCGGCGGTTACCGGACGCCCACGGGCCGGCGGCGGTGGTAGTACGCGAAGGCCAGGGCCAGCACGATCGGGCCCCACAGCATCGCCGGGCCGACGCACACCCGGGCCAGCGCCAGCCACCAGCCGTTCCGGTAGCCGACCTCGTCGACCACACCGGTCCACGCGAGCGGCTGGAGGTCGAACAGCCCCACCAGGACCAGCCCGCCCACCACCGCGGGCCCGGCGGCCGCGAGCGGCGGCACCCGGCGGCCCGCGAGGAACGGCACCCAGCGCGGGAAGACCTCGCCCCACCCCGCGACCAGACCGAGGGTCAGCAGGCAGAGCGCCTCGGTGAGCACGCTCAGCCCGACCACGTAGCCCGGCGCCCACCAGGGCATCGGCGGCCGTCTCGGGTCGATCGTTCCCATCTCGAAGCCGGCCGCGAAGGGGAGCCGCCACAGACAGTGCGGCAGCACGACGAACGGGAGGGCCTTCGCCAGCCACAAGGCCCAACGCTGCACGGGTCGTTCGGTGTCGCCCAGGGGAATCGTGATCGCCATGGCTCCACTCTCGCGGCGCCCCCGGGCCCGGACGTCGTCCACCCGGCCGAACCCGGCCGGACCCCCTCCCCCACGAGAGCTATCCGGCATCCGCCAGGAGGCAGACGTACGAACGATCCGCGCGCGACGGATGCGGCTGCTCCACGCGCGTGGTGACGGTGAATCCGGCGAGCGTGAGCAGCTCGACGAGCCGCGGGACGGGCACCAGATGGGACTCGTACGACACCGGGTGCCCGTACCCCTCGGCCGGCCGCAGATGGACGTCCCCCACGTGGCCGCCGAGCAGCAGCCGACCCCCGGGGCGGAGCACGCGCCGGAACTCGCGGAACAGCGCCGGCAGTTGTGCGGGCGGCGTGTGGTGGACGGAGTACCAGGCCAGGATGCCGCCGAGACCGCCGTCCGCGGCCTCCAGCGCTCCCATCGAGCCCCGCACGAACCGGAGTCCGGGGTGCGCGAGCCGGGCGAGCCGGACCATCTCGTCCGACACGTCCACCCCGAACACGTCGAGCCCGAGCCCGGCCAGGTACGCTGCCACCCGCCCGGGCCCGCACCCCAGATCCGCCACCGGCCCACCGCCCGAGGACCGGACGAGCTCGGCGAAGGCGGCCAGCATCGCGCGCGAGACCGGGTCCAACTCCTCGGGCGGGATGACGAGTCGGACGTAATCGGTGGCGACGGCGTTGTAGGACGCGCGGACGGCGGCGAGGTGGGCGGGTTCGGTCATGCGCCCGATCCTGCCGCGCGACAGCGACAGGAGGAAGCACAAGTCCCGGCCGGACCGTTTCGGTTCGAGCGTGCCGAGGCCGGACGGCCGGCTGACGGGCGCTCACTGCACGGTCAGGTACCGCTGCTCGCTCGATCCGCTGATGCACACCAACGCGCCGCAGTTGGATCCGTTCGAGGTGAAGACGCTCCACAGGTACGTGCCCGGGCTCGTCGGGACCCAGGTGTACGACGTCGCGGCCTGCCACGGGAGGTTCTGCCACGTGCCGTTCGGGAGGAGCAGGTCCACCTGGGAGCTGGTGCCGGACGCCGCCCAGGACAGCTGGACGGGCTGTCCGGCACGGACCACCGCCCGGGAGGCGGGGAACACCAGGATCGGCGCGGAGGGGACGTGCGCCAGCTGGTTCACCGAGCTGCCGCCCGGGGGCTTGACGTACAGGTAGCGGACGCCGCTCATGCCGCTGGCGGCCTTCTGGGACGCGCTGGTCGCGCTGTCCACGGCCCACTGGTAGAGGCCCGGAGTGGTCGGCGTGAAGGTGCAGTCGGCGGAGGTCAACGAGCCGGAGACGCGCCACTGGCCGTCGCCGGCCTTGGTGAGGACCCTGGTCACCGCGCCGGTCTTGGTCCAGCTGAGGGTGACCGGGGCGCCTTGTTCGACGGTGGCGTTGTCGGCCGGGGCGGCGAGGGCCGGGATGCCCGGCAGGTCGGCCGGCGGGCTCGGGGGGCCCGTCGTCTCGGCCGGGCCCGGGCCTCCCGCGTTGCCGTTGACTCCGCCGTTGACGCAGTCGGGCGGCCTGCCGTCGTCGGTCGCGACGACGAAGCCGTTGCCGAGGTCGTGCGTGTCGCGCGTGTCGGGGGTGTCGCGCTGGAGGTACAGCGGCACGGCGACGGCCGCGGCGACGAGCGCGAGGACCGCGGGGAGCAGCAGCCACGGCCTGGCCCGGCGCCGACCCCCGCCGGGCGGTGGCACGTTGGAGAACACGGTCGGCGTCCGGCCGACCGCGGGCGGCGGCACGGGCGGGGCGGTGACGGGCGGTGCGGCGAGCGGCGGAGCCGCGGGCGGCGGCGGGGCGGCCGCCGGCTCCACCCACGGCGTGTCCGGGACGGCGGGCCGCGCCCGCAGCGGTTCCGGCAGCCACGAACCGCTCGCCCCGCCGTACTCGGGCGGCCCGAGTACGGCGACGAGCTGGGCGGGGGCCGGCCGACCGACCGGGTGGCGGGCCAGGCAGGAGGCGACGACGGGCCGCAGCTGCTCGGGCACGCCGGACAGGTCGGGCTCGCTGTGCATGATCCGGTAGAGCAGGACCTGCGGGTCCCCGGTGCCCCAGGGCGAGCAGCCGGCCGCGTGGCAGAGCACCCGGCCGAGCGCGAACACGTCGGCGGCGGGGCCGACCACGCCGCCCGCGATCTGCTCGGGGGCCATGTAGCCGGGCGTGCCGAGCACGACCTGGGTGCGGGTGATGGAGGCGCCGTCCAGGGCCCGGGCGATGCCGAAGTCGATGACCCGCGGGCCGTCCTCGCTCAGCAGGACGTTGGAGGGCTTGAGGTCCCGGTGCACCAGGCCGGCCCGGTGGATCGCCTCCAGCGCCTCGGCCAGGCCGGCGCCGAGCACCCGCAGGGCCGGTTCGGGCAGTGGTCCGTGCGCGGCGACGGCCGCCTCCAGGGAGGGCCCGGCGATGTGCGCGGTGACCAGCCACGGCGGGTCGCCGTCCGGGTCGGCGTCGACGACCTGCGCGGTGTGGAAGCCGCCGACCCGCCGGACGGCTTCCAGTTCGCGGGTGAAGCGGCGGCGGAACTCCGGATCCGTCGCCAGGTCCCAGTGGACGCACTTCACCGCGACCAGCCGCCCGCCCGGGGACCGCCCCAGGTAGACGACCCCCATCCCGCCACTGCCGAGCCGGGCCAGCAGCCGGTACCGGCCGCCGACCGTCGTCGGATCGGTGGGTCTCAAGGCCTCCACGTCCACCCCCGGCGTGTCCGCACGTTCGTCCGATTGATCGTCAACTCCCCTACGGTGCACCCGCATCATGGCAGGTGTCACTCGTATGGAAAAGCTGTCACCGTTCCGTGAAGAAGATCGGCCGGGCGGCGCGGGGGCCTCAGTGCGGGATCGCCGCGATCAGCTCGTGGGCGCCCTGCCGCTTGAGGGCCAGGGCCGTCGAGGTGCCGAGGTCCTCGGGGGTGAGCGCACCGGCCCACTCGTGGGCGTCCAGCACCTGCTTGCCGTCCGGACTGAAGACCCGTCCGCGCATCGACAGGCGGCCGTCCGGCTCGGCGTGCGCGTAGCCGGCGATCGGGCTGTTGCAGTGGCCCTGGAGGACGTGCAGGAACATCCGCTCGGCGGTGGCCTCGCGCCAGGTGTCGTGATGGCCGAGCGCGGCAACCGCGGCGATCGTGGCCTCGTCGTCCTCTCGGCACTGCAGGACGAGGATGCCCGCGCCGATCGGCGGGCACATCGCGTCGACGCCGAGGACCTCGGTGACGCGCGCCGACTCGCCGATCCGCTCCAGCCCGGAGACGGCCAGCAGCAGCGCGTCCGCCTCGCCCGCGGCGAGCTTGGCGAGCCGGCTGTTGGCGTTGCCGCGGATCGGCACGCACACCAGGTGCGGGTGGGAGGCGGCGAGCTGGGCGACCCGGCGGACGGAGGAGGTGCCGATCCGGGTGCCGGGCGGCAGCTCGTCGAGGGTCAGGCCGCCGGGGTGGACGAGGGCGTCGCGGATGTCGTCGCGGCGAAGGTAGGCGGCGAAGACGGTGCCGGCGGGCAGCGGGCGGTCGGCGGGCACGTCCTTGAGGCAGTGCACGGCGACGTCGGCCTCCCCGGCGAGCAGCGCGGCGTCCACCTCCTTGGTGAACGCGCCCTTGCCGCCGAGCCGGGCGAGGTCGCCCGTCCACCGGTCGCCGGAGGTGGTCACCGGCACCACCTCGGTGCGCAACCCCGGGTGCGCGACGGCGAGTTCGGCGCGGACGCGCTCGACCTGGGCGAGTGCCATGGGCGAGGAGCGGGAGACGATGCGGATCAGCTCAGTGGTGGCCATGGCGCGATGATAGGCGCCCGCGCGCGACCTCGGTGACGGCGTCTCAAGTGCCGCAATCCGGAGGAAGCCCGCGGGCGCCCGGTCCCCGCCCCTACTCGTTGTGGAGCACCTCGGCGATGTCCCTACTCGTTGTGGAGCACCTCGGCGATCGGCAGCCGGGCCGCCGCACGGGCCGGGACGAGCGCGCCGAGGACGGCGATCGCGACGCCCGCCACGGCGAGGCCGGCCAGCAGCGGGGCGCCCCAGACGTCGATCGTCCGCTCGGGGAAGTCGATGAGCCGGACGTTCTCCACGATCAGCCGGTGCACCAGGATCCCGACCGGGATGCCGATGATTCCGCTGGCCACGCCCTGCCAGGCCACCGAGGTGACCGTCATGGCGACGACCTGCCGGGGCGTCATGCCGATCGACTTCAGCATGCCGAGGTCGCGGCGGCGTTCGCGGATGGTGAGCAGCAGGGTGTTGAAGACGCCGAGCGCGGCGACGACGGACAGCAGAACAGTGAACGTCGTGCTGAAGGTCCGGATCGCGACGATGCCCCCGTCCGATCCCGCCGCGTAGACCGAGGGCGAGAGGCTCGGGTCGGCGGCCGCGACCGCCTTCAGGTACGCCTCGGCGTCGGTGCCGTCGGCGAGCCTCACGTCGTACTCGACCACGTGCGGGTCGTCCGTGAGCGCGGCCCTGGTGGCGTCGTTGGAGGAGAACACCCGGGGGTTGCCCTCGGACTCCTCCCCGACGAGGGTGACGACCAGCTGCCGGCCGTCCAGGTCGAGGGTGAGCCGGTCGCCGATCCTGAGCCCGTGCTGCCTGAGGAAGCCCGGCCTCGATCTCGTTCGGCCCGGTCGCCGGGCGGCCCTTCACCACGGCCAGGCGCTTGGAGTTCGCGATGTCGTCGCCGCCGTAGAAGTTGGCGAAGGACTGCTGGGCGTGACCGACCAGCCCGACCTGGACCAGTCCGCGGACGGAGACCCGCTCGGCGCCGGGCGTGGCGCGCAGCATCGCCTCGGTCTGGGCGGGGGTGAGCCTGGGCGCGGTCGTGTTGCCGGCGAAGTGGGCGGTCTGCACGGCGATGTGGGTCTGGCCGTCGCTGTGGTCCATCGACCTGCCGAGTGAGCTGCTCAGACCGGCCGTCACCGTCACGGTGAGCACGCCGAGCGCGATCGCCGACATGGTCAGCGCCGTGCGGGCGGGGCGGGCGAAGGGCTGGCCGAGGCCGAGGCTGACGGCGCGCGGCAGCCGGGTGCCGCTCAGCCACCGCTGGATCCCGAGCCCGCGGCCGTTGCGCGGCGCGCTGCCGGCCGAGATGGCCTGGGCGGCGGAGAGCCGGCGGGCGCGCGAGGCCGGGACCAGCGCGGCGAGGACGACCAGCAGCGGAACGCCGGCCAGCGAGGCGGCGGGCAGCCACCCGGCCGGCTCGATCACTGCGGTGCCGGTCGAGATCCCGCTGAAGGCGGCCCGGAGGATCGGGTACGACGCCGCCCAGCCCGCCGCCGTGCCGAGGACCGTGCCGGCGACGGCGGGCACCGAGACCATCGTCAGGTAGACGGTGACCACCTGGCGCGGGGTGAAGCCGATCGACTTCAGCACGCCGATGTGCCGGTAGCCGGAGACGACGGCACCGCTCACCACGTTCCCGACGATCAGCGCCGAGACGACCAGGCCGAGCACGCCGAAGACCGTCATCAGCGGCAGGTGGGCGTCGGCGCCCGCCGAGAAGGCCCGCTTGAGCGTCAGGTACGACTGCGCGCTGACGAGCGCGTCCTTGGGCAGGCCCCCGGTGGCGGTGTCCAGCGCGGAGGTGAGCGCGTCCGGGTCGGAGGCGTCGGTGAAGCGGTAGAGCATCTGCCGCCCGGTGGGGTGCAGGGCGGCCGCCTGCTCGGGGGTGACCCAGCCGCCGGCGGACTGGCTCATGCTGGTGGCGAATCCGACGATGGTGAAGGTCCCGCCGCTGGTGGCGAGCGGGGTGTTCAGGAACCTGGTCCCCGCGGCCCCGAACTCCTCGTTGACGACCACCTCGCCGGGCCTGGCGGCCCACCGGCCCGACAGCAGCTTCACCTGGTCCACCGGCCCGGCCGGGTCGGCCCGGCCCACCAGGGTCAGCGGCCCGGGCGGGCGGCCGAGCCAGTCGGCGGGGATCTCCACCACGGCCTGGTCGAAGGGCCCGGCGGCCGCCTCGACGCCCGGCCGGTGGGCGGTGGCGGCCAGTTGCTCGGCCGAGGCCCCGGCCGGGTCGAACGCGGCGACCACGTGCGCCCCGCGCTGGCCGTCGAAGGCCGTGTCGAACGGTGCCCGGGCGGCGCTGATCACCGCGAGGGCGAGCAGCACGGTCGCCGTGGAGCAGAAGACGACCAGGCCGATCACGACGGTCTGCACCCGCCGGCGCTTCACCGCCGCGCGCGAGGCGCGCCACACCGCGCCGGTCATGACGTCGGCTCCACGGGCTCCAGCGCGCGCTCCCGCGCCACCCGGCCGTCCGCCACCTCGACCAGCCGGCCGGCGCAGCGGGCGGCCGGGTTGGGGTCGTGGATGACGATCAGCAGGGTCTGCCCGATCTGGTTGAGGTCGATCAGCAGGTCCATCACCTGCTCGCCGGAGCGGCTGTCCAGGGCGCCGGTCGGCTCGTCCGCGAGCAGGAGTGCCGGGCGGTTCATCAGGGCCCGGGCGACGGCGACCCGCTGGCGCTCGCCGCCGCCGCTCAGGGTGGCGGGGTAGGCAACCGTTGGTTCGGTTGTTGGCCAGGGCAGGCCATCGTGTCCCCCGTTTTGGTGATGAGGCGGGCGATCGGACCTGGCAGACGGCTTGCCGTGTGAGGGTCGGTGGTTGACGGGCTGTTGAGGGGAGGGCTGCAACGGTGGGTGGGCGCCGTGCGAAGAGGGGTGAGTTGCGGACGATCGCTGCGCCTTTCACCGTCGCGGCGCCTGCGGGTGCGCGGATCCGGGATCGGCTGCGGGTGACGGCCGGGGACGCCGAGGTGCTGTGGCTTGTCGGCCGCCATCTGAGCCGCTACCAGCGGGTGGATCTGGCGGAGCGGGTCCGTATCGGGCAGGTCGCCGGGAAGGACGCCCGGCGGGCGGGCCGGAAGAAGCGGCTCACAGCCGTCTCCTCCTCGCGGTGGGCCGGTGCGATGACCCGTGTGAGCGAGGACCAGTATCAGCTCGGGCTGCGCTGCCTGTACGACGAGCGCGCGGGCCTGCGCAGGGCGATCCGCGCGATCGAGAGCCGCCTGGCCGTGCCGTGCGGGAAGCGTGAGGGCAAGATCCGCGGCTACGCCGACCAGGACGAGCGGTTCCAGAAACAACGCCGACTGCACCACCTCGCCGCCCGCCTCGCGGCCGTCCAGGAGCGTATCGACGCCGGACGGCCCGCGATCACGGTCGGTGGCCGTCGGCTGCTCAAGGCCCGGCACAGCCTGGAGGCGGCCCGACGTACACCCGAGCAGTGGCGCACCCGGTGGGAGGCGGCCCGGCTGTTCCTGACCGCCGACGGCGAGTCCGGTGCCCCGCACGGGAACTACACCATCACCGTCGACCCCGCGACCGGCGAGGTCACTCTCGTGCTGCCCGAGCCGCTGCGCCACCTCGCCAACGCGCCCCGGGGACGGTACCGGCTCTCCTGCTCCGTCGCGTTCTCGCACCGCCGGGGAGAGTGGCTGGACCGCGTGAGCGAGAACCGGGCCGTGCGCTACGACATCGTCCACGACCCCGACCGCAACAGGTGGTACCTGGACGCCTCCTGGTCCACCCAGAAGGCCGCTCTCCCGACTCCGAACGACATCCGGGCGTCCGGGCAACGCCTCCTGGGAGTCGACCTGAACGCCGACCACCTGGCCGCCTGCGCCCTCGACCCGCACGGCAACCCGACCGGCGAGCCGGTCACCGTGCGACTCGACCTCACCGGACCGGCAAGCCTGCGCGACGGCCGGCTGCGCGCCGCGATCACCGAGCTGATCCGGATCGCCCGCGAACACCACTGCGCCGGGATCGCGATCGAGAACCTGGGCTTCGACGACGCCCGCGCCACCGGCCGCGAGACGATGGGCCGAGGACTGCACGGCCGGAAGTTCCGTAGGACGGTCGCGGGCATCCCCACCGCCCGCTTCCGCGAGCGCCTGCGCGGCATGGCCTTCCACGCCGGTCTCGTCGTGATCGCCGTGGACCCCGCCTACACCTCCCGCTGGGGCGAGAAGTACTGGAGGGCCCCGCTCCAGCACCAGACCGCCCCCCGCACCGTCACCCGGCACCACGGTGCCGCGGTGGCCATCGCACGACGCGCCCTCGGACACCGGATCCGGCGTCGGCCAGGTGTGCCCCGCACACGACCGGAGGATCGTGTCGGGAGAGCTACCGGCCAGGCCGCATCCGCCCCGAGAGCGCGCGGGACCGCGAGCCCACCCAGGACAGCGAGCACACCCCACCGGGGCGACAAGACTCGACCGCGCCACGGTGACCAACTCGCGCTGTTCCCCGACCTCGAAGACCGTTCGCGAGGTCACCGGGCAATCACCGGCCCGGCACGCGGCAGTTCGGCCAACACCGGCCGACAACGCTAAGAACGGTAGGTGTCCTTGCGGTGGGTGGCGCCGAGTTCGTCGAGCAGTTCCCGGACGCGACTGCGCGCCTGTTTGGCCGTGGTCCGCTCGCAAATCGACGGTGAAGACGCACGTGGCCCGGATCTTCGCCAAACTCGACCTGCGCGACCGGGCCCAGGCCGTGGTCCTCGCGTACGAGACCGGCCTGGTCACCCCAAGGGGGCGGTGAGCGGGCCGGGTTGCGAACCGTCGCGCTCAACTCCCGTGATTCGCACGAAAATCATCTATCTAACTCGTTCGAGGTAACTGGCCTCCTCCACCACATTTTTGCCAGCCCATGGGGGAACATCTGCATGTCCGCGCCCGGACGGGTCATCCCCCTCCGGGCGGCATCACCCTCAGCCTTTGGATCGGCCCGTGACTACCTCCGCCCCCGTGTGGGACTGCCCCTTCAACCACACCGAAGGCCTGGAGTTCGACCCCCTCCTCAAGCGGCTGCTCACCGAGGCCCCGGTCGCCCGGATCCGGCTGCCGCACGGCGAGGGCGAGGCCTGGCTGGCCACCCGCTACGAGGACGTCCGGACCGTCACCACCGACCGCCGCTTCAGCCGCGCCGCCGGCATCGGGCGGGACCTCCCCCGCATGACGCCCGCCCCGATCGCCCAGGCCGAGGCGATCAACCTGATGGACCCGCCCGCCCACAACCGGCTGCGCCGCCTCGTCGCCCAGGGCTTCACCAACCGCCAGGTCGAGCGGATGCGGGCGCACACCCAGCGGATCGTCGACGGGTACCTCGACGAGATGGCCGAACACGGCGCCCCCGCCGACCTCGTGCACTTCCTCTCCTCCCGGCTCCCGCTCACCACCATCTGCGAGATGCTCGACATCCCCGAGCAGGACCGCGCCGAACTGCGCGGCCACGCCGTCGCGATGATGGCCATGAGCCCGGACGGCCGCGAGGGCCAGGAGCGCGCCAAGGCCGCGCTGCGCGCCTACTTCACCGAGCTGACCGGCGCCCGCCGCCGCGCCCCCGGCGAGGACCTGATCAGTGCCCTCGCCACCGCCCGCGACGGCGACGAACTGCTGGACGACGACGAGCTCGCCGTCATGGCGATGGTGCTCCTGGTCACCGGCCACGACACCAGCACCTACCAGCTCAGCAACATCACCTACACCCTGCTCACCCACCCCGAGCAGCTCGCCAAGCTCCGCGCCCAGCCCGACCTCCTGCCCCGCGCCCTGGAGGAGCTGCTGCGCTTCATCCCGTTCCGCCAGGGCGTCGGCATCGCCCGGGTCGCCACCGAGGACGTCGAACTGGGCGGGGTGCTCGTCCGGGCCGGCGAGCCGGTGCACGTCTCCTACCTGGCCGCCAACCGCGACCCGGCGTTCTACGAGCGGCCCGACGAGCTCGACCTCGACCGCGGCGCGCCCACCCACATGACCTTCGGGTACGGCCAGCACCACTGCCTCGGCGCCCACCTGGCCCGGATGGAGCTCCAGGTCGCCATCGGCACGCTGCTGCGGCGGTTCCCCGGGCTGCGCCTGGCCGTGCCGCCGGCCGAGCTCGACTGGCGGACGGGCTCCATCTGGCGCTACCCGCGGGTCCTGCCGCTCGCCTGGTGACCCGCCGCGCCACCGCGCGCGCCCGTCCGTCCACCGCCACCACCACCGGGCACCGGCCGCCCCGCGCGCCGGGCCCGGCCGCCCGTCGGCCCACCCACGGGCCACCCAGGGGAGACCGCGTACCCATGGCAACACTCTGCCGCCCCGCCATCGCCGTGCCCGAGCACGTCATCACCCTCGACGAGACCCTCGACCTGGCCCGCGCGATGCACGCCGGCCACCCCCAACTCGGCCTCGCGCTACGGCTGATCGAGAACACCGGCGTGCGGACCCGGCACCTGGTCCAGCCCATCGAGCAGACCCTGCGCCACCCCGGCTTCACCGCCCGCAACGCCGTCTACGAGCGGGAGGCCAAGCGCCGCGTCCCCGAGGTGGTCGAAGCGGCCCTGCGCAACGCCCAGTTGGGCGCCCAGGACATCGACCTCCTGATCTACGTGTCGTGCACCGGCTTCATGATGCCGTCGATGACCGCCTGGCTCATCAACACGATGGGCCTGCGCCCGGACACCCGCCAGATGCCGATCGCCCAGCTCGGCTGCGCGGCCGGCGGCGCCGCCGTCAACCGCGCGCACGACTTCTGCCGCGCCTACCCGGGCGCCAACGTGCTCATCGTCGCCTGCGAGTTCTGCTCGCTGTGCTACCAGCCGACCGACCTCGGCGTCGGCTCGCTTCTCTCCAACGGCCTCTTCGGGGACGCCGTCGCCGCCGTGGTGATGCGCGGGCACGGCGGCACCGGGGTGTCGGTCGAGCGCAACGGCTCGCACCTCGTCCCGGACACCGAGAACTGGATCTCCTACGGGGTCAGGGACACCGGCTTCCACTTCCAGCTCGACCGGCGCGTGCCCGGCACGATGGAGATGCTCGCACCCGCCCTGCGCGGCCTGGCCGGCGAGCACGGCTGGGACGTGTCGGGGCTCGGCTTCTACATCGTCCACGCCGGGGGCCCGCGCATCCTCGACGACCTGTGCCACTTCCTCAACCTCGAACCGGCGATGTTCCGTTACAGCCGGGCCACGCTGACCGAGCGCGGCAACATCGCGAGCGCCGTCGTCTTCGACGCCCTCGCCCGGCTGTTCGCCGACGGCGGCGCGGCCGACGGCACCCACGGGCTGATCGCCGGCTTCGGGCCCGGCATCACCGCCGAGATCTCGCTGGGGAGTTGGGTGTCCGCGCCGCGCGGCGTCGCGCAGCCCCGGCGGCCGCGCGCCATCGCCACCGCCGACCTCTCTCGCGTCCACCCCGGTGTCCCCCGCCGTTTCCCGGCCGGCACTACGATCACCGAATGACCGATACCACGGACCGCACCGACACCGCCCCCTCCGCCAGAGCCGCCGAACTCGCCGCGCTCTTCCCCGCGTTGCACGCGCCGCAGTACTGGGCCTGGGGGAGGTACGACGCGCAGTTCTCGACCGAGCTGCCGCCGGACGGCCTGGTGACCAACATCCACCTGGTGGGCTTCGCGGACGGCGGCGTGGTGCTCTGCCGGGACGACCGGGACCACTGGTTCCTGCCCGGCGGCACGCGCGAACAGGACGAGACCGTCGCCGACTGCCTGCGGCGCGAGCTCAGGGAGGAGGCGGGCGCCCGGCTGCTCGGCGAGCCCGCCTGGCTCGGCGCGCACCGCTGCCGCACGGACGACCCGACGCCCTACCGGCCCTGGCAGCCGCACCCGGAGAAGGCGTGGCTGTGGGGCTGGGCGGAGGTCGCGCTGGACTCCGCGCCGACCAACCCCTCGGACGGCGAGCAGGTCGTCGAGGTCCGCGCACTGCCGGCGGCCGAGGCGCAGCGGCTCCTGGTGGACTCGCACGAGGCCTGGTGGGGCGAGCTGATCGGGCTCGCGGTGGAGCTGCGGCGGCGGGCGGGGCTCGGCTGAGACCGCGTCCCGCAGCGGTATTCCCACCCCGGGCGAAGATCACCGGAACGGCCCAGCAGCAGTGCGCACCGTCCGTTTTGCGATGATATGACTCGGCCATGGACACCTCTTCGTTGGCCGCCTCGCTGGCCGTGGACTACCCGGTGCTCAACATCTTCTGGACGATGCTGGAGCTGTTCCTCTGGGTGCTCTGGTTCTTCCTGCTGTTCAAGATCATCACGGACATCTTCCGCAGCCACGACCTGAGCGGCTGGGGCAAGGCCGGCTGGCTGGTCCTGGTGATCATCCTGCCGCTGATCGGCGTGCTCGCCTACCTGATCGCGCGCGGCGAGGGCATGGGGAAACGGGACGTCGCCCAGGCACAGCAGGCCGAGGCAGCCGTCCAGGCGTACATCCGGGACGCGGCCGGGACCTCCGGGGCCACGGGGGACGGCGCCGGGCGCAGCCACGTCGACGACCTGGCGACGCTGGCGGACCTGAAGGACAAGGGCCTCATCTCCGCCGAGGAGTACCAGCGGGCCAAGGACAAGCTCCTGGTGTGAGCGTGTGACCGGCGTGAGCGGAAACGGCGGAACGGCCGGGGCCGGCGGGCGATGTGCCCGCCGACCCCGGCCGTTCCGTGTTCTGCGTACTGCGTGCTGCGTTCCGGGCCCTGGGTGCCGGGTACCGCTCAGCGCCGCCCGGAGCGACGGTCGTCGCGCCCGCCCTGACCGCCCGAGCCGCCGGTCAGGCCCGCCCGGCGCAGCGCGTCCGCCATGGCGCTGTTCGCCGGCGGGGTGCTGCCGCCGGAGCCGCCCTGGCCGCCCTGGCCGCGCCGGTCCTGACCGCGGCGGTCGTCGCGGCGCTCGTCCCCGCGACGGTCCTGGCGCGGCGGGCGGGCCTGCCGGTCGCCGCCGCCTCGGCCGCGCTCGCCACCCCGATCCCCACCCCGATCCCCGCCGCGGCCGGGCTCGTCGTCCAGCCGCAGCGTCAGTCCGATCCGCTTGCGCGGGACGTCCACCGAAGTGACCCGGACCTTCACGATGTCGCCCGGCTTGACCACCTCGCGCGGGTCCTTCACGAAGTTCCTCGACAGCGCGGAGACGTGCACCAGGCCGTCCTGGTGGACGCCCACGTCCACGAAGGCGCCGAACGCGGCGACGTTGGTGACCACGCCCTCCAGCACCATGCCGACCTCCAGGTCGCCGATCTTGTCGACGCCCTCCTTGAATACGGCGGTGCGGAACGCCGGGCGCGGGTCGCGGCCCGGCTTGTCCAGCTCGCCGAGGATGTCGGTGACGGTCGGGATGCCGAAGGTGTCGTCGGCGAAGTCCGCCGGGCGCAGCGCGCGCAGCCGCTCGCCGTTGCCGATCAGCTCGCGCAGCTCGCCGCCGGTCGCGGCGAGGATGCGGCGCACCACCGGGTAGGCCTCGGGGTGCACGCTGGAGGCGTCCAGCGGGTCGTCGCCGCCGGGGATGCGCAGGAAGCCCGCGCACTGCTCGAACGCCTTCGGGCCGAGCCGGGCGACGTCCTTGAGCTGCCTGCGGGTGCGGAACGGCCCGTTGGCGTCGCGGTGGGCCACGATGTTGTCGGCGAGCGTGCCGGTGATGCCGGAGACGCGGGTCAGCAGCGGCGCGGAGGCGGTGTTGACGTCCACGCCGACGGCGTTCACGCAGTCCTCGACGACGGCGTCCAGCGAGCGCGAGAGCTTCACTTCGCTCAGGTCGTGCTGGTACTGGCCGACGCCGATCGACTTGGGGTCGATCTTCACGAGTTCGGCGAGCGGGTCCTGGAGGCGGCGGGCGATGGAGACCGCGCCGCGGATGGACACGTCCAGCTCGGGCAGCTCCTGCGAGGCGAACGCGGAGGCCGAGTACACCGAGGCGCCGGCCTCGCTCACCATCGCCTTGGTGAGCCCCAGTTCGGGGTGGCGCCCCAGCAGGTCCTCGGCGAGCTTGTCGGTCTCGCGGGAGGCGGTGCCGTTGCCGATCGCGATCAGGTCCACGCCGTGCTTCTTCGCCAGCGCCGCCAGGGTGGCCAGCGAGGCGTCCCACTTGTTGGCGGGCTGGTGCGGGTAGATCGTGTCGTGCGCCACGACCTTGCCGGTGGCGTCCACGACGGCGACCTTCACGCCGGTGCGGAAGCCCGGGTCCAGGCCCATGGTGGCGCGGGTGCCGGCCGGGGCGGCGAGCAGGAGGTCGCGGAGGTTCGCCGCGAACACCCGCACCGCCTCCTCCTCGGCCTCGGCGCGCAGCCGGGACCGCAGGTCGATGCCGAGCCGCACCAGGACGCGGGTGCGCCAGGCCCAGCGGACGGTGTCGCCGAGCCACTTGTCGGCCGGGCGGCCGTGGTCGGCGATGCCGAAGCGGGCGGCGATGCGCTGCTCGTAGTCGGCCGCGCCGGGCAGGTCGCCCCTGGTGTCGCCGGTCTCGTCGCCGTCCAGCGGGGACAGTTCGAGGTCGAGCACCTCCTCCTTCTCGCCGCGCAGCATCGCGAGGATGCGGTGCGAGGGGAGCCTGGTGTAGGGCTCGGCGAAGTCGAAGTAGTCGGCGAACTTGGCGCCGTCCTGCTCCTTGCCGTCCCGCACCCGGGCGACCAGCCGGCCGCGGGTCCACATCCGCTCGCGCAGCGAGCCGACCAGGTCGGCGTCCTCGCCGAAGCGCTCGACCAGGATCGCGCGGGCGCCCTCCAGGGCCGCGCTCCCGTCCGCCACGGCCTCGTTGAGGTAGCCGGCGGCCAGCGCGGCCGGGTCCTGGGAGGGGTCGGCGAGCAGGGTGTCGGCGAGCGGCTCCAGGCCGGCCTCGCGGGCGATCTGCGCCTTGGTGCGCCGCTTCGGCTTGAACGGCAGGTAGATGTCCTCCAGGCGGGCCTTGGAGTCGGCCGCGAGGACCTGCGCGCGCAGCGCGTCGTCCAGCTTGCCCTGGGCCTCGATCGACTCCAGGACGGCGGTGCGGCGCTCCTCCAGTTCGCGCAGGTAGCGCAGCCGCTCCTCCAGCGTGCGCAGCTGCGCGTCGTCGAGGGAGCCGGTGGCCTCCTTGCGGTATCGGGCGACGAACGGGACGGTCGCGCCGCCGTCGAGCAGGTCGACGGCGGCCGTCACCTGCCCGTCGCGCACGCCCAGTTCCTCGGCGATCTTCCGCTCGATCGCCCGCTGGGCCCGCCGGGACTGCTCATCGACTGGCGTGGTCACGAAGCCGGTCACCTTCTCCTTCAGTGCGTTCGCCGTACGCCCTGCATTCTGGCAGGTGCCGCGGACGGCTCCCGGCCGCACCCGGGGCGGCCGGGCGTGGCGGGTGCGCCGCCCGGCCCCAACCGGGCTTGAGCGGTGCTCCGTTGCGCGCCCCTACGGTGGCGGGCATGGACACCTCCCCTTCGCTGGAGGCGGGGCGTGCCGCGCGGCTCGACCGGCTCGCCTCCGCCAAGTACCTGCTGTTCACGACCTTCCGGCGGGACGGCACCGGCGTGCCGACGCCGGTGTGGGTCGCCCGGGACGGCGACGCGCTCGTCTTCACCACCGTCACCCGCACCGGCAAGGTCAAGCGGCTGCGCCGGCGCACCGACGTCCTGGTCGGGCCGTGCGACATCCGCGGCACCCTGCTCGGCGAGCAGGTCCCGGCCACCGCCGTGCTCGACGCCGCCCGGGCGCCCGCGTACCGGAAGCTGCTGCGCCGCAAGTACGGCCCGCTGTGCGCGGTCGCGCTGGCGGCCAACGTGGTCCGGTTCGGCCGGGGCGGCACGGTCGGGGTGCGGGTGACGCTCGGCTGAGGCCGGCCGGCGGCGGCCGGCGCACGTCAGCCGTCGAGGTGGAGCTCCCGGCTCGGCCGGCCGTCGGCGGCGAGGTCGATCGTGACGGTCCCGGTGTCGGTGTCGACCTGGATCCGGTCCGGGCCCGACCAGCGGACGGCGCGGTCGTACGGGTCGTGGGGGCCCTGGGCGAGGACCAGCCACCGGCGGGTGGTCAGCCCGGTCCCCTCGTCGACGTAGTACGCCGTGGTGGAGTCGAGCGCCCAGCCCGTCTCCTCCTGCACGATCTTCCGGTCGGTGCGGCCCGGCGCCTCCTGGGTGCCCTTCACGACCGTGGAGGTCGCGAGGAAGAGCCAGAGCATCATCGTCCCGGCCGCCAGCAGTGTGACGGCGGTGGTGAGCAGGATCCGCAGCCACATCCACCAAGGAACGTTGAGCACCGCGACGAACAGGGCCGGGATCGCCAGGGTCCAGAGCAGCAACGGCCGGTCGAACCACTGCTGCAGCACGAGGTAGCCGCCCGAGCGGCTGTTGTAGTGCCCGGTCACGCCCAGGAGCAGCAGGACGGCCAGGACGGCGAACGCGGCCCGGAACGCCCAGCGCTCGAAAGCCGTCCACTCGATGCTGCGTCTGCCCGTAGGCCGGGCGGGCCGGCCGTCCGTCTGCCCCCGTGTGGTGATCATCGCGCCAGCGTAGTGATCTGATGATCCGAATTTGTCACAGCAGTTCGATGATCCGGCTGCTGGCCGCACGGGCCGCGCTGTACGCTGCCGGGCATGTGCGCTGCCGTCAGGATGCACCCCGACGAACCGGACATCACCACAGCCCTGGTGCGGCGGCTGCTCTCCGCCCAGTTCCCGCAGTGGGCCGGCCTGCCCATCCGCCCGGTCGTCTCCGCCGGGACGGACAACGCGATGTTCCGGCTCGGCCCGGACCTCGCCGTCCGCCTCCCCCGGGTCGGCTGGGCCGCCGACGGCGTCGGCCGCGAACAGTACTGGCTGCCGCGGCTCGCCCCGCACCTGCCGCAGCCGATCCCCGCGCCGATAGCCCTCGGCCGGCCCGCCGCCGGCTACCCGTGGGAGTGGTCGGTGGTCCGCTGGCTCGACGGCGTGAACCCGGCCGTCGGCGCCCTCGCCGCACCGCTCCGACTCGCCCGCGACCTGGCCGCGTTCATCACCGGCCTGAGATCCGCCGACCCGGCCGGCGGACCGCCCGCGGCCCGCGGGGTCCCGCTCGCCGCCCGTGACGGCGCGACCCGCGCGGCGCTCGCCCGGCTCACCGGCACGATCGACACCGCGAGCGCGACGGCCCTGTGGGACAAGGCCCTGCGCCTGCCCGACCACACCGGCCCGGCCACCTGGATGCACGGCGACCTCTCCCCCGGCAACCTCCTGCTCGCCCCCGCCGGAGGGCTCGGCGCGGTCATCGACTTCGGCCTGATGGGCGTCGGCGACCCGACCGTCGACGTCATCGCCGCGTGGACCGTCCTGCCCGCCCAGGCCCGCGGCACCTTCCGCACCGCCCTCGGCGCCGACGACGCCATGTGGGCCCGCGCCCGCGCCTGGGCCCTGTCCATCGCCCTCATCGCGATCCCGTACTACCGGCACACCAACCCCACCCTGACCGCCGCCGCCCGCCACGTCGTCCGCGAGGTCCTCGCCGACCGCACCGCCTGATCCGGCCCCTCCACGCGGTAGCGGTTCTGTCGCTCCTACTGCCCGCACAGGACGCCGTTGCCATGGCGTGCTGCCGCCAACCCGCTTTACGGAAAGCGGAGTTGGCGCCTGCCTGCCGTAGGGGGGAGCGCACCGTGGCGCTGTTCAGGGACGTCATCCAGGTCAGAGTCGGCAAGCGCGTGCTGTGGGTGGACGCGGACGCCTACCCCCTGCACAACATCGCCGGCGCCCGGCGGATCGAGACCCGGCGCCAGCGGTGGAAGTCGAGTCCGCGCGCCGGATCCTGGAGTCCCAGAGCTCCTGACACTCCAGACCGGGTCAGAAACCTTCCCCGGTCAAGCTTGGCTGCTAGCCTGGTTGGCATGAGCGAGCGATGCGAGCGAACAGTCAAGAGGTGCGTGTTCCGCGAAGCGACCGCCGAGCGCAGCGAGGTGGGCGCATGAGCGGACTGCGGGAGCTGAAGAAGGAACGGACGCGGCGGGCGATCTCGGAGGCGGCGATCGCACTGTTCCTGGAGCACGGGTTCGACCGGGTGTCGGTGGCCGACGTGGCCGCGGCGGCCGAGGTGTCGAAGCCGACGCTGTTCAGCTACTTCCCGTCCAAGGAGGACCTGGTCGTCCACCGCTTCGCCGACCACCAGGACCAGGCCGCCGACGTGGTCCGCGGCCGGGCTCCGGGCGAGACGGCGATCGGTGCGCTGCACCGGGACTTCGTGGCCGGGCTGGACCGGCGCGACCCGATCACCGGACTCAACGACCACCCCGCCGTGCTGGCGTTCAACCGGCTCGTCCGCTCGACCCCGGGCCTGGTGGCCCGCGGCGCCCAGTACCTCGCGCGGGCCGAGGAGTCCCTGGCCGAGGCCCTGCGCGAGGACTCGGACGCCACCCCGCCCCGCGTGCTCTCGGCCCGGCTCCTGGCCGCCCAGCTCACCGCGACCCGGCGCGTCCTCGCCGAGCACAACCACCACCGCATCGCCGTGGACGGCCAGAGCGCCGACGAGCTCCACTTCGAGGCCGTCGGCGACGCCGACCGCGCCTTCGAACTCCTGGAACACGGCTGGGCCCGGGCCGCCGGCCCCGGGCGCCCGACCCGCTAACCGCCCGCCCGCATGGCCTCCGGCAGCGGGCGGGCGTGCAGCACGTCGAGGCGGGAGACGGCCCGGGTGAGCGCCACGTAGAGGCGGTGCAGGCCGCGCGGTTCGGCGTCGACGATCGCGGCGGGCTCCAGGACGATCACGTGGTCGTACTCGAGTCCCTTGGCCAGCGAGGCCGGCAGTACGGTGAGCCGGGCCGCCCCGCCGACCCCGTCCGCGGTCGCCGCCGGCAGCCCGGCCGCCGCCAGCGCCTCCGCCGTCCGTGCCACTGCGGCATCCGCCGCGATCACTGCCACCGAGCCCTCGCGACCGAGCGCCTCGCGGACGATGTCGGCCACTTCCTCTTCCACGTCACCCACGTGACGGACAGTCACTTCTCCACCCGCCCGCAGCGAAACCGCCGGCGGCACGTCCACGCCGAGCGCACCCAGGACCCGGTTGGCGAGTTCCATCACCGCCGCCGGAACGCGGAATCCCGTCGTCAGCGGCACCACCGCCGCCCGCGGCTTGCCGAGGTGGGCCAGCTGCTCGGGCCAACTCCGCGCCGCCCCGGGCGTGGTGGACTGCGCGAGGTCGCCGAGCACGGTGAGCGAGCCGAAGCCGCTGCGCCGGGCGATCGCCCTGCACTGCATGGGCGAGAGGTCCTGCGCCTCGTCGACGACGACGTGCCCGAACCCGTCCGGCCGCTCGATCAGGCCCGCGACCTCGTCCAGCAGGAACAGGTCCTGCACCGACCAGGCCGCACTCCGCTCCGAACGCGGCGGGCGCCGCCACCGGATCGCCGCCTGCTCGTCCGCGTCCAGCAGGCCCGCCGCGGCCGCCGCCAACACCACCGGATCGCCGAGCAGTTCGGCCACCACGAGCTCCGGGCGGACGGCCGGCCACGCCGCGTCCAGGAACTCCTTCACCGGACGACAGCGCCCGATCCGCGCCTCCCACGTCCCGCTGCGGACGCCCGTGCGCCGCTCGGCCCGGTCCCGCAGCGCCGCCACCACCCGGGTGCGCAGGTGCTCGCGCCCGATCGCGTACGGCACGCCCTGCCCGCGCACCTCCGCGACCATCGATTCCAGCGCCTCCCCCGGGATCCGCCAGCGGTACGAGCCCTCCGTGACGACCACCGGCTCGGCGCCCGCCGCCCGGACCCTGGCGTACAGGGCGCGCTCCAGGACGGCGGCCATCCGGGCGTCCTGCTTGACGGCCGCGGCGCGCGAGTCGTCCTCGCCGCGCACCGGGTGGGTGGCGACCAGGTCCTCCGCGGTGCACTGGGCGACGTCGATCTCGCCGAGCGCGGGCAGGACTTCGGCGATGTAGCGCAGGAACGCCCGGTTGGGCCCGATCACCAGCAGGCCCGAGCGCCGGATGCGCTGCGGGTGGGTGTAGAGCAGGTACGCGGCGCGGTGCAGGCCGACGGCGGTCTTGCCGCTGCCGGGCGCACCCTGCACGCACACCGACTCGGCCAGCCCGCCGCGCACCAGTGCGTCCTGCTCGGGCTGGATGGTTGCGACGATGTCCCGCATCGGCCCGGTCCGGGGGCGCTCGATCTCCGCGGCCAGGATGCCGCCGGGGGCATCGGCGGGCGGCCCGCCGAGCCGCTCGTCCTCCAGGCCGGTCAGGTCCTCCGGCGCCCCGGGGCTCGTCGGCGCCCAGCCGAACCGGCGGCGCCCGGCCAGGCCGAGCGGGTCGTGCGGGCCGGCCTGGTAGAAGACCCGGGAGACCGGGGCCCGCCAGTCGACCACCAGGGGCGGCACGGTCGGGTCCTCGGAGATCCGGCGGCGGCCCACGTAGTAGCGCTGCCGCCGGTGCTCACCGGCCTCGGGGGTGTCGCCGAAGTCCAGCCGGCCGAAGAACGCCAGGCTGTCCGGCAGGTCCGCCATCCGCCGGGCCCGGGTGCGCAGGTAGCGGCCGAGCGCTTCGGCGCTCGCGCCGTCGCCGGACACGTCCTCGCCCGCGATCACCTGGTACCCGGCGTCGTCCACCTGCCGCGCGAGCGCCTCCCGGCACCGGGCGACGTGGGCCCGCTCCCGCGCCAGCTCGCCGTCGATTCCCGCCACCATGCCGCGACCTCCCGACCGTCGTTCCCGCACACTGGACCACCAGCATAACTGAACTCGGTAAAGAATCTACTCGGGTAAGAATCATGCCCCGGTTGCACTGTGAGGGAATCGCGTGTCAGTGGCATGCGACAAGGTGGGTCGCATGCGGAACGAGAACGCGCACGACGAACTGCCGGTCATGACCTGGGACCGGTTCTGGGAGCTGGTCGGCACGCTGGGCGGGCCGGCCGTCCTGGAGAGGTGCGACCACCTGGAGGAGGCGTGCGAGGGCCTTGCGCAGCGGCTCGCGCTCGGGCCGGTCGAGGAGATCACCGGCTTCGGGGAGCGGCTGGCCGAGGCGCTGTACCGCTTGGACCGCGCGGAGTTCGGGCGGCTGCCGGTCCAGGACGCCGAGGCGCCGCACGACTGGCAGACCGACGACCACTTCCTCTACACCCGCGCCGCCGTGGTGACGGCCGGGCGAGAGGTCTACGAGGGAGTCTTCGGCCACCCCGAGCGGTTCGCGCCGTACACCGCGCTCCAGGCGGAGGAGCTGCTGTACGTCCACGAGGAGGCGTACGAGGCGGCCACCGGCGAGGAGTGGGACTTCCCGACCCGCTACGACTACGAGTCGTGCTCCAACGCCGAGGGCTGGCCGGACCTCCGAAGCTAGCGCCGACGCGGGCGGCCGCCACCGGCCCGGCCGCCGCTGCGCGGCTTGCGCGGGGCACCCTGCCGGGCGGCCTCCGCCGGGGCCGTGTCGGGCCAGTGGGCCGGGCGGGTCAGGCCGGTGGGGAGGCGGGTGGTCGCGTCGCCGCGGGCGGCATTGAGCTGGGCCTGGGTGAGGAAGAGGGCCTCGGTGAGGTCGGCGCCCGCCAGGTTGGCGTCGCGCAGGTCGGCGCCGATCAGGTCGGCGAGCCGCAGGTCGGCCCCGCCCAGGTCGGCGGCGACCAGCAGCGCCCCGCGGAGGTTCGCGCCGCGCAGGTCGGCGCCGCGCAGCCGGGCGCCGAAGAGGTCGGCGCCGCGGTGCTCGCGGCGGCGCGGGACGGCGGCGCGGACGTGCTCGCTCGCCCGCAGCAGCAGTTCGCTGACGCGCTGCCGGTGCGCGTTCACGTCGACGGCGAGGACCTCCTGCGGAGTGCCGCCGGCGAGCCGGTCGGTGGCCTCCAGTGCCTCCCGCAGCTCGGGGTGGACGGCGCGGGCGGCGTCGAAGCCGAGCGCCTCGCCGAGGTACGCCATGAGCTCGTGCATCTGCCGCACGACCGGGAAGACGTCGAACATCTCCCGCGCGCTCGCCGGCTCCTCCCGCCAGCTGCGCCCGCCGTACGTGACCTGCGAGACGCGCTGGCCGGCGCCGAAGCAGTCGTAGACGGTGCAGCCCTGGAAACCGGTGTCGCGCAGGCGCGCGTGGATCCCGCAGGTGAAGTCGGTCTGGAGGTTGCGGCACGGGGTGCCGGCGGCCTTGTCGACCGCGAAGTCGGCGCCCGCGGCGAACGGGAGGGCGACGCAGCAGAGCCCGAAGCAGCTGGTGCAGTCGGACCGGAGTTCGACCGGCAGCGATCCGCCGTTGCCGCCCACCTCACTGAGCTCGCTCATGCGCCCACCTCGCTGCGCTCGGCAGCCGCTTCGCGCAACACGCACCTCTCAATGGTTCGCTCGCTGCGCTCGCTCACGTGTCGTCGTCCTTCCGGCCTGGGCGCACCGAATCGTTCCGGTGCGTCGAACCCGCCAAGCCTACTGCGCCCCTGGCCTCACCCCTCCCCCCAGGCGTAAGGTATGCAGCATACATTCACCTATTACCAACGGGGGTACACCGATGCGGAACCAGGACCCGGACACCACGGAACTCGTCCGCCGCTGGATCTCCGGCTGGGTCGTCTCCCGGGGCGCCGCCGAACCCGCCCCCGCGCCGTGGGGCTGGAGCATCGACGTCGGGGCCCCGACCGGAGAGGTCGCGCGGCGCGTGCTGCCGCACCCCGCCGAGGACGACGTCCGCGAGATCGCCGGGGCGACGACGGCCCCGGGCACCTGGCTCAAGCTGTTCGCGGAGGACGACACCGTCCGCCCCTGGCTGGGGCCCGAGTGGCGGCTGGACGTGCCGGGCTTCCTGATGAGCCTGCCGCTCGGCGGCGCCGGGCGCCCCGCGCCGCCGGCCGGCTACACCGTCACCACGTGGATCCGCGGCGGCGTCGTCCGCACACTGGTCCGCACCTCGGCCGGCCACCTCGCCGCCCGGGGGCAGGCGGGCCTGGCGGGCCCGGTCGCCGTGCCGGACCAGATCGTCACGTCCCCCGACCACCGCCGCCGGGGCCTCGGCAGCGTCGTGATGGGCACGCTCCAGCACGCCGCCCGCGAGGCCGGTGCCGAACAGGCCGTCCTGGTCGGCACCACCGACGGCCGCGCGCTGTACTCGGCGCTCGGCTGGACGGTCCACTCCCCGATGGCGAGCCTCGTCCTGGAGCCGGAGGCACGGGATGGCGGCGCGCAGCGGTAGGGCAGCGGTCAGCAGTAGGGCGGCACTCAGCGGTAGGGCAGCAGCTCCGGCCGCTTCGGCGGGCGGCCGTCGCCGGAGGAGCGGCCGGTGAGGCGGCGGCCGATCCACGGGCCGAGGTGGGAGCCGATCCAGCGGGCGTCGGCGCCGAGCTTCTCGGCACGGCCGCGCGGGGCGGCGGGCGGCAGCGGGGCGCGCCAGTCGAAGCCGGCGGGGCGGCCGAGCGCCTCCAGGACGGCGGCGGCGACCCGGCGGTGCCCCTCGGGCGAGAGGTGCAGGCGGTCCTCGGCCCAGAGCCGGCGGTCGTCGAAGCAGGGCGCGGAGAAGAGGTCGACCACGGCGATGCCGTCGTCCTGGCCGAGCTCGTGCACGAAGGCCTTCATCCGCAGGATCGCGGGCAGCAGCCGGGCGCCGCCGGCCATCCTGCGGCTGGGGTCGGTGCTGGTGAACATGACGACGGTGGCGCCGCCGGCCCGCAGCCCGGCGGCGCAGCGGCCGAGCAGCCGCTCGACCTCGGCGATGTCGCAGCCGGGGCGCAGCACGTCGTTGAGGCCGCCGGCGAGGGTGACGAGGTCGGCGCCCATCCCGGCCGCGACGGCGAGCTGTTCGTCGTGGATCTGGCCGATGAGCTTGCCGCGGACGGCGAGGTTGGCGTAGCGGAAGGCGTCGGCGCCGGGCGCTTCGGCCAGTTCGTCCGCGAGCGCGGCGGCGACCCGGTCGGCCCAGCCGCGGTAGTGGCCGTCGGGCATGAGGTCGTCGCACATGCCTTCGGTGAAGGAGTCCCCGACGGCGACGTAACTGCGGTACGTGGTGGGCACGGGCGCTCTCCGCTCTCCTCCGACTGCTCCGTGGTCCGACGATCGTACGCATGGACCGGAGCGGCGCCGTCCGCCGCCCCCCGTCAGCCGGCGCCGTCCGCGACCGCGTCGACGGCCTCCGGCGCCCCCGTGACCCAGTGCTCCCGCACCGCGTCCGTCGGCCGCTGCTCGCCGAGGGCCGGCAGGCCCCACTCGCCCAACGCCTCGATGACGCGGCGCAGTTCGCGGCCGCGCCCGGTGAGCTCGTAGACCGTGGCGCTGGCGGGCGGTTCGAGCCGGCGGCGCAGCACGAGGCCCTCGCCCTCCAGTTGCTTGAGCCGGGCGGCGAGGATGTCGGTGGAGACGCCGGGCAGGTCGGCGTGCAGGTCGGTGTAGCGACGCGGGCCGCGGAGGAGTTCACGGACGATCAGGAGACTCCAGCGCTCCCCCACCGCGTCCAGGGCGCGGGCGACGGCGCAGTACTGGTCGTAGCTTCGGCGTGACATGTGGATCAGCATAGCCAAAAGGTTGGACTTTCCAAGTGCTTACTTGGTAGAACAAAGCTGCAGAGCGCGAACGGGGTGTGACCGTAACGGTCGGGAGGCCGCAGTGGAGTTTCGGCAGTCCAGCAAGCTGAATGACGTGTGTTACGAGATCCGCGGTCCGGTGGTCGACCAGGCCAACGCGCTGGAGGAGGCCGGACACAGCGTCCTGCGGCTGAACACCGGCAACCCGGCGCCGTTCGGCTTCGAGGCGCCCGAGGAGATCATCCAGGACATCATCCGCAACCTCCCGAAGGCGCACGGGTACAGCGACTCGCGCGGCATCCTGCCCGCCCGCCGCGCGGTGGTGCAGTACTACCAGCAGCGCGGGGTGCAGGGCGTCGACGTCAACGACGTCTACCTCGGCAACGGCGTCTCCGAGCTGATCCAGATGGCCGTCACGGCGCTCGTCGACGACGGCGACGAGGTGCTCGTCCCGATGCCGGACTACCCGCTGTGGACGGCCGTGGTGCGGCTGGCCGGCGGCAAGGCCGTCCACTACCTGTGCGACGAGGGGGCCGACTGGTACCCGAGCCTGGAGGACATCGCCGCCAAGATCACCGCCCGCACCAAGGCCATCGTGGTCATCAACCCCAACAACCCGACCGGCGCGGTGTACCCGAAGGAGCTCCTGGAGGGCATCCTCGACCTCGCCCGGCGCCACCAGCTGATGGTCCTGGCCGACGAGATCTACGACAAGATCCTCTACGACGACACCGAGCACCACTGCCTGGCCGCGCTCGCCGACGACGTCCTCACCCTGACGTTCAACGGCCTGTCCAAGGCCTACCGGGTGGCCGGCTTCCGCAGCGGCTGGCTGGTCGTCTCCGGGCCCAAGCAGCACGCCACGGACTACCTGGAGGGCCTGACGATGCTCTCCGGCATGCGGCTGTGCCCCAACGTGCCCGCGCAGTTCGCCGTCCAGGCCGCGCTCGGCGGCCACCAGTCCATCAACGACCTCGTGCTGCCCGGCGGCCGGCTCACCGAGCAGCGGGACGTCGCGTTCAAGGCGCTCAACGAGATCCCGGGCGTCAGCTGCGTCAAGCCCAAGGGCGCGCTGTACGCGTTCGCCCGGCTGGACCCGGCGGTGCACAAGATCGTCGACGACGAGCAGTTCGTGCTGGACCTGCTGCTCCGCGAGAAGATCCACGTCGTCCAGGGCACCGGCTTCAACTGGCCCCGCCCGGACCACTTCCGCTTCGTCACCCTCCCCCGGGCCGACGACCTGGAGACGGCGATCAACCGCATCGGGCGCTTCCTGGCGACGTACCGGCAGGTCTGAGCGCACACCCCGGCACGTCGGAACGCATACCCTGGCACGTCATGACCGTCCTGCGCTCCGTCGCCCTGTTCGCCCTCGCCGCGCTCGCCGAGATCGGCGGCTGCTGGCTCGTGTGGCAGAGCGTCCGGGAGCAACGGCCGTGGTGGCTGGCGGGCGTGGGCGTCGTGGCGCTCGGCGCGTACGGGTTCGTCGCCGCGCTCCAGCCGGACGGCACCTTCGGCCGCGTCCTGGCCGCGTACGGCGGGGTGTTCGTGGCCGGCTCCCTGCTGTGGGGCGTGGCCGTGGACGGCTTCCGGCCGACCCGTTACGACGTGATCGGCGCTCTGGTCTGCCTCGCCGGGGTCGGCGTGATCATGTACGGGCCCCGGCGCTGACGCACCGGTGCCCCGGTGTCGGTCCTCGACACCGGGGCACCGTCACGACCGCACGGGACTACCAGCCCCAGCCGCCGCCCTCGCCGTCGTCGTCGCGGCCGGAGTCCCAGCCCTCGCCGACCTTGCGCAGGATCGTGTAGTTGTCGATCTGCGTGCCGTTCTCGGCCAGCGCGGTGACCTTCATGACCGACTTCTGGCCCAGGTGGGCCGGGGTCACGTCGACCTTGATGAAGGAGTAGCCGGTGTAGCGCACCCGCGACCACTGGATGGTCTCGGGGGTCTTCACCCGCCCCTTGCTCCAGTAGTAGCTCTGGACCTCGTCCTGGTGGTTCTCGTGGCCCTCGTAGGTGTCCGGGGTCGCGAAGTTGTACAGGCTGCGCCCGGCGGCACCGGCGGTCACGTAGACCACGCCGTCCTTCTCGGGCTCGATGGTGGCGCCGCTCGGCACCTGCTTGGAGACCTTGTTGCCCAGGATGGCGTCGGTGCGCTCGTAGATGTGGTTGTGGCCGTTGATGACCAGGTCCACCCGGTACTTCTCGAACAGCGGCACCCAGGCCTCGCGGACGCCGCCCTCGGAGGCGTGCGCGACCGTGGTGGAGAAGGCGCAGTGGTGGAAGAAGACCACAATGAAGTCGACGGTCTCGTCGCCGCGCAGGTCCTTGAGGGTGCGCTCCAGCCACCGGGTCTGCTTGCCCGCGGAGAGGCCGAGGTTGGCCGGGATCTCGTAGGAGACGTCGTTGGCGTCCAGGGAGATGACGCCGACGTTCTTGTAGCGGAAGGTGTAGACGCCGGGGACGTTGCGCGGGTCCGGCCCGTTGTCCGGCAGGAAGAAGCGGGTGTTCTCGCCGCCGTAGCCGTTGGGCGAGTACCAGGCCTCGATGTCGTGGTTGCCGTAGGCGACCATCCACGGGATGTCGGCGGCGACCGTCTCGGTCTGGACCAGGAAGGCGTCCCAGGTCTTCGCGTTGTAGACGGCCTTGTCCGGGTCGGTGCCGGAGCCGGCCGGGTCGGCGTAGCAGATGTCGCCGGCGTGCAGGTGGAAGGCCGGCTTCTGGGCCTTGATGATGTTGTCGTTGCCCGCCGCGTGCGCGCTGACGCCCTGGTCGCCGAACGCGGTGAAGGTGAACGGCTCGTACACCCTGCCCCAGCGGTGGTCGCGGGAGGGCGCGGTGCGGAAGGTGTGCAGCGTGGAGATCTGCTGCTGCGAGGCCGGGTCGAAGCCCTGGTGGCCGACGCCGTAGTAGTACGTGGTGTCCGGCTCCAGGTCCTCCAGCGCCACGTGCAGGTAGTACTGGTCCACCGGCTGGCCGGTCGGGGTCAGCGCCGGGGTGTGCAGGGCACGGACCTCGGCCTCGACCTTGTGGCCGAGGTCCCACGGGTGCTTGCCGAAGCGCAGGAACGGCTTCTTGACCGGCACCGGCACCTGCCACGAGATGCGGAACTGGGTGTCCGGCTCGGCGCCGAACTGGAGGTGACGGCCGGTCGGCGCGACCACCGCACCGTCGATCCCGTCCGCCGTGCCGCCCGTCAGCAGCTGCGGGGTGGCCGGCGCCGCGAAGGCGGTGCCGCTGCCCAGGGCACCGCCCACCGCGACCGCACCGACCGTGACGGCACCGGCGCGGAGCATCCGGCGACGGGAGAAGCGGGCCCGCAGGTACTCGTGCTGCTCGGCCATGCTCATGCGGTCGGCGAGCTTGGCCGGTACGCCCATGTGAGGGATATCCATGCGCGGGACTCTTCCAGCGGCGCGTGGCCCGTGCACGGACGCGCGGTGAACGGACAGGTGCGCGAACACCACTCGGACGCCAATACCCGGTCAAGTCCAGGTAAAGATCATGTCCACGACCATTCCGACACCGGATCATGGCCTCCCCGTGGTGGCGGACATGACCGGCCGTCGGACGTCGGGCCTCAGCCGGACGGCTCGTCCCAGCTCGTGGTGGCGCGGTTGCCCGTGCCGTCGCAGGTGCGGCAGATCTCGTCGCGGTAGGCGTGCTTGGCGCCGGTCGCGTCCACCCGGTAGCGGACGTACACCCCGGTGCCGTCGCACAGGAAGCAGTTGCCGCCCCCGCCGCCGACCTCCGTCGTCCCGGTGCCCTGGCAGGTGCGGCAGTTGAGGCCGGCGGTGCGGCCGGTGCCCGCGCAGATGCGGCAGACCGTGGTCATCGTCTTCCTCCCTGGGCGGATCCGCTCGGAGCCACCGGTCATGCTAGTCGGGCCAGTTGACCCCGCGTGAGACTTGTGTACGCATGACCGGGGCGACCCCGTCACGACGGGGGCCTCACTCCGGCAGGCCCTCGCGGATCCGGCGCGAGACCGCGACCTCCTGCAGGTCGAGCAGGCCCGGCGGATCGGCCAGGCCGGGGCCGCCCGCGTGCACCCACGCGGCGATCTCGTCGATCATGTCGTCGGCCAGCACCCAGCCCAGCCAGACCGGCCGGCCCCCGGCCGCGCGCCCCTCGCCGGAGGGGCCCACCACGACCACGTTCGAATGCGTGCAGGCGTCCAGGCACTTGACCGCCCGCACCCGGCCCGCCGACCCGACCGCCGCCCGCAGCCGCTCGTACTGCCCGGCGTGGTCCACACCCGGGTGCTTCTGCTCGGTGCCGCAGCAGCACCCGCGGCAGACCGTGACGGTCACCGGGGAGGCGGCGGCACGCGGGCGGTCGCGGTCTCGGCGGCTCATGGGTTCGGCTTCTCCTCTGGTCGGCGGCCCGTTCGGCCTCCGCAGCGTACCCGCACGGTTCCGGCCCACCGGCGGGTGCCGTCCGCCCGCGGGCGGTCCGTAGGATGCCCCCATGGGACATGCGACCGCCGACAGCGCCGTACCGCGGATGCGCCTGGACGCGTCCAACGCGGCCAAGGTGGCCACCACCCTCCAGGCCCTGGCCACCCCGTCCCGCCTGCTGATCCTCGGCCGGCTGCGGGAGGGCCCGATGGCCGCCACCGAACTCGCCGAGGCCGTCGGCCTGGAACAGTCCGCGTGCTCGCACCAGCTGCGGCTGCTGCGCAACCTCGGCCTGGTCGTCGGCGAGCGCCGCGGCCGCTCGGTCGTCTACTCGCTGCACGACGACCACGTGGCCGCGCTGCTCGACCAGGCCGTCTACCACGTCGACCACCTGCGCCTGGGCCTGGCCGACCGGTGAACGGGAGGCGGCTGCGGAGGATCGCGCTCCGGGCGGCGGGACTGCTCGCGGTGGGCCTCGGCTTCGCCGTGCTCCTCACCGGCTACGCGACGAAGACCCTGGACGACGACCTGCTGCTCACCGACCGGGTCCGGGCCGAAGACGTGCAGCGCGGCGAGGTCCACTACCTCGGCACCCCGCCGGCCACGGACCACGCCTTCCTCGAACGGGTCATGGCCCTCGCCGGCGACCGGATCACCTGCCGGGCCGGGCGGTTCACGCTCAACGGGAAGCCGGTGGACGGCTCGTGCCCGCGCGACGTCGACGTCACCGTCCTGCCGGGCCAGGCCTTCGTCCAGGACCGGCAGGGCACGGCGACGGTGGACCTGGCGCAGCTCGGCGAGCGGGTGGTCTGGCACACCGGCACCGATGTCGAACCGCCTCCCCTGCCGGGCAAGTTGACCGGCGCGATCGTCCTGCTCGTCCTCGGCCCGCTCCTGTTCTTCGCCGACGGGATCGCCGCCCTCGTCGCCGCCGTCGGCTCCGGCCGGGCCGGGAAGGCTCCGATCGGCGCGAACTGACGGATCGTCAGACCGTCGCCTCGGCCGCCGCGCGGCCTGCGGCGCGGCCCGAGAACAGGCAGCCCCCGAGGAACGTCCCCTCCAGCGAGCGGTAGCCGTGCACGCCTCCGCCGCCGAAGCCCGCCGCCTCGCCCGCCGCGTACAGGCCCGGGAGCACCTCGCCGTCCGGGCGCAGGACGCGCGAGGCGAGGTCGGTCTCCAGGCCCCCGAGGGACTTGCGGGTCAGGACGGTGAGGCGCACGGCGATCAGCGGGGCCGCGGACGGGTCGAGGATGCGGTGCGGGGCGGCGGTGCGCACCAGGCGGTCGCCGAGGTAGCGGCGGGCGCCGTGGATCGCGGTGACCTGGAGGTCCTTGGCGAAGGGGTTGGCCAGCTGCCGGTCGCGGTCCTCGACGGTGCGGCGCAGCTCGTCCGGGTCGATCAGCGGCCGGCGGGTCCTGGCGTTCATGCCGCGGGCGAGGTCGGGGAGGTTGCCCGCGACGACGAAGTCGGGCCCGTGCCGCAGGTGGCCCTTGACCGGGCCGGGGGCGCCGGGCAGGGCGCGGCCGAGCACGCCGCGCACCGACCGCCCGGTCAGGTCCGGGTTCTGCTCGGAGCCGGAGAGGGTGAACTCCTTCTCGATGATGCGCTGGTTGAGCACGAACCAGGTGTGCTCGTGCCCGGTGGCCATGATGTGTTCGAGCGTCCCGAGGGTGTCGAAGCCGGGGAACAGCGGCACGGGCAGCCGGCGGCCGGTCGCGTCGAGCCAGAGCGAGGACGGGCCGGGCAGGATCCGGATGCCGTGCCGGGCCCAGACCGGGTCCCAGTTCTCGATGCCCTCGGTGTAGTGCCACATCCGGTCGCCGTTGATCAGGTTCCCGCCGGCCGCGCCGGCGATGCCGAGCATCAGGCCGTCGACGTGCGCGGGCACGCCGGAGAGCAGCCGCGCGGGCGGGGTGCCGAGCCGGGCGGGCCAGGCCCTGCGGACGAGTTCGTGGTTGCCGCCGATGCCGCCGGAGGTCACGATCACGGCCTGGGCGCGCAGTTCGAACCGTCCGGCGACGTCCCGTGAGCTGGCCTCGCCGCGGGCGGCCGCGCTGGGCTCCAGCACCTCCCCGGTGACGGTGTCGGTGACGCCCGCGGTGGCCGCGAGCCCGGTGACGCGGTGGCGGAACCGGAGGTCGACGAGCCCGCGGGCGGCCGCGGCGCGCACCCGGCGGACGAAGGGTTCGAGCAGCCCCGGCCCGGTGCCCCAGGTGATGTGGAAACGGGGCACCGAGTTGCCCGGCCCGTCGGCGAGGAAGCCGCCGCGCTCGGCCCAGCCCACCACGGGGAAGAACCGCACGCCCATCCCGTGCAGCCAGGCCCGCTTCTCGCCGGCCGCGAAGTCGACGTAGGCCTCGGCCCAGCGGCGCGGCCAGGTGTCCTCGGGCCGGTCGAAGCCCGCCGTGCCGAACCAGTCCTGCACGGCGAGGGCGTGCGAGTCGCGGATCCGCATCCGGCGCTGCTCGGGGGAGTCGACGAGGAAGAGGCCGCCGAAGGACCAGTGCGCCTGGCCGCCGAAGGAGGCCGCGGGCTCCTGGTCGAGCAGGATCACCTTCCGTCCGGCGTCGGCGAGTTCGGCGGTGGCGGTGAGACCGGCGAGTCCCGCTCCGATGACGATGACGTCGGCGTCCAGGGCCATTGCGCAGTCCTCCGTCGCGGGGGTGCGGACGGCGCGGGGGGACGGGCGCCGTCGCTGTGCGCCCGATACTGCGGCCTGCGGTGACGTCCGGTCAACCGGCGGCGGCCGCAGGTGACAAGCAGTGGCACCAATTCCGCTCCGGGGCGTTTCGGAAATACCTTCGATACACACCGGAGCGTAATTCGAAATAACCTGCGGCCCCATCTGACGCATTTTCGAGAAATTCCCCGCCGAGGATGGACGGGCACGAAACCTGGCAGTAACTTACCTGTGAGTAGCTGTGGCGCCCGGCTGGCACGACCCCCACCTCGTCGTTTCTCTCCCCCAGGAGGAACCGTGTTCCGCCCTGCCCGGAATCAGCCCCACCGCTCGCGCGTCCGCCGCGCCCGCAATTCCGCGCTCGCCGCCGTCGCCCTCGGCGCCGCGCTCGCGCTCACCACGACGACCGCCCAGGCGGCCACCCCCGCCCCGAAGCACTACGTGGCGCTCGGCGACTCCTACGCCGCCGGCGCGGGCGTGCCCGGCCAGTCCGCCGGCCTGTGCCTGCGCTCCGACCACAACTACGGCCACCTCGTCGCCGCCGCCCTCCACGCGGGCGCCTACACCGACGTCACCTGCGCCGCGGCCAAGGTCAAGAACGTCACCGAGTCCCAGTACGACCTGTTCCTGAAGGTCAACGACCCGCAGCTGGACGCCGTGACCCCCGACGCCGACCTCGTCACCCTCGGCATCGGCGGCAACGACCTCGGCACCAGCGACATCGGCATCGGCGACGTCATCGCCACCTGCATCGCCGGCGCCGTCGTCAACCCGCTCGGCACGCCCTGCCAGGACGTCTACAACCACGGCCACTGGGACTGGAGCAGCTGGAGCTGGCAGTACGGCGAGGACGACCTCGCCGACCGCATCGCCGCGGCGCAGCCCAGGCTCGCCGCCGCGATCGCCACGATCCGCGCCAAGGCCCCCAAGGCCAAGCTCCTGCTGGTCGGCTACCCGTCCGTGCTGCCCGCCGACGGCTCGTCCTGCGTGCTGCGCCAGCCCATCGCGCCGCGCGACATCCCGTACCTGTACCGGACGCTGAGCAGCCTCAACGCCATGCTCAAGGCCACCGCCGCGAGCAGCGGCGCGGTCTACGTCGACACGCAGACGCCGACCGCCGGGCACGACGCCTGCTCGGACGACCGCTGGGTCGAGGGCGCGCTGCCCGGCTCGCCCGCCGTGCCGTTCCACCCGAACGCGACGGGCGAGAAGGTGATGGCCGACGCCGTGCTGGCCGCGCTGCGCTGACCCCGGAACGCCGAAGGGGCGGCGGACCGCACTCCGGTCCGCCGCCCCTTCGTACCGCTCCGGGGACTACTCCGCCTCGCTGCCGGCCGAGACCAGGCCCGCCGACCACTTCTCCTCGACCTTGCCGAACTTCCAGAACAGGATCGCCCCGGCCCAGGTGACCACGAACAGGCCGACGATCGCGTAGCCGACGAAGTTGAGGTCCAGGGAGCCGATCCAGCCGATCGGGCCGCTGGTGATGTCCAGCTTCTCCCCGAGCAGACCGATCAGCTCGATCAGGCCGATCACCAGCGCGACCAGGACCGACAGGCCGGTGACGGTCAGGTTGTAGTAGATCTTGCGGACCGGGCGGGAGAACGCCCACTCGTAGGCGAAGTTCATGAACGAACCGTCGATCGTGTCCAGCAGGCTCATCCCGGCCGCGAACAGGATCGGCAGCGTCAGCAGCGCGTACCAGGGCAGCGAGAAGGCCGCCGCGCCGCCCGCCAGCACCAGCAGCGAGACCTCGGTCGCGGTGTCGAAGCCGAGCCCGAACAGCAGGCCCACCGGGTACATGTGCCAGGGCTTGGTGACCGCCCGGGTGACCTTGCCGAGGATGCGGTTCATCAGCCCGCGCTTCTCCAGCTGGCGCTCCAGCTCCTCCTCGTCGTACTCGCCGACGCGCATCTTGCGGAAGACCTTGAGGATGCCGTTGAAGGCGCCCAGGTTGATCAGGCCGAGCAGCAGCAGGAACGTCCCCGAGACGGTGGTGCCGATCAGGCCCGTCATCCGGTGCAGCGTCGAGTCGTCCGCCTCGACCTGGTCCGCGAGCGAGCGGATGCCGAAGGCCAGCAGGGCGCAGAGGCCGAAGACGATCGAGGAGTGGCCGAGCGAGAACCAGAAGCCGACCGACAGCGGCCGCTTGCCCTGGCCCATCAGCTTGCGGGTGGTGTTGTCGATCGCCGCGATGTGGTCCGCGTCGAAGGCGTGCCGCATGCCGAGGGTGTAGGCGGTGAGGCCCATGCCGGCCCCGAAGACCTGGCCGCCGACGTCGTAGTGCTCGGGCGCGACGAGCGCCAGCAGCGTGAACCAGCCGATCACGTGCAGCGCGAGGATGAAGCCGCCCATGCCGGCCAGGCGGATCCACTCCTCGCGGGTGAGCCGGTGCCACCATCTGACGGACGGGGCACCTGCGGCGGGGCTGGCCATTGCTGTGGTCCTTTCGGGGGAGCGGAGTGCGGGGACATCCTTCCCTCGACCGGGAGGCAGTTGCAAGCCGTTCGCAAATACTGAAGCACTGCGGACACAAACACGCGCTGGTGAGCCCCGAACGCGCCGGGTGAAGGCGGTGCAAATCCGGGCCTTCACCACCGCGCCCGATTCATCAGGAAATCGGCCGACTCCTCCCCTAGGGTCGGAATGCCGGCACGCACACCCCCCGTCGGCGTTCACCGGCCCGGGACCCGATGGGAGCGGCAATGCCGTCGTACCCCTTCCACACCACCCGCGAGGACGTCCGCATCCCCCTGCCCGACGGCACCGAGCTGTCCGCCCGGGTGTGGCGGCCGGTCAGCGACGAGCCCGTCCCCGCCCTCCTGGAGTACTCCGCCGGACGGCTCACCGACTGGTCCGCCGCCGACGACGCCCGCCGCCACCCCTGGTACGCCGGCCACGGCTACGCCGCCGTCCGGGTCGACACCCGCGGTCACGGCAACTCCGGCGGCCTGCCCGTCACCCCCGGCGACGACCGGGAGCTCGCCGACGGCACCGCCGTGATCGCCTGGCTCGCCGCCCGCCCCTGGTGCAGCGGCCGGGTCGGGCTGCTCGGCGTCGGCGCGGCCGGCACCACGGCCCTGCAACTCGCCGCGCGCTCCCCCGGGACCGTCCGCGCCGTCGTCACCGCCTGCCCCGAGGGCGGCCACCGGCTCGGCGGCGCCGTCCTCGCCGCCGACCTCCACACCCGGCTCACCGCCCTCGTCGCCTCCGCCGCCCGGCCGCCGGACCCCCGCCACGTCGGCGACGCCTGGCGCCCGCAGTGGCTGGCCCGGCTCGAATCCCTGGAACCGCCGGCCGAACGCTGGCTCGCCGCCGGAGAGACGTCCGTCCCGGTCTCCGTCCCCGCACTCGCGATCGCCGGGTGGGGCGACCCGTCCTGCTCGTTCGTCCTGCGCCTGCTCGCCACCTCGCCCGAGGCCCGCGCCCTGGTCGGCCCCTGGCCGCACGGCCTGCCCGAGGACACCCTCCCCGAGACCCTCCGCTGGTGGGACCACTGGCTGCGCGACATCGACACCGGCGTCCGCAGGGAACCGGCCCTGCGCAGCCTGCTCGGCACCCGGTGGGTCGGCGACGAGGTCTGGCCCTCCCCCGACGTCCGCGAGATCCACTACGGCCTCGACGGCCAGCTGCAGACCGCCGGCACCACCTCCGACGACCGCTACGTCCACGTCCGCTCGCCCCAGCACACCGGCCTCAACGCGGGCGCCTACGTCCCGCTCGGCCGGCCCGCCGACCGGGCGCCGGACCAGCGCGAGGAGGACGGGCGCTCGGTCTGCTTCGACTCCCGGCCGCAGCCCGAGCCCGTCGAGATCCTCGGCATCCCGTCCGTCCGGCTGCGGCTGCGCGAGGACGGGCGGCCGGCCCTGATCGTCGCGCGGCTGTGCGCGGTCCGGCCGGACGGGACGTCGGAACTGATCACCCGGGGCGTACTGGTGACGTCGGGCACGACCGACGTCACCGTCGAACTGGCCGCCTGCGCGTTCTCCCTCCCGGCCGGGCACCGGCTGCGGCTCGCGCTCTCGTCCGTGTACTGGCCATGGGTGTGGCCCGCCCCCGATGGCTCCGGGTACGCCGTCGACCCGTCGCACAGCACCCTCACCCTGCCCGTCCGCCACCTCGCCGCCGACGTGGGCGCGACAGCCGTCGTCCTGGAGTCCCCGGTGCTGCCCGACCCGCTCGCCGTCCACCTCACCGAGCCGCTCACCGCCCGCCCCGAACGCGTCACCGTCCACGACCTCGGCCGCCACGAGTGGCGCACCGAACTCTCCCCCGCCGCCGACGGCACCCGCACCCAGCCCGACGGCCTCGTCCGCGACGAGCACACCGTGACCGCCTACCGCGTCCTCACCGACGCCCCCCTCAGCGCCCAGGCCCGCACCGACCACACCACCCGCCTGGAACGCCCCGACCTCGGCTGGGACGTCACCCTCCAGACCCGCGCCCAACTCCGCTGCGACGCCACCCACTTCATCAGCATCGTCCAGCTCCGCGCCCTGGAGGCCGGCTCGGTCGTCTTCACGAGGGAATGGCAGCACCGCGTACCGCGGGACACCCCTCAAAGCTAGCCTTATATATTTGCATGAAATTCGCCCCTGTCTTTATATTTGGCCCCATGAAGACTCTCGGCCTGATCGGCGGCATGAGCTGGGAATCCACCGCCGAGTACTACCGCCTCCTCAACGAACTCGCCCGGGAGCGGCTCGGCGGACTGCACTCCGCCCGACTCGTGCTCTACTCGGTCGACTTCGCCACCGTCGAACGCCTCCAGGCCGAAGGCCGCTGGACCGAGGCCGGCGAACTCCTCGCCGACGCCGCACGCTCCCTGGAGGCGGCCGGGGCCGACCTGCTGCTGATCTGCACCAACACCATGCACAAGGTCGCCGACCAGGTCGCCTCCGCCGTCACCATCCCCCTCCTCCACCTCGCCGACGCCACCGCGGCCGCCGTCCGCACCGCCGGCCTGCGCCGGGTCGGACTGCTCGGCACGGCATTCACGATGGAACAGGACTTCTACCGCGGCCGGCTCGCATCGAGCGGCGGCCTGGACGTCCTCGTCCCGGACCCGGAGGGCCGCGCACTCGTGCACCGGGTCATCTACGAGGAGCTGTGCGTCGGCGTCGTCCGCGAGGAGTCGCGCGCCGCGTACCGCCGGGTGATCGCCGAGCTGGTCGCCGCGGGCGCCGAGGGCATCATCCTCGGCTGCACCGAGATCGAACTCCTCGTCGCCGCCGAGGACAGCCCCGTCCCCGTCTTCCCCACCGCCCGCCTCCACGCCGAGGCGGCGATCGCGGCGGCGCTGGCGTAACGACTCAAGCCGTGAGGGGCGTCAGGAAGATCCAGACACCGGGGTGCCCGACCTCGGCCCGAGAACGCAAGAATGGCCCGGTGGAACGCCCTGAACCGAAGTCGTACTGGAACACGAACGTCGCCCGCCACCCGGACATCCTCCGCGCCGTCCCCGCCGCATGCCGGACGGCGCTGGACGTCGGCTGCGGGGACGGCATGCTGGCGGTGAAGCTCGCCGAGCGGGCGCAACGGGTCGTCGGTGTCGACAAGTCGCCGGAGATGATCGCCGCCGCCCGAGCGCGGGCCGATCTCGAATTCCTCACCGGGGACTTCCTCGACCTCGAACTCCCCGACACCGACTACGACTTCATCTGCACGGTGACGACGATCCACCACATGGACTTCGAGGCGGCACTCACGAGGATGCGCGAACTGCTGCGCCCCGGCGGCGTCCTGGTGGTGGTCGGCATGGCGAGGGAGAAGAGCCCGGCCGACTGGGCCAGCCTCCTCGCGGTGGCGCCGCTTGTCCGAGCGATCAAGCTCCTGCGCCGGGCGAGCGCACCGGAGGGCATGCCGGTGGCGGAAGCCTCACTGACCTACGCGGAGGTACGGTCCGCTGCACGGCGCCTCCTGCCAGGAGTGCGGTGGCGCCGACACGTACTGCGCCGCTACTCGCTCACGTGGACGAAGCCCCTTCACTAGCCACGAGGCACCGACGGCGAACAGGGCGGCAGGTCATGCGGGTAGGAGAATTCCTCGTTCAGTTATGCCTGGTCGGGCGAGTGCGCTTGCTGGTCCACTACATGGATGGAGATCACCCCGAGTGCGGACCCACTCGCCGTCGACCCGTGGCCTGCGTACTTCGCCGACCGTGGACTCCCAAGTGCCCGCCGTATCGGCGCCGGTGTCGAGGGCGTCGTCTACGGGCTGGGCGATGGCCGGGTCGCCAAGGTGTGGAGCGGTCGGCCGCCGGCCGGTCTCGCGCTGACCCGCCAGGTCTATGCGGACATCGCGCGGCACCAACTGCCGTTCGCCACCCCGGAGATCTTTGACAGGCTCCTCGACTACTACGGGTGCGAGGACGAGGACTTCCGCGCCGGCCTGATCGCCATCACCAAGGACGGAAGCAAGCGTGGCTGGTGGCTGAGCTACCGCGATGTCATCAATGCCACCGCCAACGACCTGATCCTCCTGGAAGCCGACGCATCCACCTACAAGACCTACGAACCGTCCTTCATCCCAGGGCTGTTCCAGACTCCCGAATACGCCCGGATCGTCATCGACCGGCTCCGGATCCGATCAGGCGGAACCGTCGAGGACCTCGTCCAGGTCCGGATGGCACGTCAATCCATCCTCACGCGCCAGAACCCCGTGCAGCTCTGGGCCGTCATCCACGAGGCCGCCCTCTGCTCGAACGCGAATCGCCCGGACATCATGGTGCCGCAGCTGGACCGGCTGTTGACGCTCAGCCGTCTGTCCAACGTCAATATCCAGGTGATGCCGATCGGCGCCGCAGTCCACCCCGGGATGAGCGGGGCGTTCGCACTGATGGGGTTCCCGCAGCGGCACGACCTCGACGTCGTACTGGCCGAAGGGCTTCTCAGCAGCCTGTGGGTCGAAGACCCCGCCGATGTGGAGCTCTATCGGGCCAAGTTTCAGGAGATCACGGCGGAGGCCCTGCCCGTCGACTCCTCGCTCGATTTCATCACCGCACAGAGAGACAAGATCAAGTGAGCCGCTTCCATTCCGAGGTGACCTTCAGGAGGTCCAGCTACAGCGGAGGGGACGACAACTGCGTCGAGATCGGCGTCACGGGCGAGCCGGTCACCTACATCCGCGACTCGAAGAATCCTTCCGGCCCGGCGCTGGTCTTCGACCGGGAGGGGCACTCCGCGTTCGTCAACGCCGTCGCCTCTGGCGAGTTCGACTTCGGGCTTCTCTGAACCCACGGGAGCGCCCGGCAGGCTGGGCCTGCCGGGGCTCTCTCCCCCCGTCTCGTCGCGATGAGTCACCATCTCGGGATTTCGGATACGCATCCCTACTGCTGCGCCGCCTCAACTGCCTCCTTGCATGTCACAGAGCATGGCCCCTGCGGCCGGCTCGCCACCCGGTGGGCACGGTGTCAGGATGAGAGTAGTTACCCAGGTAGCAGCGGACGACCGGTGGTTCGGTGAGCCCTACCCGGTCACACTCGGACGACGCCTCCCTTCAGGGGGAGTAATACGATGAGCAGAAAACGCACCATTCTCCTGGCTGCCCTGAGCATGTCCTTCACGGCATCCAGCGCGCTCTTCCCGGAAGTCGCCAGCGCACAATCAACCAGCGTCTCGACACGCATAGTGAACGAACAGTCCGGCCTGGCTGCGTTCGTTGCAGCACCGCCCGGATGCCACGACTTCGGCTGTCTCAACGGATCCCCCCTACGCCTGGCGGCCCCGATTGACTCCTCGGTCTTCTTCGCGGCGTGGGGGAACGACGGGGTGTTCCAGATCCACTGGACTCTGAGCAAGTGCCTTGACCTCCTTGGCCACGACACGACCAACGGCACCCCCGTGGTGCTCAACGACTGCAACGGAAGCCCGAGCCAGAACTGGATCGGAGTCCGGTTCAACCCGCTGACCCCTGCCTCGTCCCACGAATTCGCCTTGGTGAACAGGGGCACCGGGACCAAGTGCCTCGACGCCCGGAACCCAGCCTTCCCGAATCCACCGCCGGTGGGCGCGCTCCTGCAGATTTGGTCCTGCTTCACCGATCCGAATAGCCCCGCACACGGCAATCAAACGTGGCTGATCGACCTCCAGCACTGAGGGGCTCCGGTACCGTCGACACGGGAGCGCCCGGCAGGCTCGGCCTGCCGGGGCTCTCTCCCCCCGACTCTGAGATTAGCCAAACTCCCGTGTCTTACACGGAAGTTGAGCGAAGCTTGAGCTTCGCGTCCGCAACCCAGCGCAGGACTCCATGAGACTCGGTCTCCGCCGCCAGGCGGCGGGGATGGCGTCGGCGTCGGCGCCGAATACGGCACGATCGTAGAGCCGCGCGGCTTGGTCCAAACGTTCGTCCGAGATCATGAATCGATCGTCCCAGACGAGGGCCGCTCCGGTACCTCGACGATCAGAAGCGTCCCGCAGCTACCCTGCCGCACCGCGTGCACCGCACCGGCCGGCACTCGGTACAGCTCGCCCGCCCCGACACTCAACTCCACGCCGTCCACCAGCAGTTCCAGCCGCCCCTCGACCACTACCAGCACCTCGGCCGTCGCATGGACCTCGGGTGGCAGCGGCCGGCCGTCCATCCGTAGCAGCTTCACCGCCGCCGTCCCGACATCGGCGACTACTGCCGACTGCCAGGCCTCGGGCAGCAACGACGCAGTGTGGACCAGGTTCATGGCATGCCTCCCGGCGGCACGCCCGGCCATCAAGGCAAGCGCCCGCACTGTCGCGTTTCGGTGGATGCCCTGGACGCTACGCGACCGGCTCGAATAATTGGTCGACCGTTCGGTAAAACCTGCGAGTAGGCTCCCGGCATGACGGACGAGGTCGGCGCGCGGGCGCTCTACGAGGCACTGCTGGACTACGAGGGCGCGAGCCAGTACGAGGAGGTCATCGCCCTCTGGCTCGACCGGGCCCTGCACGCCGGCTACCGCGAGGAGCTCGCCACCGCGGCCCGGCACCAGCCCTGGTGGGAGGATCCGGACGGACGCGAACTCAACTGGGAGCTCTACGCGTTGAGCCGCGTGAGCGACTACCTCCTGCTGGACGACACCCGAACGTGGCAGGAGTACCTCGGCTTCTTCGCCGCCCTCGGCATGACCCCGATCGACGACGACGGCGCCTTCGACCCCTTCCACCACGAGATCGCCGAGGTCGACCAGGCCGACGACCGGGACGCGCCCGTCGAGGTGCTCGGCCTGCGCTGGCCCGGACTGATGCTCGGCGAGCTGCTGTTCAGCCGCGCCGGCGTACGGGTCCGGGCGGGTGCCGCGCACGCGGAGCGCGGGGTCGCCGACGCCTGGCCGATCTACTGGACCTTCCGCCGGCGCCACCGCCCGACCGTCGACCTCTCGCAGGGCTGGGGTAGCAACTCCCAGTGGCGCACCGAGCTGCGCCTCGACTACCGGACGGCCGACGGCGACCACCTCAACGTCACCGAGTGCGTGCCGATCGACGGCCACCCGGACCTGCCCGCCGACCACCCGGAGAACCTCGACGAGGACGACCGCCTGCTCACCCCCGCCGAGCGCCGCGAACTGCTGCGCCACCGCACCTTCCTGCGCGCCCCTGCGGCCGCCGACGCCCTGGCGAGGTCCGAGCAGTGGAAGCGGGATTTCTTCCCGTTCGTGTGGCGGCTCCCGGCCGGCGAACACTGAGGTCCGGACCGAGTCCGGTCACCGACCTCGCCGACCACCGGAACGCCGTCGAGCCCAGGACGGCCGGCGGGGAACGTGAACACGACGCACCACCGGGCCGGAGCCCCGGGGCGGCCCGCAAGCGGTTACCGCACCGCCAGGTCCTGGTTCCCGACCACCTTGAGCAGCCGCAGCGCCTCGTGCGAGGGCGTGCCGGGCGCCGCCGTGTACAGGATGATCCACTGGTCGCGCTTCGGGTCGTGCAGCGCCTCGCAGTCGAGGTCGAGCGGGCCCACCACCGGGTGCAGGATGCGCTTGCGGTTCGAGCGGCTGACCGAGACGTCCTTCTGCGCCCAGAGCTCACGGAAATCGGCGCTGGCCGACAGCAGGCGGTCGACCAGGCCGCGCACGCCCGCGTCGGTGGGGTAGCGGGCCGTCGCCGCCCGCAGGTCGGCGACCGCGCCGCGGCTGAACTGCTCGACGCCCGCCGGGTCGTGGCGGGAGCGGCTCTCCGGATCGGTGAAGAAGCGCCAGATCAGGTTGCGCTCGGCGGGCGGCAGGGCGGAGTAGTCGCCGAGCAGGGCGGCGGCCATGGCGTTCCAGGCGAGCAGGTCGCGGACCGCGCTGCACACCACCGCCGGGGTGTCGTCGAGCCGGTCGAGCAGGTGCAGGACGCCCGCCCTGACCTCCCGGTCGAGGCCCGGCGGCGGGCCGGGCTGCTCGCCGACGAGGTGGTGGAGGTGGGCGCGCTCGTCGTCGGACAGGCGCAGGGCCCGGCCGATCGCCCCGAGCATCTGGCGGGACGGCCGCGGGCCGCGGCCCTGTTCGAGGCGGATGTAGTACTCCACCGACATGCCCGCGAGCTGGGCGACCTCCTGGCGGCGCAGGCCCGGGGTGCGGCGGCGCCCGCCGGCCGGCAGGCCGACGTCCGACGGCTGCACGCGCGCCCGCCAGCGGCGCAGGAAGGCGGCGAGCTCCGCCCGGTCGACGTGTTCCACGCCTCCAGTGTGGCCCGTCCGCTCGCCCGGCGACCATGGCACTGGCGATACCACCCTCGGCAGTGCCCTCCCGGCGCCGCCCGCGGCGGGCCAGGCTCGATGCCATGACCGAGCGCATCATCCTCATCACCGGCGCCAACAAGGGTGTCGGATTCGCCGCCGCCCGCGAACTGGGCCGGGCGGGCAACACCGTGCTGATCGGCGCCCGCGACCACGAGCGCGGCACCGCGGCCACCGCCGAACTCACCGCCGAGGGGCTCGACGCCCACTTCGTGCGGCTCGACGTGACCGACGAGGCGTCGATCGGCGCCGCCGTCGAGCAGGTCGAGGCCGAGCACGGCCGGCTCGACACCCTCGTCAACAACGCCGGCATCACCCGGGACTGGCAGCACACGCCCGACCGGCTGCCCGTCGCCGCGATGCGGGAGGTGTACGAGACGAACGTGTTCGGCGTCGTCGCCGTCACCAACGCGCTGCTCCCGCTGCTGCGGAAGTCGTCCGCCGGCTGCGTGTGCAACGTCTCCAGCGGCCTCGCCAGCACGTCGTTCCTCGCCGACCCGGACTCCCCGGTGTGGGAGCACGCGACCCTGCTGGCGTACAACACCTCCAAGGCCGCGCTCAACGCCGTCACGCTCGTCTACGCCCGCGCCCTGCGGGACGCCGGGGTGAAGTTCAGCTCTGTCGAACCCGGCTACTGCGCAACAGACTTGAACCACCACACCGGCTCGCTCACCGCCGAGGAGGGCGGCCGGCGGATCGCCGCCCAGGTGGCGGCGGCCACCGAGGGGCCGACGGGCCGCTTCCTCAGCGAGTACGGCACCACCCTCCCCTGGTAGACGCCGAGGACCGGATCAGCTCGGGCAGCTTCCGCATGTCGTCGAAGACGACCGTGTCCGGCCCCGCCAGCCGCTCCGCCTGGGTGAGCCCGCCCGCGTAGCCGAGGGCGCGCATCCCGGCGGCGCGGGCCGCCCGGACGCCGGGCAGGCTGTCCTCGACGACGACGCACGCGGCCGGGTCCACGCCCATGCTCCGCGCAGCGTGCAGGAAGAGGTCGGGCGCGGGCTTCCCGCGCCCGACCTCGGTGGCGCTGAAGATGCGCCCGGCGAAGTGGTCGTACAGGCCGGTGCGGCCGAGGGTGTGGCGCATCTTGTCATGCGAGCCGCTGGACGCGACGCAGGTCGGCAGGGTGAGCTCGGCGAGCGCCTCGGGGATCCCGGCCACCGGCTCCAACTCGGCCTCCACGGCCTCGGCGTGGAGCTCGACGAAGCGCTCGCGCCAGCGGTCGGCGGTCACCGTGCCGAGCCGCTCGGCGACCACCGCGTGGTTGGCGGCCTCGGAGCGGCCGATGAAGTGCTCGACCACGTCGGGCAGGGTCAGCGGCCACCCCAGCTCCGCGCCGAGGCGCAGCTGGACGCGGGCGGCGATGACCTCGCTGTCCACGAGGACGCCGTCGCAGTCGAATATCACCAGCTCAATCGGCTTGATCATCCGGCCAGCATAGGCCGGAGCCGGATGCGACGCCGGGCGAGGTCCAACTCCTCCAGGACGACGGCGATTTCTGAGCCCTCCTCGACCCAGGACGGAACGTCCTCGGCGGGTATCAGGCCGCCCAGCTCCACGCCGGCGTCGGTGCGGAAATCCACGAGCGCGCCGGGCACGAAGAGCTTGCTGACCACTCCGGTGAACGTGCGCCCGACCGGCTCGGTATCGGCGAACAGCCGCCACGGGTCCGGCAGGAGGCCCTTCATCGACAAGTTGACCTGCTCCTGCTCGAACTCGACGTTCAGCACGAGCGCCTCGAACTCCCGGCCGAGCGGCGCGACGTCGTCCACGGAGTCGAAGTGGCTCCAGGACATCTCCGGGATGCGCAAGAAGCCGACGTGCCGCCCGACATCGCCCTCCAGGTGGACGCGCACGCCGACGTCGAGCAGGCCCGTCGACACCACACCGCGCACCCGGTCACCGACCCACAGTGTCCCGAGGTAGGTCCGCAGCCGCTCGGCACGGGTCGGCTGGAGACGCCAACGGGTGCGCAACACGCCGTCAGGGTCCGGGAGTTCGGCGGAGAGCAGCGGGTGGCGGTCGGCCGGATCGACGGGGATCAGCGCGGCGCGGCCCTTGCGCACGTCCGTGTGCCGCTCGGCGACGCGCGCCGGGAAGGAGTCGGCGAGCTGCGGTTCCTCGACGAGCAGGGCGACCGGCCTCCGCCGCTTGATCGCGGCCCGGACGGCGTCCGTGTCGGGCGAGAGGGCCGGCCAGACGGCGAGCCGCGCGCGGGGCGTCAGCTTCGCCCGCACGGCCTCGGCGTCAGCGGCGCAGGAAATCTCGTGCCAGCGGCGGCCGTTGCGGACGTACTGCTCCTCCAGCAGCACCGCTCCCCGGGCCGCGGCGAGTGCGCCGGCCTCCGCCCAGAACGCGTCGTCGGCCGGGCGTGCATCGGTCGTCTCGTCCAACTCCCGTGCGTACGGCGACCGTTCGACCTCATCGACGTCGAGTCCGAGCGCCCGCGCCCGTTCCACGGAGGCACCGGAGCACGGCACCCCGCCGACGTAGATCTCCCCCTCGTCGTCGACGTGGACGAAGAACCCGCCGTCGTCGTCGAGGCGGCACCACGCCCCGTGCCGCAGCACCATCGCGCGCACCAGCGCCAGTCCGGTGGCCAACGGCACCTCGGCGCCGTCGTGGTAGCCCCGCTGTCGGTAGTCGAAGAGGCCGTGCAGCCCGTCACCGTTGATGCCCACGCGGCGCTGGGAGAACGAGAAGAACCCGGTCAGCGCCGGGTTGTCGAGCGTCAGCCGGGTCACCCCGGCGTCGAGCGCGAGGCCGGCGACGGCGGCCGTGCAGGCCTGCGCGTGGCTCTCGCGGGAGTGGTGGTCGTGGGGGCCTTTCAGGCGGAGGACGGGAGGCATGCCGCGCAGTCTAGCCAGCCGGGCCGGCCGGACCGCGCGGCAGGAGCCACCGCCGGTCAGCGCTCCGTCAGCTCGTCTGGATGGAGGTGTCGTCGATCACGAAGCTCGTCTGCAGCGAGGCGTCCTCGGTGCCGGTGAACTTCAGCGTGACGCTCTTGCCCGCGTACGC
>NZ_JBHYWI010000070.1:0-48572 GCF_042751525.1 Kitasatospora sp. NPDC059408
CCGGGGGCCTTCGCACGTCACGAGGGGCCGGTCAGCCCCGCAGGGCCACCGCGAAGCGCTCCAGCTCCGCGGCCAGCTCGACCGGCACCTTGGCGTGCAGCAGCGTGCCCTCGCCGGTGTGCTCGGTGGAGAGCAGCTCGCCCTCCGCGTGCACCCGGGAGACCAGACCGCCCTGGGTGTAGGGCACCAGGGCCCGCACCTCGACGGCCGGGCGCGGCAGCTCGTCGTCGATGAGCTTCAGCAGCTCCTCGATGCCCGCGCCGCTGCGGGCCGACACCACGATGGCGTGCGGCTCGCGGCGCAGCAGGCGCTGCAGCACGTGCGGGTCGGCGGCGTCCGCCTTGTTGATCACCACGATCTCGGGGACGTTCTGCGCGTCCACCGAGACGATGACCTCGCGCACGGCGGCCAGCTGCGTCTCCGGCTCGGGGTGCGAACCGTCCACCACGTGCAGGATGAGGTCCGCGTCGGCGACCTCCTCCATGGTGGAGCGGAACGCCTCGACCAGGTGGTGCGGCAGGTGCCGGACGAAGCCGACGGTGTCGGCCAGCGTGTAGACCCGCCCGCTGGGCGTCTGCGCCCGGCGCACGGTCGGGTCCAGGGTGGCGAACAGCGAGTTCTCCACCAGGACGCCCGCCCCGGTGAGCCGGTTGAGCAGGGAGGACTTGCCGGCGTTGGTGTACCCGGCGATGGCCACCGACGGCACCTGGTTGCGCCTGCGCTCCTGGCGCTTGGTGTCGCGGCCCTTCTTCATGTCGGCGATCTCCTTGCGGAGCTTCGCCATCTTCTCGCGGATCCGGCGCCGGTCGGTCTCGATCTTGGTCTCACCGGGGCCACGGGTGGCCATGCCGCCGCCGGACGAGCCGGAGCCACCACCACCCATCTGCCGGGAGAGCGACTGGCCCCAGCCGCGCAGGCGCGGCAGCATGTACTGCATCTGCGCGAGCGAGACCTGCGCCTTGCCCTCGCGGGACTTGGCGTGCTGGGCGAAGATGTCGAGGATCAGGGCCGTCCGGTCGACGACCTTGACCTTGACCACGTCCTCCAGCTGGATCAGCTGGCCGGGGGTGAGCTCACCGTCGCAGACGACGGTGTCGGCGCCGGTGGAGGCGACGATGTCGCGCAGCTCCTTCGCCTTGCCGGAGCCGATGTAGGTCGCGGCGTCGGGCTTGTCACGGCGCTGGATCACACCGTCCAGGACCTCGGAGCCGGCGGTCTCGGCGAGGGCCGCGAGCTCGGCCATCGAGTTCTCCGCCTCCTCCAGCGTCCCGTCCGTCCAGACACCGACGAGCACCACGCGCTCCAGGCGGAGCTGGCGGTACTCGACCTCGGTGACGTCCTGGAGCTCGGTGGAGAGACCGGCGACGCGGCGCAGCGCGGCGCGCTCGCTGCGGTCGTACTGGTCTCCGTCGTAGTGCCGGCCGAGGTCCTCGTCGATGGCCGCGAGGTCCTCGTCCATGAGGGCTTCCGCTCGCAGACCGTCGAGGCGGCGCGGGGCGTCGGCGTGGTCGCGGGTGTCGAACGTGGAGGTCATTCTGTCCTTTGGTCGCTGGGTGGCTTCGGCGACGGCCCGTGGACGGTACCGGAGCTCTTCTGCCCGGTGAACGCCGTGGACCTGCCGCGCATTCCCCTCGATGCTCCCACGCCCGGCGCGGGCCGGTCACCCCCATTTCTTCCGGCCGTGCCGTCCTCGGGGGCGTGCGGGCGGCTGACGTCGTACACGCCGGAGACCCGGAGCATGGCCCGCATCAGGCCGGGCAGGGCGGCCGGGGCGGGCAGCTCGACGGTGTAGGTGTGCCGCACCCGCAGCTCCTGGGGCGGCTCGACCTCGGCCGAGACGATGCCGACGTCCTCGGCGGAGATCGCCGCGGTCAGGTCGGCGAGCAGCCGGGGCCGGTTCAGGGCCTCGGCCCGCACGGTGGCCCGGTAGCCGTCGGCCGGGGTGCCGTCGGCCCGCCAGCGGACCTCCAGCGTGCCGCGTCCGGCGGTCCGCATCCGCTCCCCCGCCGGACAGCCGGTGCGGTGCACGGCGACGGTACCGCCGCGGATCGGGTAGCCGGTCACCTCGTCCGGCGGCACCGGCGTGCAGCAGCGGGCCAGCCGTACCGGCGCCCCCGGCCGCCCGGCCACCGCGACCGGGGCGGCCCGGCGCTCGGCGGTGCGGTGCGCGGGCGGGGCGGGCTGCCCGGCGGAGGGGCCGGTGCGGACCGCCGGCAGCCGGGCCGGGTGGTCGGCCAGCCAGCGCTCGATGGCGAGGCGGGCAGCCGGGGTGCGGGCGTGGGCGAGCCACTCGGGCGCGGGCCCGGAGGGCTCGGCGGCGCGCGGCCCGGCCCCGGCGGGCACGGTCTCGGTGAGCACGGCGAGCAGGTCGCCGTCCTGGAGGACGGTGGACAGCGCGGTGAGCCGGCCGTTGACCCGCACGCCGATGCACCGGTGCCCGGTGTCCTCGCCGAGCAGGTAGGCGGCGTCCACGCAGGTGGCGCCGGCCCGCAGCTGAAGCGTTTCGCCGCACTCCGTCACGACCGTGATCTCCCGGTCGCCGGCCAGGTCGGCGGTGAGCGCCGACCAGAACGCGTCCGGGTCGGGCGTCTCCTGCTGCCACTCCAGCAGCCGGCTGAGCCAGCCGGGCCTGGCCGGGTCGGTGCGGTCGAGCTCGTCGGCGTCCTGGACGGCGGCGGCGGGCTCCGGGTCGCCGAGGGCGACCACCCCGGTCTCGGCCACCTCGTGCATCCGCCGCGTGCGCACCAGCACCTCGACCACCGCGCCGCCCTCCAGCGCGACCGCGGTGTGCAGCGACTGGTACAGGTTGAACTTGGGGGCGGCGACGAAGTCCTTGAACTCGCCGGGCAGCGGCGTCCAGCAGGTGTGCAGCTCGCCGAGCACGGCGTAGCAGTCGGCGTTCTCCTCGACGACCACCAGCAGCCGGCCGAAGTCGGCCGGCTGCGGCCCCTGCGGCCGCCCGTCCGCCCCGGGCGCGGCGGCCCGCTTGAGCAGCACCCGGTGCAGCGAGACGCAGTGCCGCGGCCGGACGGTGACCTCGGCGGCGACCCCGGTCTCGGCCAGCTGCCGGGCCAGCAGCCGCGCGAAGGGCTCCAGCAGGGTGTCCGGCTCGCCCTCGTGACCGGCCATCAGGGTGCGGGTGCGGGTGTGCTCCTCGGGGTGCAGGGTGGCGAAGACGATGTCCTCCAGCTCCGCCTTGAGCACCTGGATGCCGAGCCGCTCGGCCAGCGGGATCAGCACGTCCCGGGTGACCTTGGCGATCCGCACCTGGCTGGCCGGCTTCATGTGCCGGATGGTGCGCATGTTGTGCAGCCGGTCGGCGAGCTTGATCACCATCACCCGGACGTCGTCCCCGGTGGCGACCAGCATCTTGCGGAAGGTCTCGGCCTCGGCCGCGGCGCCGAAGTCGACCTTCTCCAGTTTCGTCACCCCGTCGACCAGGTAGGCGACTTCGGGCCCGAACCCGGCGCTGACCTGATCCAGCGTCAACTCGGTGTCCTCCACCGTGTCGTGGAGCAGCGAGGCGACCAACGTCGTGGTCCCGGCGCCGAGTTGGGCCAGGATCATGGTGACGGCCAGCGGGTGGGTGATGTACGGCTCGCCGCTCTTGCGCTTCTGCCCGCGGTGGCTGGCCTCGGCCAGCCGGTAGGCGCGCGCGAGCAGTCCGAGGTCGGCCTGCGGATGGTGCCCGCGGTGGGCCCGGACGAGCGGTTCGAGCGCGTCCGGCACCGGCTGGCGGCCGGTGGCCAGCAGGGCGGCCCGCCCGGCGCGGCCGAGCGCGGCCCGGCCGAGGCCGCCCAGGGGCCGCAGGACCCCGGCCTGCCGCGTGCTGGTCGGCGGCCCGAGCGGTTGTCCGGCTTCGATGGTCATGGCACCTCCGGCGACGGTCACCGGCGGCCGCCCCGACGAGGGGCGCCGACCCGGTGATCCATGCTACCGAGCACAGCACGTTGCGCGATGCCTCGCTTCCCCTCTGCGACCGGTATCACTCGATCGGGGGGATTCGTCACCGTACGAAATGGGCAAACCGGGCCCTCAGCCGGTCAGTGCCGCCCACCACCGGGGGTCGATCTCGCCGGCCGCCACGATCACCGCGGCGCCGGTCATCTGCACCAGGCCGTCGGGGTGCTCGGTGATCGTCAGCCGCCCGCCGGGCAGGTCCACCGCGTAGGTCGCCGCCTCGCCGGTGACCGCCGGGTCGAGGCCGTCGCGCCGGATCGAGGCCACCGCGACGGCGCACGCGCCGGTGCCGCAGGACAGCGTCTCGCCGGAGCCGCGCTCGTGCACCCGCATGGCGACGTGCCGCGGCCCGCGGCCCACCACGAACTCGACGTTGACGCCCTCGGGGTAGGCGCCCTCGGGGCTGGTGAGCGGCGGGCGCAGCAGGTCGCCCGCGTGGTCGAGGCTCTCGACGAAGGCGACGGCGTGCGGGTTGCCCATGTTGACGTTCAGCGCGGGCCAGCGCCGCTCGCCGACGACGACCTCGATGCCGTCCGGCCCGGGCAGCCTCGCGCGGCCCATGTCGATGGTGATCTCGCCGGCCGTGCCGTCCTCGGCGTCCTCGGCGACCCACGCGGTCAGTACCCCGGCCCGGGTGGCCACGGAGATCTCGCCGGGCTCGGCGTGGCCGGCCTCGACCAGGTAGCGGGCGAAGACCCGCAGGCCGTTGCCGCACATCTCGGCGATGCTGCCGTCGGAGTTGCGGTAGTCCATGAACCACTCGGCCCGGTCGGCGAGGTCCGCGGCGGCCGGTTCGGCGGCGGAGCGCACCACGCGCAGCAGGCCGTCGCCGCCGATGCCCGCCCGCCGGTCGCACAGCGCCGCGACGGCCTGCGGGCCGATCGCCAGCCGGCCGTCGGGGTCGGGGACGATGACGAAGTCGTTCTGGGTGCCGTGCCCCTTGAGGAAGGGGATGCCGGCCGGCTGCGAAGAGGATGCGCTCACCCTCCCGATGGTACTGAGGAGGGCGGGAAGCCGGTCGGGGCGGGCAGCCCGTCGGGTTGGTGCTCGGCCCTAGCGGAGGTGGGCGACCCGCCAGACGGCGAGGGCGCAGGCGGCGAGCGCGATCAGGGTGTAGACGACGATCGCCTTCCACCCGGCCCGCTTCCCGGAGCCCCGGCGCGGCAGGCCCGGCCACTTGTACCCGGCGTGCCGGGCGGCCATCGCACCCCAGCCGACCGAGGCCGCGGTGAGCAGCAGGCCGAGCATCCCGACCATGGTCGCCCGCGCCCCGGCGGAGCCGAAGGCGAGCGGGAAGCTGAACATCAGCGAGCCGAGGGTGCCGAGCAGCGCGATCGGCAGCGTCTGCCACCACCGCAGCCGGCGCCGCGGGCGGATCTCCCGCTCGTGCACCGCGCCGGCCGGGCCGCTGGTGTCCAGCGTGGGCAGCGCGACGGCGTAGGAGGTGGGCGCGTCCAGGCCGGTCAGCACGGGGAGGTCACCCATCGTCGACTCGTCGAACTCGTCGGCCGGTGCGGTGACGCTCCCGCTCTGGCCTGACTCGGGGCCGGTACCCGTCGACACACGGCCTCCCCTGACAGTTCGACACGAGCGGACTCGCGGCCGGTACGGCCGGCCCGCCCGGGCCGACCCTTATGACACCGATGATGGCATGTCCAGAGGTGCGTTCCGGGCCTCTCCGGGGTCGGCGGGTGATCCGTGGCCATCACGTGATCGGGCCGTAACCCCCGGTTGGTCCTGCACGGCCACGTGCTCGCGCAGCTGCACCGCCGAAGTGGCCGGATCCCGCCTACGCGGCCGATGCGCGCTGACGCCCGATCAGCTCAAGGGAACGTTCCAGCAGCTCGACCGGGTCGGTGCCGGCCGGGCGGGAGAGCCAGTGGATCCGGTCGTCCCGGCGGAACCAGGACTCCTGGCGGCGGGCGAAGCGCCTGGTGGCCCGCACGGTTTCGGCCTTCGCCTCGTCCTCGGTGCAATCGCCGGCGAAGTGGTCGAGCACCTGCTGGTACCCGAGCGCCCGGGAGGCGGTCCTGCCCTCCCGCAGCCCGGCCCGTTCGAGCGCGCGCACCTCGTCGAGCAGCCCGGCCTCCCACATCCGGTCGACGCGCAGGGCGATCCGCTCGTCCAGCTCGGGGCGCGGCACCGCGACGCCGATCTGCACGGCGTCGTAGACGGCGGTGTTGCTCGGCAGGTTGGCGGTGAACGGCTGCCCGGTGATCTCGATGACCTCCAGCGCGCGGACGATCCGCCGCCCGTTGCCGATCAGGATCGCCTCGGCCGCCGCCGGGTCGAGCCCGGCCAGCCGCCGGTGCAGCGCGTACGGGCCGGCCTCGGCGAGCTCCGCCTCCAGCCGGGCGCGGACGGCCGGGTCGGTGCCGGGGAACTCCATCTCGTCGATCGCCGCCCGGACGTACAGCCCGGAGCCGCCGACCAGCACCGCGGCCCGCCCGGCGGCGAGCAGCCGGTCGATCTCGGCGCGGGCCAGCCGCTGGTACTCGGCGACGCTGGCGGCCTCGGTGACGTCCCAGACGTCCATCAGGTGGTGCGGGATCCCGCCCCGCTCGTCCGTCGTGAGCTTGGCGGTGCCGATGTCCATGCCCCGGTAGAGCTGCATCGAGTCGGTGTTGATGATCTCGCCGCCGAGGCTGCGGGCGACGGCCACGGCGAGGTCGGACTTGCCGGCGGCGGTCGCCCCGACGATCGACACGACGGGGGGCTGGACGGTGCGGGAGCTGCTCACCGCTCCAGTCTCGCAAAACCGCCGCGGGACCGGGCACCGGGCTGCCTCCCGCCCCCGATTGCGCGACGATATGACTGTTTCCGGCTGTTTCCTGGCCCTGGTCCGGTTTGCGAACGCTTTACCCCTCCCGGACGTTGGGCAGGAAACAGGGAGAGAAGGAGATCGCCATGGGCCTGATGGACAACCTCAAGGGCAAGGCCGAGGAGCTCAAGGAGCGCGCCAGCGAGCTCGCCGGCAAGCACCACGACCAGATCGACAGCATGGTGGACAAGGCCGGCGGCGCCATCGACAAGGCGACCAAGGGCAAGTACAGCGACAAGATCGAGCACGGTGCCAGCAAGGCCAAGGGCGCGGTCGACGACTTCGCCCACAAGCCGGAGCCCGGCGAGGAGGGCACCGGCGGCAACGGCCGGGCGCCGCACGCCTGAGCGCGGGTGCGGCGGTGATCAGCTCCAGGACGCCACGAAGTACCCGACGCCGTACGGCGCGTCCTGGTAGCCGAGCCGCGCGGTGAGGCCGGCGCCCTCGGCGGCGCCGGCCAGCACCTGCCAGGGCGCCCGGCCGTCGGCCTTCAGTTCGGCGGCCAGGGCGGCGTCCAGCGCGGCCAGGGCGGGGAGGTCGGCCGAGCCCAGGGCGGCGGCCAGCGCCGCGTCGTAGCCCTCGGCGCGCTCGTCCAGGTAGCCGGGCGCCTTCACCGTGCGGCAGGCGCTGCCGCCGCCGAGCACCAGCAGGGCGACGCGGTCGGCCAGCCCGGCCAGGCCCTGGCCCAGCCCGAGCATGCGGTCGGCGGGGGCGTCCTCGGGCACGGCGCAGGCGTGCGTCGGCAGGGTCACCCCGGCGCGCTCCAGCAGCCACGCCCCGACGGTCAGCGAGGGCGCGAGCTCCGGCCCCTCGACCCGGCCGCCCGGCAGCTTGGCCACCAGCGGCACCCCGTAGCGGCGGAAGGAGCCCGCCCCGCCCTCGGTCCACACCTCGGCCCCGGGACCGGCGCCGACCACCACGACCAGCTCCGGCCCGGCCGCGACCAGCGCCGCCAGTGCCTCGTCGCAGGCGGCCCGCAGCGCGTCCAGTTCGCTCGCCGCCCCGGCGGCGACCTCGGGGACGAGCAGCGGCGGACAGGGGCACACGGCGGCGGCTACCAGCATGTGGATCACTCTAGTGCCGTGGCCGGACAGGTCCGCCGTGTTGCGACGCCCGGCCACGGCACCAGCCGAGAAGCACGGCGGCCCGGCGGGACCCGAAGGTCCTGCCGGGCCGCCGGAGCGTCCTGCGCGGGGGCGGGCGGGGCGGGCGTCAGTCCCCGCAGCAGCCGCCCGCCGGGGCCGCGAGCGGCAGCGCCGCCGGGGCGCCGATGCTCGGCAGGCCGAGCATCACGCCAGCCGGCTTGGCGGCGGGCTTGGCCTGGCGCTTCTCCCACGCGTCGCCCGCGCGGGTGCGGCGCACGGCGAGGGCCGGGCCCTCGGCCAGCAGGTGGTGCGGGGCGGCGTAGGTGATCTCGACGGTCACCACGTCACCCGGGCGCACCGGCTCGGCGGGCCGCGTGCTGTGCTCGTCGTTCAACCCTCGAAGCCTCGGGTTGAAGTGCACGAGGCGGTTGTCGGGGGCGCGTCCGGAGAGGCGGTCGGTCTTGCCGTCCTTCTTGCCCTCGCCCTCGGCGACCAGGATCTCCAGCGTGCGGCCGACCTGCTTCTTGTTCTCGTCCCAGGAGATCTCCTCCTGGAGCGCGATGAGCCGGTCGTAGCGGGCCTGCACGACGGCCTTCGGCACCTGGTCCGCCATCTCCGCGGCCGGGGTGCCGGGGCGCTTGGAGTACTGGAAGGTGAACGCGTTGGTGAAGCGCGCCTCGCGGACGACGTGCATCGTCTCCTCGAAGTCCTCCTCGGTCTCGCCGGGGAAGCCCACGATGATGTCGGTGGAGATGGCCGCGTCCGGCATGGCCTCGCGGACCTTGCGGATGATCCCGAGGAAACGGTCCTGCCGGTAGGAGCGGCGCATCGCCTTGAGGACGCGGTCCGAGCCGGACTGCAGCGGCATGTGCAGCTGGTGCATCACGTTCGGCGTCTCGGCCATCGCGGCGATGACGTCGTCGGTGAAGTCGCGCGGGTGCGGGGAGGTGAAGCGGATCCGCTCCAGGCCCTCGACCTGGCCGGCGGCGCGCAGCAGCTTGGAGAAGGCCTCGCGGTCGCCCAGGTCGGAGCCGTAGGCGTTGACGTTCTGGCCGAGCAGGGTCACCTCGATGACGCCCTCGTCCACCAGCGCCTCGATCTCGGCGAGGACGTCGCCGGGGCGGCGGTCCTCCTCCTTGCCGCGCAGCGCGGGCACGATGCAGAAGGTGCAGGTGTTGTTGCAGCCGACCGAGATCGAGACCCAGGCGGCGTAGGCGGACTCGCGGCGGGTGGGCAGCGTGGAGGGGAAGGTCTCCAGCGACTCCAGGATCTCGACCTGGGCCTTCTTCTCGACCGCGGCCCGCTCCAGGAGCGCCGGCAGGTGGCCGATGTTGTGGGTGCCGAACACCACGTCGACCCAGGGGGCGCGCTGGACGATGGTGTCGCGGTCCTTCTGCGCCAGGCAGCCGCCGACGGCGATCTGCATGCCCTGGTTGCGGCCCTTGGCCGGCGCGAGCTGCCCGAGGTTGCCGTACAGCTTGTTGTCGGCGTTCTCGCGCACCGCGCAGGTGTTGAACACCACCAGGTCCGGGTCGCCCTCGGGCCCGGCCTTGACGTAGCCCGCCTCCTCCAGCAGCCCGGACAGGCGCTCGGAGTCGTGGACGTTCATCTGACAGCCGTGCGTGACGACCTTGTAGCTCTTCAATCCGCTCTCACCGCTCACCAGACCAGGGTACGGGCACGCGTGAAGGGCTTTTTCACGGACGGCGGCCCCGCGGCCCCTCCCGTTCTGCCGGGGCGCCTGGCACTATCCCTGCATGACCCCCACCGTTCCCTCACGTCCGGGCGCCGTGCTCCGCGCGGCCGCCCGAAGCCCGCTGTGGCGGACGGTCCTGGTACTGGCCCTGCTGCTGGCGGGACTCGGCGGGTGGTGGCTCTCGGCGGGCCGCTCGCCCGGCTACCCGCGCGGGGAGACGCACTTCGCGACGGGCGTGCAGCGCGGGGTCTACGACCGGTACGGGCAGCTGCTGCAGGCACACGTCGCCAAGTCGATGCCCGGGGTGCGGCTGGCACTGGACAACACCGACGGCTCGGTCGAGAACCTGAAGCGGGTGGCCGACGGCCGGGACCAGTTCGCCATAGCGACGGCCGACGCCGTCGCCGACTACCAGGGGCCCGGCAAGGACCGGCTGCGGGCGATCGCCCGGCTCTACGACGACTACCTCCAGCTGATCGTCCCGGCCTCCTCGCCGGTCCAGCGCACCGCCGACCTCAAGGGCCTGCGGGTGGGCGTGGGCCTGCCGCAGTCCGGGGTGAACCTGGTGACCAGGCGGCTGCTGACCGCCGCCGGCCTGGACCCGGACCGGGACATCAAGGGCGTGCCGGACGGGGTCGGCGACGCCGCCGACGACCTGCGCGAGGGCAGGGTGGACGCCTTCTTCTGGTCCGGCGGCCTGCCCACCAGCGCGCTGACCGACCTCTCCGACCACGTCCGGATCAGGATCGTCCCGCTGGCCGACCTGTCCGAGCAGCTCCACAAGGCCGAGGGCGGCGGCACCGACGCCTACCGGGCGGCCACCATGCCCAAGGGCACCTACCCGAACGCCGAGCCGCAGGACGCCGTCGCCACCGTGGCGGTGCCCAACCTGCTGATCACCCGGGATGACGTCGACCCCGGCCTGGTCCAGGGCATGACCGAGGCGGTGATCGACAGCCGCGACCAGATCGGCGCCCAGGTCCACGCCGCCCAGCTGGTCGACCTGCGCACCGCCGTGTACACCGACCCGCTCCCCCTCCACGAGGGCGCGATGCGCTACTACCGCTCGGTCAAGCCCTGACCCGGCGCGTCCGCGACCACTGCTTCCCCGACTACTGCTTCCCCGGGCGGGGCACGGCCAGGGTCACCGCGAGCCCGGTCGGCTTGACCGGGGCGAAGCCGAGCGAACCGCCGCCCGCCAGCAGCAGGGTGCGGGCGATCGACAGGCCGAGCCCGGAGCCGTCCACGTTCTGGTGCCGCGGGCTGCGCCAGAACCGGTCGCCCGCCCGGGAGACCTCCTCCTCGGTGAGGCCCGGCCCGGCGTCGCTGACCGTCACCGCGACCTCGTCGCGCCGCACCGCGACCCGCAGCCGCACCCGGCTGCCCTCCGGGGAGAACTTGAGCGCGTTGTCCAGGACCGCGTCCAACGCCGAGCCGAAGCCGATCGGGTCGGCCATGCCGAGCGCGAGCGCCGGGCCGTCCCAGCGCAGCTCGATGCCGCGCTGCACGGCCACCGTCCGCCAGGCGTCGACCCGGGCGAGGGTGAGCGCGGCGAGGTCGGTCGGCTCGGGTTCGGGGCGGGCGTGCTCGGCGGTGGCGAGGCCGAGCAGGTCGTCCAGCACCCGGGCCAGCCGGGCGCCCTCCTCGCGGACGACGCCCAGCTCCTCCTCGTGCCCCTCGGGCAGTTCCAGGCCGAGCACCTCGACCCGCAGCAGCAGCGCGGCCAGCGGGTTGCGCAGCTGGTGGGAGGCGTCCGCGACGAAGGCCTTCTGCTGGTCCAGGGCGAGCACGACGTGGTCGGCCATCTCGTTGAACGAGTGCGCCAGCCGCTGCAGTTCGGGCGGGCCGCCGCCGGGGGCGACCCGGGCGTTCATCCGGCCGGTGGCGATGTCGTGGGTGGCCCGGTCCAGGGTGCGCACCGGGCGCAGCACCCACTCGGTGAGCCGGACGGCGAGCAGCACGGCGACGATCATCGCGGCGGCCTCGCCGGCCCCGATCACCAGCCAGCTGTGCAGGATCCGGGTGCGCAGCGCCCCGGTCGGCGACTCGCTGAGCACCACGGCGACGACGTCGCCGTCGCGCACCACCGGGGCCGCGACGATGACCGTGCGGTCACCGGTCCACGGCCAGACCTGGGGCGGGTTGTGGCTGCGCCGCCCGTCCAGCGCCTCCTGGAAGGCCTGGGCGCCGGAGCCGCCGGAGGGCACCGTCCAGTTCTTCGGCGCGGCGGCGATCGGGACGCCGTCGCGCTGGAAGATGCCGAGGCGCACGCCGTACAGGTCGTAGTAGCGGGCGACCTCGGCGTCGATCGCGTTGCGCCGGCTGAGGTCGCCGGGGGCGGGCCCCGGGTCGCCCTTGCGCGCCGCGTCCGAGGTGCCGGAGGTGGGCAGGTCCTGGGCGAAGCGGGCGGCGTCGTCGAGCCGGTCGACGACCACCTTGGTCTGCTGGGCCGCCGCGACCGCCGCCGCGAGCGGCAGCCCGAGGGCGGCCAGGACGCAGACCATCAGGGCGAGCAGGATGCCGAGCAGGCGATTGCGCACGTACGGTCAGTGCTCCGCGCCGGCCGGGGGCGCGTCCGGGGCGGCCGCCGGGCACTCGGGGATCAGCCGGTAGCCGACGCCGCGCACGGCCTCGACCAGGCCGGGCAGCGCGAGCTTGTTGCGCAGCGAGCCGATGTGGACCTCCAGCGTGCGGCCGTTGCCCTCCCAGCCGCTGCGCCACACCTCGCTGAAGATCTGCTCGCGGCGGTAGACCACGCCGGGGCTCTGGGCGAGCAGCGCGAGCAGGTCGAACTCCTTGCGGGTGAGCGGCACGTCGCGGCCGTCCACGCTGACCCGGCGGCGCTCCCGGTCGATCCGTATGCCGCGGGACTCCAGCGGACCGCGCTGCTGCGGGACGGCGTCGGGCGCGGCCGGCGAGGCGGCGGAGGGCGCGGCGCCGCGGCGGGCGACGGCGTGGATGCGGGCGAGCAGTTCGCCCATGTCGTACGGCTTGGTGACGTAGTCGTCGGCGCCGAGGTTGAGGCCGTGGATCCGGGAGCGGATGTCGGCCCGGGCGGTGACCATGATCACCGGGACGCCGCTGCCGGCCCGGATCCGGCTGCACACCTCGAAGCCGTCGCGGTCGGGCAGCCCGAGGTCGAGCAGCACCACCCGGTACGGCTCGTTGCCGTCCGGCACCAGCGCGTCCAGGGCCTCGTGCCCGCTGCGGGCGTGCCGGACCTGGAACCCGTGCCGTCCCAGCACCGCGACCAGCGCGGCGGCCACGCGTTCGTCGTCCTCGACGAGCAGTAGTCGCATGTCTCCTCCTTCCCCGTTCCCCGACGTCTCCAGGGGCCCCGGGGACTCCCCCGGGCGGTGATCACCGGGGCCGCTCGGTCGGTCCCGGTCCTGCGCAGTATGGGCCAGCGGGCCGCCGGACGCCAGGTTCGGCCGCGCGGCGGGGCCCCGCGGGACGCACCGCGCGGGCGCCGTCCACGTCAACCGTGCCCCGATCGCGGCCGGACGAACAGCTTGCGAGCGCCGTGTGGCCGTTTCGTGATGCTCAAGTTCCGCTCAGATCGGCTGACGAGGCATCGTCACGGCTCCTATGGTCGGCCCACCGGGGGCTGCGGCTCCGCCGGCTGCGGCCCCCGGATTTCGTACCACCATTGCAGCCCAAGGGAGTTCAGACTTCGCGCGGGCCGAACGAGAGAGCAGGCGCGATGACCGGGAATCCGATCATGGACTCGAAGTCCGCAGCCGCTCCGCTGGTCGTGCTGGACGGCGTGAACAAGCACTACGGCGCCCTCCACGTGCTCCAGGGCATCGACCTGCGGATCACCCAGGGCGAGGTCGTGGTGCTGATCGGGCCCTCCGGATCGGGCAAGTCCACGCTCTGCCGGACGATCAACCGGCTGGAGACCATCGACTCCGGCACCATCACCATCGACGGCCGCCCGCTGCCCGCCGAGGGCAAGGAGCTGGCCCGGCTGCGCGCCGAGGTCGGCATGGTGTTCCAGAGCTTCAACCTGTTCGCCCACAAGACCGTGCTGGAGAACGTGGTCATGGGCCAGGTCAAGGTGCGCAAGGTGGCGCGCCCGCAGGCCGAGAAGACGGCCCGGGAGCTGCTGGAGCGCGTCGGCGTCGGCGCGCAGGCGGACAAGTACCCGGCCCAGCTGTCCGGCGGCCAGCAGCAGCGCGTGGCGATCGCCCGCGCGCTGGCCATGAAGCCGAAGGTGATGCTCTTCGACGAGCCCACCTCGGCCCTCGACCCGGAGATGGTCAACGAGGTGCTGGAGGTCATGCGCCAGCTGGCCGCCGACGGCATGACGATGGTCGTGGTCACCCACGAGATGGGCTTCGCCCGCTCCGCCGCGAACCGGGTGCTGTTCATGGCCGACGGCAAGATCGTCGAGCAGAACACGCCGGACGCCTTCTTCACCGCGCCGCGCTCCGAGCGCGCCAAGGACTTCCTCTCCAAGATCCTGCACCACTGACGCTCAGCCTCCCCCGGAAGGCCGGCCCGCCAACGGCGCCGGCCGGCCCGCCCCTGCGCACAACTTCCAGACGCCAGAGCCCGGTTGACCCCGTGGCCCAGCCCCCAGGAGAACAACCCTCATGAGGACTCGTCGCACCCTCGCCGTCGCGCTCTGTGCCGTCGCGCTCACCGCCACCGCCGCGTGCGGCAAGGACGGCTCGCCCGACGCCGCCGCCACCCCCAGCGGCGCCCCCGCGCTGCCGACCTACACGGTCAAGACCGACGTCAAGATCGACTCGGCGGTGCTCGCCGAGGCCCACAAGCGCGGCCAGCTGATCATCGGCGCCAAGGCCGACCAGCCGTTCCTCGGCTGGGAGGACGTCGCCAGCGGCGACCGCAGCGGCTTCGACATCGAGATCGCCAAGATGGTCGCCGCCGACCTCGGCTTCACCCCGCAGCAGATCAAGTGGCAGACCCTCGTCTCCTCGCAGCGCGAGCCCGCCATCGCCAAGGGCCAGATCGACTTCTACGTCGGCACCTACAGCATCAACGACGAGCGCAAGAAGTCGGTCTCCTTCGCCGGCCCGTACTACATCGCCGGCCAGGACCTGCTGGTGAAGGCCGACAACAAGGACATCACCGGCAAGGACGCGGTCACGGGCAAGAACGTCTGCACCGCCACCGGCTCGACGTCCATCAAGAACATCCAGCAGTACAACCCGAAGATCACGCAGTTCGACACCTACTCGGCCTGCGTCGAGAAGCTGCTGTCCGGCGAGGTCGACGCCGTCACCACCGACGACGCGATCCTCAAGGGCTACGCCTCCAAGTACAGCCCCAAGCTCAAGGTGGTCGGCCAGCCGTTCACCCAGGAGAAGTACGGCGTCGGCCTCAACAAGGACGACGCGGCCCTGCGCAACGCCATCAACGACTCCATCAAGGCGCACCAGGACAACGGCGACTGGAAGAAGGCGTACGACGCGACCCTCGGCCTCTCCGGCTCCGCGGCGCCCACCCCGCCGGCGCTCGAGCGCTACTGACCCACCCGCCCGATTCCTTACCGCTCCTGAGAGGAGGGCCGCCGGATGGGTTTCCTGTTCGAGGACGGCAACTTCACGCTGTTCCGCGACGGCTTCCTGCAGACGATCGAGCTGAGCGCCCTCAGCGCGCTGCTCGCCCTGCTGCTGGGCACCCTGCTGGCGGCCTTCCGGGTCTCCCCGGTCCCGGTGCTGCGCGCCTTCGGCACCGGCTGGGTGACGATCTTCCGCAACACCCCGCTGACCCTGCTGTTCTTCGCCGTCGAGTTCGGACTGCCCGCGCTCGACGTGCACTTCGAGCACCTCACCTTCGCGACGCTGGCGCTCGGCGGGTACACCGCCTCGTTCGTCTGCGAGGTGCTGCGCTCGGGCATCAACACCGTGCCGCTCGGCCAGGCCGAGGCCGCCCGCAGCCTCGGCATGACCTTCGGCCAGACGCTCACCCTGGTCGTCCTGCCGCAGGCCGCCCGGACCGTGCTGGCCCCGATGAGCAGCGTGTTCATCGCCCTGCCGAGGAACTCGGCGATCGCCGGCGCGTTCAGCGTCGGCGAGCTGTACAGCGCGCAGCAGACCTTCTCCGAGCGCGGCTACTCGATCTTCTCGATCTTCTTCTGGGTGGCCTGCGCCTACCTGGTGATCAGCGCCGTGATCGCCACCCTGTTCCGCATCCTGGAGTCCCGACTGGCGGTGGCCCGATGAACAGCCCCTTCACCCGCGGCTCGACCGCCAGCGTCCTGTACGACGCCCCCGGTCCGAAGGCCCGCACGCGGTACCGGCTGTTCGGCGTGCTGGCGTTCGTCGCGATCGCCGGCCTGCTCTGGTACGCCGTCACGGCGCTGTCCGACAGCGGCCAGTTCGACGCCGGGCTCTGGGACGTCTTCCAGTACAACACCATCCAGCAGCGGATCCTGGACGGCCTGCTCTCCACCCTGGAGGCCTTCGGCCTGGCGGCGCTGTTCTCGCTCACCCTCGGCTCGCTGCTCGCCGCCGGGCGGCTGTCCGACCACAAGCCGGTGCGCTGGGTGTGCACCGCGATCGTCCAGTTCTTCCGGGCGATGCCGCTGCTGATCCTCATCGTCGCGCTCTACTACGCGTTCTTCGCCAAGGACCCGATGTGGGCGCTGGTGCTCGGCCTCACCCTCTACAACGGCGCGGTCCAGGCCGAGATCATCCGCAGCGGCGTCAACGCCGTCCCCCGGGGCCAGTCCGAGGCGGCGTACGCCCTCGGGATGCGCAAGACCCAGGTGATGGCCGGCATCCTGGTGCCGCAGGCGGTCCGCTCGATGCTGCCGACGATGATCGGCCAGCTGGTCGTCACCCTGAAGGACACCTCGCTCGGCTTCGTCATCACCTACCACGAGCTGCTGTTCGTCGGTAAGGCGATCGCGAGCCAGCCGATGAACGCCGCGGGCTTCCCCTACATCCCGGTGGTCCTGGTGATCGGTCCGATCTACGTCGCGATGTGCCTGTTGCTCACCGCGCTCGCCCGGTGGATCGAAGCACGCGGCCGTCGCGGCGCGAACCGGCGCACTTCGGCTGCTGCTTGACGGACACGCAGGTGAACTGTTGCATTGCTCTTCGTGACACCTCCCGGGAGCTTCCGCGCGGCATATGACGCCAGCCTGACGGCCTGCCCATGCCCGGCCTTCCGGGCCCGAACGGTCCACCCCCGCCCGGAGGGCCCGGCATGGACCCGGTGATCGTGGTCGGGGCCGGACCGGTCGGTCTGGCCCTGGCCCTCGCGCTCGCCCGGCACGAGGTGCCGACCGTCGTCCTGGACGAGGGCTCCGGGCTCTGCCCCGAGGGCCCGCGCAGCGTCGTCCTCGGGGCCGACTCCACCGCCTTCCTCACCCGGATCGGCTACCCCCGGGCCGTCTCCGACTCCGCCCTCTGGGACTCCTTCGCCATCTGGCGGCGCCGTCAGGAGGTGCTGCGGATCGACCTCACCGACTCGCCCGCCTTCCACCTGCCGCAGCACCGCCTCCAGCGCGGCCTGCGCGACGCCCTCACCGGCACCCCGCTGGTCAGACTCGTCCCGCTCAGCCGCGTCACCGAGCTCGTCCAGGACCGCGACGGCGTCAGCGTCCGCACCCACGGCACCCAGGACGGCTCCAGCACCTGGTGGCGCGGCAGCCACCTGGTCGGCTGCGACGGCGCGCGCTCCACGATCCGCAAGCTCCTGAAGATCCGCTTCCCCGGCCGCCCGGCCGTCGACCGCAACGCCATCGCCACCGTCCGGGTCGACCTGCCCTTCGACGGCGCCCGGCTGCACCGCGAGCCGCCGTGGCGCGGCGACCGCGAGGCCTCCGCCCGCCCCCTGCCGGACGGCGTCTGGCGGCTCGACTGGCGCCTGCCGCCCGGCCGCCCGGCCGCCACCGAGCAGGTCGACCCGCACGCCACCTGGCCCGGCGTCGTCACCGGCGACACCCTGCTCAACCGCGTCACCGCGAGCCTCACCGGCTGGTGCGGCGAACTCCCCCGCTTCGAGCTGCTCGCCGCCGCCGACCACACCGCCCAGCAGCGCCTCGCCGCCCGCTTCCGCAGCGGCCGCTGCTTCCTCGCCGGCGACGCCGCCCACCTGCACGGCGCCCTCGGCATGCAGAACCTCGCCGACGGGCTGCGCGACGCCGACAACCTCGCCTGGCGGCTCGCCCTCGCCTGGCACCTCCACTCCGGCGGCCCCCAGCCCGGCGGCTCCCTCCTGGACGGCTACGAGGCCGAGCGCCGCGGCGCCGTCGGCGCCCGGCTGCGCGCCGTCGACCAGTCCATGCCGCTGCTGCGCCCGCTGCGCGGCTGGCAGCAGACCCGGCGCTCGCTGCTCGTCGGTGGCTTCCGCAAGCACGCGCCGCTGCTCGCCGACGGCCAGCTCGGCACCGGCCGCTTCGGCGGCGCGCCCGCCTACCCGGCGGCGCCCTCGGGCGTCCCCGGCCGGGTGCCGGTCCAGCGCGGCGCGCGCACCACCACCTCGCTCAGCGAGCTGCTGCCCGCCACCGCCCCCGGCGTGCTCGTGCCCGACCTCCCGGTGCTCTCCGCCGACGGCAGCCCCGACCACCTCCACGCCCGGCTCGGCTCCACCTTCCTGCTGCTGCTCGTGGCCCCCGGCACCGCCGTCTGGTCCGCCGAGCACTGGCTGGGCGCTGGGCTGATGCCCCGGCTCGCCGAGGTCGCGAACGCCCTGCCCGTCCCGGCCGAGGTACTCGTCGCCGAGGAGTACCCGGACGCCGGCCCGCACACCGTGCTGCTGATCCGGCCGGACGGGCACCTCGTCGGCGTCACCCAGGGCGCCGCCGCCGAGGACCTGCTGGCGCTCGCCGACCGGGCCCGGGGCGGCCCGGCACCGCTCACCGGCGCGGCCGAGCCCGAACCCGAGCCGGCCCCGGAGGCCGTCCCCGAGCGGCTCGACCCCTCTGCCGCGCCACCTCGGTGACCCGGCTCTCCCGGACCACCGTCACCCGGATCCGCCCCAGGTGGGACAGCTCCTGGGACACCCGCCGGGCGACCTCCCGGGCGATCAGCCCGGCCCCGAGGTCGTCCACCGCCTCCGGCCGCACCATGACGCGCACCTCGCGCCCGGCTTGCACGTTCCGCCGCTACGAGACCCGGTAGCGCAACGCCCCCGGGGTGCGCACGAGTTCGGGGTGCTCAGGCCGCCCCGGACGGCCGACAGCACGTCCTCGCCGGCCCGCACGCAGCCCTGCTCGATCTCCTCGCGGCTGCACCGGCACCCGTCCCCCTCGGTCACCACGTCCGGTGCGCGTCCTCCGGTTCGATGCGGTGCGCCGGGCCGCCTCGGCAGCTCAGTCGTCGGCTTCCGCGTCCTCTTCCTCGATGGCCGCGCGCACCACTCGGAAGGCCAGCCCCTCGGAGTAGCCGCGCCGGGCCAGCACGCCGACCAGCCGCCGCATCCGGGCCTGCGGCTCCAGCCCGCGGGTGCTGCGGAGCTTGCGGTCGACGAGGGCCCGGGCGGCCTCCGTCTCGTCGTCATGGTCGAGCTGGGCCACGGCCTGCTCGACCAGGTCGGCGGCCACGCCCTTGGTCCGCAGCTCCTGGGCGAGCGCCCGCCGCGACAGGCCCCGGACGGCGTGCCGGGACTCCACCCAGGCCGCGGCGAAGGCCGCGTCGTCGATCAGCCCGACCTCTTCGAGCCGGGTGAGCACCTGGTCGGCGACGTCCTCCGGGATCTCCCGCTTGCGCAGGGCGTCGGCGAGCTGCTTGCGGCTCTTGGCGGTGCCGGTGAGCAGCCGCAGGCAGATGTCGCGGGCGCGGCTCTCGGGATCGGCGTGCTCCTCGGCCCGGGCCCGCTTCGGCTCGCGCGGCCGGGCCTGCTCGGCGTCCGGCTCGGTGCGTCGGCGCCCAGCCGACCGGCCACCCGACCGTGCGCTCGTCCGCCCCCGCGGGGCGGAGGCGGCCGCACCCCCGTGACCGGCCGCCTCCCGGTAGTCCGCCGGTTCCGCGCGGTCTGCGGGCTCCCCGTACCCGTCGGTGTCCTCGGCCAGCGCCGAGCGACGGCGCCGACGGCCGGTGGGCAGCTCGGAGGCGGAGACCAGCCCGAGCCCGTCGGACAGCCCCTCCGCCGGACCCGGTCCGGGCGCCGCGCCGCGCACCGCCCGGACCGGCGCCCGGTCGAACTCCGGCTCAGCGCCGGATGCCCCTCGCGCCGCCGAACGCGGCTCCCGACGGCGCCGCGGCCGGACCGGGCCGGTCGCCGACGGCTCCGGACCCGGCTCCTCCGCCACGGCGGCGAACCAGTCCGGCGGCCCGTGGTCGTCGTCCGGCGACGCCGGGCCAGCGCCGCCCACCTCGTCGTGCTGCATCAACGGCTCAGGCCTTGGCGGCCGCCGCCGTCTTCTTCGCCGCGGCCGTCTTGGCGGCGGTCGCGGTGATCGGCTTGGCGGCGCCGTCCGCGGCGGCGGTGTCGGCCGCGCCCTCGGCGGGCTCCTCGACCTTCGGGCCGATGCCGAGCTTGCCCTTGATCTTCCGCTCGATCTCGTCGGCGAGCTGCGGGTTGTCCCGCAGGAAGTTGCGGGCGTTCTCCTTGCCCTGGCCGAGCTGGTCGCCCTCGTAGGTGTACCAGGCGCCCGACTTGCGGATGAAGCCGTGCTCGACGCCCATGTCGATCAGGCCGCCCTCGCGGCTGATGCCGACGCCGTAGAGGATGTCGAACTCGGCCTGCTTGAACGGCGCGGCGACCTTGTTCTTGACTACCTTGACACGGGTGCGGTTGCCCACCGCCTCGGTGCCGTCCTTCAGGGTCTCGATCCGGCGGATGTCGAGGCGGACGGAGGCGTAGAACTTCAGCGCGCGGCCACCGGTCGTGGTCTCCGGCGAGCCGAACATGACGCCGATCTTCTCGCGGAGCTGGTTGATGAACACGGCGGTGGTGTTCGACTGGTTCAGCGCACCGGCGATCTTGCGCAGCGCCTGGCTCATCAGACGGGCCTGCAGACCGACGTGCGAGTCGCCCATCTCGCCCTCGATCTCGGCGCGCGGGACGAGCGCGGCGACCGAGTCGATGATCACCAGGTCGATCGCGCCGGAGCGGATCAGCATGTCGGTGATCTCCAGGGCCTGCTCACCGGTGTCCGGCTGGCTGACCAGCAGGGCGTCGGTGTCCACGCCGAGCTTCTTGGCGTAATCCGGGTCGAGCGCGTGCTCCGCGTCGACGAACGCGACCGTGCCGCCGGCCCGCTGGGCGTTGGCCGCCAGGTGCAGCGTCAGGGTGGTCTTTCCGGAGGACTCGGGGCCGTAGATCTCGACCACCCGGCCCCGGGGGATGCCACCGACCCCGAGGGCGACGTCCAGGGCGGTGGACCCGGTGGAGATCACGTCGATCGGCTCGTTGGCCTTCTCGCCGAGGCGCATCACCGAGCCCTTGCCGAACTGTCGCTCGATCTGGGCGAGTGCGGTCTCTAGGGCCTTCTCGCGGTCCGTACCTGCCATGGCCTTTTCCTTCGGGTTCTGTGCTGTGCGCTTCATCGTCCTCGACGCTAGCGCGTCCCACTGACAAACGAGCCCGACCGGGCTCCGCCTGTGGAAAACTCCTCGCCGGAGAGTACAAAGAACATCTGTTCGATTCAAGCGTCGCACGCCACCGGGGGCGCGCACCGAACCCCGCCCGCCCCCTCCCGGCGCGACCGGAACGGATTCGACCCCATTCGATTCCGTTCGATTCCACGGGGCTCCGGGCGGGCCGGTCCGGCTCAGCCCGCCTCGTCCGACCCGCCACCGACCATCCGCCGCAGCCGGCGCGCCGCCTCCCGGCGCAGCTCGCGCCGGGCCCGCCGCTGCTCGCCGCGGTCGATCCGCGGGTCGGTCGCCACCTCGTAGCGCCGCACGTACGTCCCGACGAAACCCTGCAGCGTGGCCGCCGCCGGGATGGCGATCAGCGCGCCGACCGCCCCCAGCAACGCCGCGCCCGCGATCACCGCCCCGAACGCCACCGCCGGGTGCACGTCCACCGTCCTCGCGGTGATCCTCGGGTGCAGCAGGTAGTTCTCGACCTGCTGGTACACCACCGTGAACACCAGCACCCACAGCGCGTCCACCGGTTCCACGGTGAGCGCCACCAGCACCGGCAGCGCGCCCGCGAGGTACGTCCCGATGGTCGGCACGAACTGCGACATGACGCCGACCCAGATCGCCAGCGCGGCCGCGTACGGCAGGTCCAGCAGCGCGAACATCACCCAGTGCCCGGCCGCCGACACCACCGCGAGCAGCGCGCGCGAGTACAGGTACCCGCCGGTCTTGGCGAGCGCGATCTCCCAGGCCCGCAGCACCTCGCCCTGCTTGGCGGGCGGCAGCAGCGAGCAGACCGTCCGCCGGACCCTCGGGCCCTCGGCGGTGAAGTAGAAGGTGAACAGTCCGACCGTGAAGGCCTGGAAGAGGCCGCCGATCACGGTGGAGGACAGGCCCCAGACGTTGTCGGCGGCCTGCTGGGCGTAACCCTCGATCGTGCCGGAGTCCTTGAGCAGCTTCTTCTGCAACTCGCCCAGCGAGACGTCCTGGTGGAACGTCCCGTTGAACCACGTGATCAGGTTGTCGACCAGGTGCGGCAGGTCCCCCGCGATCTTCGCGACCTGGTCCACCAGCAGCGTGCCGAGCGCCGCCAGGAACCCGAGGACGGCGACCGCGACCGCGACGAACACCAGGAACGTCCCGACGCCCCGACGCACCCCGCGGGCGGCCATCCGGTCGACGGCCGGCTCCAGCGCGAGCGACAGGAAGAAGGCCACCAGGAGCATCACGAAGAGGTCGATGAGCTGGCGGAACGCCCAGTCCGCGAGCTGGAACAGGCCGAGCAGGACGAACGCGAGCACCATCGCCCTGGGCAGCCAGCGCGGCATCCCGCCGCCCCAGAGCCCGCCGCCCCCGTCCGCCGCCTTGGCCGACGTCTCGGCCGGCCTGTCCGAATTCTGGTGTTCTGTGTCACTTGTCACCGGGACAGTCTGTCCCATCGGCCCGGCGGCGGAGGCCGGTTCGGCGACATCCGGCCGTCGTCCGGGGGACGGCGGAGCCGCTCAGCGGAGCAGCGCGGAGACCCCCTGGGTCTCGCAGACCGCCCGCCAGACGTCCTTGGCCTCCCAGCCCGCGTCCAGCGCCTGCCGGACCGTCCGACCGCCGAGCTCGCTCATCACGTGGTCGGAGGCGAAGGACTCCGCGTACGTCTCCCCGAAGTGCTCGTACATCCGTCGCCAGAACTCCGTCAGCCTCATGCCGTCCAGTATCCCGGACCGGCCGCCGGAGCCCCCGGGCGCGTCAGCCCCGCCACCGCGCCCGCTCCAGGGCGTACTCGACCTCGCCGTGCTCGCTGCCGGGGATGGCCTCCGGGTGGTCCTCGTGGAAGGTCCGGACGTACGAGAGGCCGCTCTTCTCCATCACCCGCCGGGAGCCCGCGTTGACCGTCATCGTGTACGCCACCACCCGCTCCACGCCGAGTCCGGTGAAACCGCGGCGGACCAGCGCCCGCGCGCCCTCGGTCGCGTACCCGCGCCCCCAAGCGGCCCGGCGCAGCCGGTACCCGAGCTCGACCTCGCCGCGCTCGCCCGCCACCGTCGGCCGGAACTCGAACCAGCCCAGGAAGGCCCCGCCCGCCCGCTCCTCCGCGGCCCACCAGCCCAGGTCCCCGTAGCGCTCGTAGTGCGCGAGGTAGAGCGGCAGCAGCTCGTCCTCCACGACCTCCCGCGGCGTCGGCCGGCCTCCGGTGAGGTGGCGCATCACCTCGGGATCGCCGTCCAGCTCGACCAGGTGGTCCGTGTCCGCGGCGGTGAAGCGGCGCAGCACGAGCCGTTCGGTGGCGAGGAATGCGGTCATGCCCCGATCCTCGCCCGCCTGCGCTCGTCCGTCACCCGCTTTTCCGGGCCGCGACGGGCGTCGCCCGGTCCGCGGGAGGAGCGCTACCGCGGCAGCGCCAGCAACCCCGCGCCGAAGTACTGCCGGTCCCCGCACGCGTACGGCCCCGGCGGGCAGGCGGCCGCGGCCGTGGTGGCCAGCAGGGCGGCGAGTCCGGCCGAGCCGTAGTCCGGGTGGAGCGCGGCGGCCACCGCGACCGCGCCCGTCACGTGCGCGGCCGCCATCGAGGTGCCGGCCAGCGCCGCGTACTGCCCGCCGGGCCAGTCGGAGACGATCGCGCCCTGCGGCCCGCCGTCCGGGTCCCCGCCGGGCGCGGCCAGCGAGACCCTGCCGCGCCCGTAGTTGGAGTACGCGGAGGGGCGGCCGTCCCGGTTGACGGCGGTGACGGTGACGACGCCGGGCAGCTCGCCGGGCAGCCTGATGCACTCGGTGCCCAGGTGGCGGGACTGCGCCGGGCCGGAGACCCGGTCGTTCGGACTGCGCTCGTCCGTCCTGGCCGCGCCGAGGTCCTGCCCGTCGTTGCCCGCCGAGGCGACGACGACGGCGCCCTTGCGCTGGGCGTAGGCCGCGGCCCGGCCGACGGCGGCGATCAGCGCGGCCTGGTCGCGGTCCTCCGGGCAGTTGTACTTCCACGGGTCGGCGAAGTAGCTGTTGTTGATCGCCCTGGCGCCGTGGTCGGCGGCCCACAGCATGCCGCAGACGATGTTCTCCGCGTAGTACTGGCCCAGCGGCCCGAGCAGCCGGACGGCGGCGATCCGCACGCCCGGCGCGACCCCGGTGACGCCCCGGCCGTCCCGGACGGCGCCGACGATCCCGGCGACGTGGGTGCCGTGCCCGCTCTCGCCGACCCCGGGGTCGGGCCGCCAGGAGCCGGTGCGCGGGTCGGGGCGCCCGTCGGCGCACGAGGCGGAGGCCTTGGGGTCGACGGCGGTCCTGAGGTCGGGGTGGGTGTCGTCGACGCCGGAGTCGAGCACCGCGACGAGCACCTTGTGCAGTGCTTCCGGCGCCGGCCCGGCGGGCCCGGCCGGCGCGGCGGTCGCGTCGCCGCCCCCGGCGCCGGGGGCGCCGAGCATGGTGAGGTTCCAGCCGTCGTGCTCGGCGGGGTCGGGCACCGTGAGGGTGGTGTCCTCCTGCCGCTCGGACAGTTCCGCGGTGTCGGTCCCGCCGGAGCGCTCCGCCCCGCCCGACCGGTCCGCGCTGCTGCGCCCGGCGCGTTCGGTGCCGGCCGCGAAGTCCCCGGCGCCGTCCAGCGGGCGCGGCGGGCCGACCACCGGCGCGGTGCGGGTGGCCCCGACGGCGGCGATCCCGGGCCTGGCCCGCACCTCGTCCGCGAAGCCGCCGGGGGCGTACGCCAGTACGGCCCCGATCTGCGGGTACTCCTGGACGACCTGCCCGCCCGCCGCGCGGGCCTCGGCCCCGGCCAGGGCCGCGCCGGCGGCGTCGTCCCGTCCGGCCAGCACCAGGTAGCTGAGGTAGACCCGGCCGCTGCCGGACACGTACGGCACGGCGCCGCCGACCACGAGCGCGGTGAGCAGCATCGCCAGCAGGACCCGGACGGGCCCGCGGGCCCCGCGGCGGGGGGCGCGGACGGGACCTGTTCCGGACGGGTTCACCTGCGCCATCGCACGGTCTCCGCTCGTCGGTCCCGCGGGCGCGCGGGTGATCATGGGCTGGAATCATCACCATATGAGCGGATTGTCTTTTTTGCTCCTTTAACTACACCTCCTTTCGCTGCACCGCCCCACCGCACCGCCCCACCCACCCGGCGCTCCCCCGCCACCCGCCCGGTTGTCGGTCCCACCCGGCACCATGGGGGCATGGCGCCCCAGCAGCTGACCCCGCCGGCCGACCGGCCGGACGAACCGCAGGACGACCCGCTCGCCGGGTTCGCCCCCGCCACCCGGGCCTGGTTCACCGGCGCCTTCCCCGCGCCCACCACCGCCCAGGCCGAGGCCTGGCGCGCCATCGGACGGGGGACGGACGTCCTGGTGGTCGCCCCCACCGGCTCCGGCAAGACGCTCGCCGCGTTCCTCTCCGCCCTGGACCGGCTCAGCAGCACCCCGCCCCCGGCCGACACCAAGCGCCGCTGCCGGGTCCTGTACGTCTCGCCGCTCAAGGCCCTCGCCGTGGACGTCGAGCGCAACCTCCGCGCCCCGCTGACCGGGCTCCGCCAGGCCGCCGTCCGGCTCGGCGTGCCCGAACCGGACGTCCAGGTCGCCATCCGCTCCGGCGACACCCCCGCCGCCGACCGCCGCCGCTTCGCGACCCACCCGCCCGACATCCTGATCACCACCCCCGAGTCGCTCTTCCTGCTGCTCACCTCGGCCTCCCGGGAGGCGCTGCGCGGCATCGACACCGTGATCCTCGACGAGGTCCACGCGGTCGCCGGCACCAAGCGCGGCGCCCACCTCGCGCTCAGCCTGGAGCGCCTGGACGAGCTGCTGGACCGCCCGGCCCGCCGGATCGGCCTGTCCGCCACCGTGCGCCCGGTGGAGGAGGTGGCCCGCTTCCTCAGCCCGCAGCGCGGCGCCGCCGTCGTCCAGCCCGCCGCCGCCAAGGAGTTCGACCTCTCGGTCGTCGTGCCCGTCCCCGACCTGGACGACCTGCCCGCGGCCCCCGCCACCGGCGGCTCCTCCGACAGCGATCCACAGCGCCAGTCCTCGATCTGGCCGCACGTCGAGGAGCGGATCGTCGACCTCGTCCAGGCGCACCGCTCGACGATCGTCTTCGCCAACTCCCGCCGCCTCGCCGAGCGCCTGTGCAACCGGCTGAACGAGATCGCCCACGAGCGCGCCACCGGCGCCGCCGCCCCCGAGGCGCACGCCCCCGCCCAGCTGATGGGCGGCTCCGGCGCGGCCAGGGGCGTCCCGCCGGTCCTCGCCCGGGCCCACCACGGCTCGGTCTCCAAGGAGCAGCGGTCCCTGGTCGAGGAGGAGCTGAAGGCCGGCCGGCTGCCCGCCGTGGTCGCCACCTCCAGCCTGGAGCTGGGCATCGACATGGGCGCCGTCGAACTGGTCGTCCAGGTCGAGTCCCCGCCCTCGGTGGCCTCCGGCCTCCAGCGGGTCGGCCGGGCCGGCCACCAGGTCGGCGCCGTCTCCACCGGCGTCTTCTTCCCCAAGTACCGCGGGGACCTCGTCCAGTCCGCCGTGGTCACCGAACGCATGCGGGCCGGCCGGATCGAGGCCCTGCGCGTCCCGCGCAACCCGCTGGACGTCCTCGCCCAGCAGCTCGTCGCCATGACGGCGCTGGACACCTGGCCGGTGGACGACCTGCTCGCCGTGGTCCGCCGCGCCGCGCCGTTCGCCACCCTCCCGCAGTCCGCCTTCGACGCGGTGCTCGACATGCTCGCCGGCCGCTACCCCTCGGACGCCTTCGCCGAGCTGCGCCCCCGCCTGGTCTGGGACCGCGTCGCCGGCACCGTCACCGGCCGCCCCGGCGCCCAGCGCCTCGCCGTCACCTCCGGCGGCACCATCCCCGACCGCGGCCTGTTCGGCGTCTTCATCGCCGGGACGGACCCGAAGAAGGGCGGCGGCCGCGTCGGAGAGCTGGACGAGGAGATGGTCTACGAGTCCCGCGTGGGCGACGTCTTCACCCTCGGCACCACGTCCTGGCGGATCGAGGACATCACCCACGACAAGGTCCTCGTCACTCCCGCCCCCGGAATCCCCGGCCGGCTCCCGTTCTGGAAGGGCGACACCCTCGGCCGCCCGCTCGAACTCGGCCGCGCCCTCGGCGCGTTCACCCGCGAGCTGGGCGCACTCGCCCCCGCCGACGCCACCGAGCGCCTCAAGCGGGCCGGCCTCGACGACTGGGCCGCCGGGAACCTGCTCGACTACCTCGCCCAACAGCGCACCGCCTGCGGCCACCTCCCGGACGACCGCACGATCGTCGTCGAGCGCTTCCGCGACGAACTCGGCGACTGGCGGATCGTCATCCACTCCCCCTTCGGCGCCCAGGTGCACGCCCCCTGGGCCCTCGCCCTCGGCGCCCGGCTGCGCGAGAAGCACGGCCTCGACCCGCAGGTCATGCACGCCGACGACGGCATCGTGCTCCGCCTGCCCGACGCCGACCTGCTCGCCCCCGACTTCGACTTCGCCGGCCCGTCGCAGCGGTCCGCCCCGGACAGCGCCCCGGACGAGGCCCCGGTCGGCGCCGACGCCGCCCTCTTCGACCCCGGTGAGATCGAGCGGCTCGTCACCGACCAGGTCGGCGGCTCCGCCCTGTTCGCCTCCCGCTTCCGCGAGTGCGCCGGCCGCGCCCTGCTGCTCCCCCGGCGCAACCCCGGCCGCCGCACTCCGCTCTGGCAGCAGCGCCAGCGCGCCGCCCAGCTCCTCGAAGTCGCCTCCGAGTACGGCTCGTTCCCGATCGTCCTGGAGGCCGTCCGCGAGTGCCTCCAGGACGTCTTCGACGTGCCCGGCCTGGTCGAGCTGATGGGCGACCTCGAATCCCGCGCCGTCCGCCTGGTCGAGGTCACCACCCCCGAGCCCTCCCCCTTCGCCCGCTCCCTGCTCTTCGGCTACGTCGCCCAGTTCCTCTACGAGGGCGACTCCCCGCTCGCCGAGCGCCGCGCCGCCGCCCTGTCGCTCGACTCCCGGCTGCTGTCCGAACTCCTCGGCCAGGCCGAACTGCGCGAACTGCTCGACCCGCAGGTGCTCGCCGAACTGGAGGCCGAGCTCCAGCGCCTCACCCCCGAGCGCCGGATCAAGGACGCCGAGGGCGTCGCCGACGCGCTGCGCCTGCTCGGCCCGCTCGCCGAGGCGGAGCTCGCCGCCCGCGGCGCCGAGCCGCTCTGGGCCCTGGAGCTGGAGGCCGCCCGCCGGGTCATCCAGGTCCGGATCGCCGGCGAGCAGCGCTGGGCCGCCGTCGAGGACGCCGGACGGCTGCGCGACGCCCTCGGCACCCCCCTGCCCGTCGGCGTCCCCGAAGCCTTCACCGAACCGGTCAAGGACCCCCTGGGCGACCTCCTCGCCCGGCACGCCCGCACCCACGGCCCGTTCACCGCCGCCGAGGCCGCCGCCCGCCTCGGCCTCGGCACCGCCGTCGTCACCGGCGTCCTGCACCGCCTCACCGCCACCGGCCGCCTCGTCCAGGGCGAATTCAGGCCCGTCGAGGGCCACACCGCCACCGTCGAGTGGTGCGACGCCGAGGTCCTGCGCCGCCTGCGCCGCCGTTCCCTGGCCGCCCTGCGCCAGGAGGTCGAGCCCGTCCCGCCGCGCGCCCTGGCCGCCTTCCTCCCCCAGTGGCAGCACCTCGCCGGCCACCGGTTGCGCGGGCCGGACGGTCTGCTCCGGGTGGTCGAACAGCTCCAGGGCACCGCCCTGCCCGCCTCCGCCCTGGAGAAGCTGATCCTCCCGGCCCGCCTCGCCGACTACTCCCCCGGCCTGCTGGACGAACTGATGGCGGCCGGCGAGCTCGGCTGGTGCGGCGCCGGCGCCCTGCCCGGCAAGGACGGCTGGATCAGCCTCCACCTGGCCGAGAACGCCCACCTGCTGCGCCCCGAGCCCGTCCCGCCCGCCGTCACCCCGCTGCACGGCGCCCTGATGACCGCCCTCACCGGCGGCTACGGCCTGTTCTTCCGCCAGCTGGTCGAGCGGCTCCGCGCCGACGGCGACGAGACCCCCGAAGCAGAGGTCGTCGAGGCCCTGTGGGACCTCGTCTGGGCCGGCTACGTCAGCAACGACACCCTCGCCCCGCTGCGCGCCCTGCTCGGCTCCGGCCGGACGGCGGGCGCCACCGCCCACCGCGCCCCCAGGGCCACCCCGCGCGGCCGCTACGGCGGGGCCGGCCGCGCCTTCGGCCGGGCCGGCGGCGCCCTGCGCAGCGGCCCGCCGACGGTGGCCGGCCGCTGGTCGCTGCTGCCCGCCCCGGCCGCCGACCCCACGGTCCGGGCCACCGCCCAGGCCCAGGCCCTGCTGGACCGCCACGGCCTGCTGACCCGGGGCACGGTGGCGGCCGAGCGGGTCCCGGGCGGCTTCGCCGGGGTGTACCGGGTGCTCGCCGCGATGGAGGAGCGCGGGCGCACCCGCCGCGGCTACTTCGTCGAGGGCCTCGGCGGCGCCCAGTTCGCGATGGAGGGCGCGGCCGACCGGCTGCGGTCGGTCAACGGCCGGCTGGAACGCACCCGGGCCGCCGAGTGGCCGGCCGGCCCCGCCGCCGAGCCGCCGCAGGTCCTGGTGCTCGCCGCCGCCGACCCGGCGAACGCCTACGGCGCCGCGCTGCCCTGGCCCGAGCCCCCGGCCGCCCCCGGCGCCAAGGAGGCCGGGGCGCACCGGCCCGGCCGCAAGGCGGGCGCCCTGGTGGTGCTGGTGGACGGCGAGCTCGCCCTGTACGTCGAGCGCGGCGGCAAGTCCCTGCTGGCCTGGCCGGAGGACGGGGCCACCCGGGCGTCGGCGGCCGCCGCCCTGGCCGGTGCCGTCCGGGAGGGCGCGCTCGGCAGCGTCACGGTCGAACGGGCCAACGGCGAGCCCGCCCTCGGCTCGGAGCTCGGCGCGGCCCTGGAGGAGGCGGGCTTCCACGCCACTCCGCGCGGGCTGCGCCTGCGTCCGTGAACCCCGCAGGACCGGTGCCCGGGTACGCAGAAGGCCGCGGAGTCAACGACCCCGCGGCCTTCCCGCACACTTCTCACCCGATCGGGGGCGTCGGCGCCTCCGTTCGGCCCACGGCCCCGCGGGCCCCGCGGCGGACCGGTCCGGTCGCGCTCCGGTCGGCGTGGACCGGGATCAGACCGAGCCCCCAGCCGCCGGCCGCGAGCAGGCCGAGCACCGCGCCGTCGGCCAGCTGGCCCCGGACCACCAGGAGCCACCAGACCAGCCCGGCCGACAGGACCACCAGGACCCAGCGGGCCGGCCACGGCACCAGGCGCCGCAGCAACGGCCGTATTCGGGCCACCGCGTGCGCCGTCGCGTCTCTCCGCACGACCGCCCTCCTTCACTCGCCCCGGGCCCTGCCCTGCGTCGAGCAGGCGTGCCGGGAGTCGAGGCCGGATCAGGCGGCGACCACGTCCATCGCGGCGGCCTTGGGCGACATGGTCGCCCGGTCGGCGCCGGGGGCGGGCAGCGGTACCGGTTCGAGCACCGGCCTCAGCAGATCACCTTCGGAGAGGGTGGCCATCGCCGCAAGTTCGGCGAGCGACAGTTCGTCGCTGACCTCGCGCATGACCTCGGACATCCGGACGTCGAGCGCGTCGCAGATGGCGGAGAGCAGCTCGGACGAGGCCTCCTTCTGTCCCCGCTCGACCTCGGAGAGGTAACCGAGCGAAACCCTGGCGGCCGCCGACACCTCGCGGAGTGTGCGGCCCTGGCGCTGGCGCTGCCGACGCAGTACATCGCCCAGTAGGCGACGGAGCAGGATCATCGGTGCCTCCCTCCTCGGACTGCGGATCGAGATGTCACGCCCCCACCGTACCGCCTTGCCCGCTTCGCGTGCGGGGACCCTGGTCGTGTTCACTCTGGGCTGCAAGGCTGTCCCCCTCCTCGTTCCGGTGTCGTACCCGGGTCCGCGGGCCCCTCGTGGTACCCCTCGCGGGCCGCCCGGCCACCGTCACGCAACTCGTTCTCCACCTGGTTTCTGCCCAACCAGGCTGTCGGATGTAACACGATCCTGCGGCTCCACCGTCCCCGCACGCGACTTCGGGCGGATCCCGGTCGGCAGGGATCGGGACGGACGGGGTCCTGGGCCGTGCCTTCGGCTCAGGCCGGCAGCCGACCGGCGAGCAGCTCCAGCGCGGCGGTCACGGCCCCGTGACGGATTGTGGCACGCCCCCCGGACAGCCGGGGCGAACTGACCAGAGTTCCCCCCGGACCGGCGAGCGCCAGGTGTACGGTGCCCACCGGCTGCCCGTCCTGCGGCTCCGGCCCGGCCACCCCGGTCGTCGCGAGCCCGTACGTCGCCCCCAGCAGCCGCCGGACGCCCTCGGCCATCTGCCGGGCCACCACCGGGTGCACCGGCCCGTGGACGTCGAGCAGGCCCTCGTCCACCCCGAGCACCGAGGCCTTCAGCTCGGTCGCGTACGCCGTCACCGATCCCCGGAAGGTCGCGGACGCCCCGGGGACGTCGACCAGCGCGGCCGCCAGCAGCCCGCCGGTCAGCGACTCGGCGACGGCCACCGTGCTGCCCCCGCCGCGCAGCGCCGCGTGCACCCGCTCGGCCAGCGCGTAGTCCGCGGTCGTGTGCTCCGCAGTCCCGTGGTCCGTCACCAGGCCCCCCTCGTTCACCGGTCCGCGCGCTCCGCGGCCATTCCCTCGCGGCGCAGGCGCAGCGCCTGCCCGATGTAGTCCAGTGCGGTGCCGACGGTCAGCAGCACCGCCAGGCCCATCAGCACGGCCCGCGCGGTGGCGAGCCAGCCGGTCAGCTCCAGCACGTACATGCCGACCGCGATGCCCTGGGTCAGGGTCTTGAGCTTGCCGCCCCGGCTGGCCGGGATGACGCCGTAGCGGATCACCCAGAAGCGCATCAGCGTGATGCCGAGCTCGCGGGCGAGGATCACCGCGGTGACCCACCAGGGCAGGTCGCCGAGGACCGACAGGCCGATCAGCGCCGAGCCCATGATCGCCTTGTCGGCGATCGGGTCGGCGATCTTGCCGAAGTCGGTGACCAGGCCCTTGCGCCGGGCGATCTCGCCGTCGAACAGGTCGGTGATCATCGCGATGGCGAAGGAGGCCCAGGCCACCGAGCGCCACTTGGGGTCGTGCCCGCCGTCGGCGAACAGCAGCGCCACGAAGACCGGCACCAGCAGCAGCCGGAGCATCGTGAGCATGTTGGCGATGTTCCAGACGGCCGGCACCGGCGGCAGCGCGGCGGCCGGTCTGTCCGGATGGGCCGCGGCCGGGGCGCCGGGCCCCTTGGTCATTCCCCGGCTCCCGGGGCCTGCCGGACCCGCACCGGCTCCAGGGCCTCGGCGATCAGGTCGACGCCCTCGCTGGCCACCACCCTGGCCCGCCAGAACTGGCCGACCCGCGGGTCCTCGACGCCGGTGAGGGTGGTCAGGCCGTCCGTCTCGGGGGCCTGGTGGGCGGCGCGGCCCTCGACCACGTCCTCCTCGACCGACTCGATCAGGACCTCGACCTCGGTACCGATCCGCTGCTCGGCGCGCTGCGCGGTCATCTCCTCGGCGAGCCGGCTGAGCCGGTCCAGCCGGTCGGCGATCACGTCCTCGGCGAGCTTGCCGTCGTAGGTCGCGGCCTCGGTGCCGTCCTCGTCCGAGTAGCCGAAGACGCCGATCGCGTCGAGCCCGGCGTGCGTGACGAAGCGCTCCAGCTCGGCGAAGTCCTCCTCGGTCTCACCGGGGAAGCCGACGATGAAGTTGGAGCGGGCGCCGGCCTGCGGGGCCTTGTCCCGGATGGTCTTCAGCAGCTCCAGGAACTGGTCGGTGGAGCCGAAGCGGCGCATCCGGCGCAGGACCGCCGGCGCCGAGTGCTGGAAGGACAGGTCGAAGTAGGGCAGGACGTCGGCGGTGCCGGTCATCGCGTCGATCAGGCCGGGGCGCATCTCGGCGGGCTGCAGGTAGGACACCCGGACGCGCTCGACGCCGTCGATCTCCGCGATCTCGCCGAGCAGCGTCTCCAGCAGGCGGATGTCGCCGAGGTCCTTGCCGTACGAGGTGTTGTTCTCGCTGACCAGGACGACCTCGCGGACGCCTTGCTCGGCCAGCCACTTGGCCTCGTTCAGGACGTCGGAGGGGCGGCGGGAGATGAACGAGCCGCGGAAGGCCGGGATGGCACAGAAGGAGCAGCGGCGGTCGCAGCCGGAGGCGAGCTTGACCGAGGCGACCGGACTGTCGTCCAGCCGCTTGCGCAGGGTGCGCGGGCCGGAGGCGGGCGCGAGGCCCTCGGGCAGGTCGTCGATCGGCTCGGCCGGGGTCTCGGCGGGCCCGTGGCCGGGCAGCGCGACGGTCTCGGCGGCGGACTGCCGCTCCGCCGGGCTGATCGGCAGCAGCTTGCGGCGGTCGCGCGGCAGGTGCGGGGCGTGGTGGCCGCCGGAGAGGATGGTCTGGAGGCGGTCGGAGATGTCGGCGTAGTCGTCGAAGCCGAGGACCCCGTCGGCCTCGGGCAGCGCGTCGGCGAGCTCCTTGCCGTAGCGCTCGGCCATGCAGCCGACCGCGACGACGGCCTGGGTGCGGCCGTGCCCCTTGAGGTCGTTGGCCTCCAGCAGGGCGTCGACGGAGTCCTTCTTGGCGGCCTCGACGAAGCCGCAGGTGTTGACGACGGCCACGTCGGCTTCGGCGGCGTCGTCGACCAGCGACCAGCCGTCGGCCTCCAGTCGCCCGGCGAGTTCCTCGGAGTCCACCTCGTTGCGGGCGCATCCGAGCGTGACAAGGGCGACAGTACGGCGTTCAGGCATAGGCCCAAGATTAACGCGCGGCTCCCGGTGCCGTTCGCCCCGGAGGCCGCGCGCCTCGATAACACGATCTTCTGCGGGCCCCGCCCGGTGCCGGTGGTCAGCCCGCCTGCGGGTCTCCGGGGGTGTACGTGACGTGCACCACCTGCCCGTCCTTTCCGAGCAGACCGAGGTCCTTGCCGTTGACGTACGCGTGCACGGCCCCGCCGTTGCCGAGCACCAGCTTGATCTGCTTGGGGTCGGTGAAGGTCTGGTCCTGGCCGTCGCTGATGTTGTTCTGGAACAGCGACTTGCCGTTCCCGTCTATGGCCGAGACCCAGCTGGTGCCCTCGGCGACCAGCTTCACGGTGACCTTGTCGGCCGGGACGGCCGCGATCGCCGCGGCGCTCGGCGCGGGGGCCGGGGGCTGCACGGAGGGCGAGGGCGCGGGGGCGATCGAGCCGGTGCCGGTGCCGCTGGGCAGCGGCGCGCTGGCCGAGCCGGTGCCGGTGTGGCCGCCCTTGCCGCTCACCAGGTTGAAGCCGATCAGGGCGACCACCGCGACGATCGCGGCGACCATGGCGGCGGTCCAGTTCGGCCGGCCGCGGGAGGGCACCTTGATCGGGCCGCTCTCGATCAGCTGGGTGGGCCGCTTGGAGGCCGGCGAGCCGCCGTGCGCGGCGTCGTAGCGGGCCACCAGGGCCTCGCCGTCCACGCCGACCTCGCGGGCGATCGCGCGGATGTGCCCGCGGGCGTAGAAGTCGCCGCCGCAGCGGCCGAAATCGTCCTCCTCGATGGCATGCACGATCGGCACCCGGACGCGGGTCGCCGTACTCACCTGATCCACCGTGAGTCCGGCCTCCAGCCGGGCGGCGGACAGCACCCGGCCGATGCTCGGGGCATCGGCCGCCTGGACCGCGTCGCTCGGCTCTGCGGACGACGGGGCGTTCTCGCGGTCGGGGGACTTGCCGATGGTCACGGGGCACGCCTTTCGAGCGGATGGCCACCTGCTGGGGAACAGTCTAGGGGCGTGGACGGATCGATTCTCAAGCGGAACAGGCCCGAATGCGCGCACCCGCCCCGATCGGGGCGGGGCCCCGCGGACGGCCGGTCGGCGGGGTCACGCAGGGGGAGCACGGTGATCGCTTTCCGGCCAGTGACGCGGTGCGCGGACGTTCGGTTCCCGCCCTGGCGCCTACCCTCCTCCGAAGGAGTGACACCTCGTCCGGGACACCCGCCTCCCGCGCCCGGTCCGTCAGCCGCGCAGGGTCACCAGCACCCCGTCGAGCTCGTCCGGCTTCACCAGCACGTCGCGCGCCTTGGAGCCCTCGCTCGGGCCGACGATCCCGCGCGACTCCATCAGGTCCATCAGCCGGCCCGCCTTGGCGAAGCCGACCCGGAGCTTGCGCTGGAGCATCGAGGTCGAGCCGAACTGGGTGGAGACCACCAGCTCCGCGGCCTGGATCAGCAGGTCGAGGTCGTCGCCGATCTCCTCGTCGATCTCCTTCTTCGGCCCGCCGCCGACCGTGACGTCGTCCCGGTAGCGGGCGGCCAACTGGTCCTTGCAGTGCTGCACCACCGCGGCGATCTCGGCCTCGGTGACGAACGCGCCCTGCATGCGGATCGGCTTGCCGGCGCCCATCGGCAGGAAGAGCGCGTCGCCCTTGCCGATCAGCTTCTCGGCGCCGGGCTGGTCCAGGATGACCCGGGAGTCGGCCATCGCGGAGGTCGCGAAGGCCAGCCGGGACGGCACGTTGGCCTTGATCAGACCGGTCACGACGTCCACCGAGGGCCGCTGGGTGGCGAGCACCAGGTGGATGCCGGCCGCGCGGGCCAGCTGGGTGATCCGGACCACCGAGTCCTCGACGTCGCGCGGGGCGACCATCATCAGGTCGGCCAGCTCGTCGACGATCACCAGCAGGTACGGGTACGGCGTCAGCTCGCGCTCGCTGCCGAGCGGCGGGGTGACCTTCCCGGCGCGCACCGCCGCGTTGAAGTCGTCGACGTGCCGGAAGCCGAACGCCGCGAGGTCGTCGTAGCGCATGTCCATCTCGCGCACCACCCACTGGAGGGCCTCGGCGGCCTTCTTGGGGTTGGTGATGATCGGTGTGATCAGGTGCGGGATGCCCTCGTAGGCGGTCAGCTCGACCCGCTTGGGGTCGACCAGCACCATCCGCACCTCGTCCGGGGTGGCCCGGGCGAGGATCGAGGTGATCAGGCAGTTGATGCAGGAGGACTTGCCCGCGCCGGTCGCCCCGGCCACCAGGATGTGCGGCATCTTCGCGAGGTTGGCCATCACGGTGTGGCCCTCGACGTCCTTGCCCATGCCGACGACCATCGGGTGGGTGTCCTCGGCGGCCGTGCGCGAGCGCAGCAGGTCGCCGAGGTTGACCATCTCCCGGTCCCGGTTGGGGATCTCGATGCCGACCGCGGACTTGCCCGGGATCGGGCTGATGATCCGCACGTCCGCGCTGGCCACCGCGTACGCGATGTTCTTGGCGAGCGCGGTGATCCGCTCCACCTTGACGGCCGGGCCGAGCTCGACCTCGTAGCGGGTGACCGTCGGCCCCCGGGTGAATCCGGTGACCTTGGCGTCCACCTTGAACTCGGCGAACGTGCTCGTGAGCTGGGCCACCACCTCGTCGTTGAGGGCGCTGCGGGGCTTGGCCGGGCCGCCGCGCTCCAGCAGGTCGAGCGGGGGCAGGCTGTAGGTGATGTCGCCGGAGAGCTGGAGCTGCTCCATCCGTACCGGGGCGCGGCCGTGCTCCTCGGGCGCGCCCGGGCCGGCGCCGCGGGCCGCCGGGACGAGGGCCTCCTCGGGCGGGGCGGTGCGGTCCTGCACCTGGTGCATCATGTCCGCCACCGCGGAGGAGGCGGGCACGCCGTAGACCAGCGCGCCGTCCAGGTCGGCGGCGGCGCCCGCGGCGAGGTTGCGGGTGGTGAACGGGTCGTCGACGTCCTTGTCGAACGAGACGGGCTCGGGGCCCGCCTCCGCGCCCTCGGGCTCCTCGGACTGCGGCTTGCGCCGGCGGCGGCGCCGACGGGCGGCCACCTCGTCGACCGTGCCCTCGGAGTCGACGGTGAACGGCAGCGCCGACGGGTCGGCGTCCTCCGGCGGATCCGTGGACAGTTCGCGCTCCGGCGTACGCCCCTCGCCGTACTCGTCCTCCGGCCCCGGCTCGACCACGCCGAGCCGCACGCCGGCGGAGCGCAACCGCTCGGGGATGCGGTTGACCGGGGTGGCGGTGACCACCAGCAGGCCGAAGAAGGCCAGCAGCAGGAGCAGCGGCACGGCGAGCGCCGGGCCCGCGGCGGCCATCATGGGCGTCGACGCGGCCCAGCCGATGATGCCGCCCGCCGCCCTTATCCGGGACGCGCCGCTGCCCATCGTGGGCGCGCCGCAGCCGATGTGGACCAGGCCGAGGACGCCGACCACCAGCGCGCTCAGGCCGATCACGATCCGCCCGTTGGCCTCCGGCAGCTCCGGGTGGCGCCAGAGCCGGATCGCGATCCCGACCAGCAGGAACGGCACCAGCACGTCGAGCCGCCCGAACAGCCCGGACACCACGGCGGTGGCCGCCTCGCCGAGCCAGCCCTGCGGGCTGAACCAGGTCCCCGCGGCCGTCACCAGGCCGAGCGCGAACAGCACGAGGCCCAGCCCGTCCTTGCGGTGGGCCGGGTGGAGGTTCTTGGCACCGTCGCCGACGCCCCGGAAGATCGCGGCGATCGGGCTCGCGAGCCCGTTGAGGGCGCGCAGGAGTATCGACCTGTTCGGCGGCGGTGGCGGGGCCGACCTGGCCGCCGTCTTCTTCGCGGGTGCCTTGCGGGGCGCCGCCTTCTTCGCCGGCGGTTTGCCCGGAGTCCTCGCCGCGGCCTTCTTGGACGGTCCCGGACTCGTCTTACGTGCTGCGTTTCCGGGCGTACGAGTGGCCATGGGTCAGCAGCCTACCGGTGCGGGCCACCGGTGCACATGTGGCGAGCCGGGGCGCCCCGACGTGTCGCAGACACTCCGTCACGCTGACCGGAATTCACCCGGACGCCCGCGCGCTCCACCCGGTCGGGCCGGCCGGCGCGGCTCCTGCGTACCCCTACGAGCTGCCCGGGCGCAGCGCGTCCAGGGCCCGGCGCAGCCCGGCCAGCTTCCGCTCCAGGTGCGCCGCGGTGGCGGCCACCCCCGCGTCGGCGCTGCCGTCCAGCTGCTTGCCCAGCGCCTCCGCCTGCTCCTCGACCGCCGCCAGCCGCGCGGACAGCTCGCCGAGCAGCGCCCCGCCGAGGGCCGGCTCTCCGCCGCCCGCCTCCAGCTCCAGCCGCAGCAGCGCGGCCTGCTCCTTCAGCTGGCAGTTCTTCACGTACAGGTCGACGAAGACGGAGACCTTGGCGCGCAGCACCCACGGGTCGAACGGCTTGGAGATGTAGTCGACCGCGCCGGCCGCGTAGCCGCGGAAGGTGTGGTGCGGGCCGTGGTTGATCGCGGTGAGGAAGATGATCGGGATGTCCCGGGTGCGCTCGCGGCGCTTGATGTGGGCGGCGGTCTCGAAGCCGTCCATGCCCGGCATCTGGACGTCCAGCAGGATCACGGCGAAGTCGTCGGTCAGCAGCGCCTTGAGCGCCTCCTCGCCGGACGCCGCGCGCACCAGCGTCTGGTCGAGCGCCGACAGGATCGCCTCCAGTGCCAGCAGGTTCTCCGGCCGGTCGTCGACCAGGAGGATCTTCGCCTTCTGCATCAGGGCCCGCCCTCCTGTCGCCTGCCTGCCCGGTGAGGGCACTCGCGTACTGCCCACCGCTACCCCGGTCATGCTAGCCGCACCCCCTCGCCCGGCACATCGCTCCGTCGCGACCCGGCTGCGTCGGACCCGATCGGGACCGGTGCACGGCCGGTGCTCCGGCGCACGCTCAGCAGTGTGTCGCCGTCCGGTCACTGTTCGCAACGATCGGTGACCCTACCGGGTTCCCGGCCCTCCCCGCCAGCAAACCGATCTCCGGCCCGGCGTACGCCCCGGAGTCCGCCTCCCGGTGCGCGCCCCGCCGGCGGCCCGTCGCCCAAGTCCCGCTTGGGAAACGGGACCTGGGGTACGCGCTCAGGGCCGGTCGGGCCGCAGCCACTCGTGCATCACCGCCAGCAGGTGGTCGGTCTCCACCGGCTTGGTGATGTGGTCGGTGGCGCCCGCCGCGAGGGACTTCTCGCGGTCGCCCTTCATCGCCTTGGCGGTCAGCGCGATGATCGGCAGGCCGGCGAACTGGGGCATCCGGCGGATCGCCTCGGTGGTCGCGTAGCCGTCCATCTCCGGCATCATGATGTCCATCAGGACCAGCGCGACGTGCTCGTGCTGCTCCAGCATCTCGATGCCCTCGCGCCCGTTCTCGGCGTACAGGACGGTCAGGCCGTGCTGTTCCAGGACGCTGGTGAGGGCGAACACGTTGCGGACGTCGTCGTCGACGATCAGCACCTGCTGGCCGCCGAAGCGCGCGTCGGTGCGGCCGGGGCGCAGCGGGACCGGCTCCACCGGGCGGCCCCCGGCGGGGCGGTCCAGGGCGGCGGTGCGACGGCGCTCCACGGCGCCGCGGCGGCGCTCCTCGGCGAGTTCGCGGACCTCCTGGGCCCAGTGGTCGGCCGGGTTCTCGCCCACCGGGACGGGAACGCCCACCGGGGTCACGCCGACGGTGGCGCGCAGCACCGGGGTGTTGGGCACGGCCGCCACGGCGGCGCGCTCGGTGGGCGGGGTGTCCGAGGACTCGGTGCGCAGCGGCAGGTAGAGCGTGAAGGTCGAGCCCCTGCCGAGCTCGCTCTCGACGTGGATCTCACCGCCGAGCAGCCGGGCGATCTCCCGGCTGATCGAGAGGCCCAGGCCCGTTCCGGCGTACTTGCGGCTGATGCCGCCGTCGGCCTGCTTGAAGGCCTCGAAGATCTCCCGCAGCTTGTTGCCGGGGATGCCGATGCCGGTGTCGGAGACGGCGAAGGCGATCAGCGGGTCGTCCGGGTCCTTGATCGAGCCGGACTCCAGCAGCTGCTCGCGGACGTGCTGGGGCACGTCCGGCCCGGCCGGGCTGATCGAGAAGTCGACGGCGCCCGCGTCGGTGAACTTGACCGCGTTGGAGATCAGGTTGCGCAGCACCTGTTGGAGCCGCTGCTCGTCGGTGTGCAGGGTGACCGGCAGCGCGGGCGAGACCCGGACGGCGAAGTCCAGGTTCTTGTCCAGCGCGACCGGCTGGAAGGTGGCCTCGACGTAGTCGACCAGCTGGACCAGGGCGATCCGGCTCGGGCGGACGTCCATCTTGCCGGCCTCGACCTTGGACAGGTCGAGGATGTCGTTGATCAGCTGGAGCAGGTCGGAGCCGGCGCCGTGGATGGTGTCGGCGAACTCGACCTGCTTGGGCGAGAGGTTGCCCTCGTTGTTGTCGGAGAGCAGCTTGGCCAGGATCAGCAGCGAGTTGAGCGGGGTGCGCAGCTCGTGCGACATGTTGGCGAGGAACTCGCTCTTGTAGCGGGAGGCCAGGGCGAGCTGTTCGGCGCGCTCCTCCAGGACCTGGCGGGCCTCCTCGATCTCGCTGTTCTTGATCTCGATGTCGCGGTTCTGCTGGGCGAGTTGCTCGGCCTTCTCCTGCAACTCCTCGTTGGTGCGCTCCAGTTCCTCCTGGCGGGCCTCCAACTCGGCTGAACGCATGGAGAGTTCCGCGGTGAGCCGCTGGGACTCCAGCAGCAGGCCCTCGGTCTTGGTGTTGACGCTGATGGTGTTGACGGTGACGCCGATCAGGTCGGCGATCTGGTTGAGGAAGTCGAGGGCGACGGTCGTGAACGAGCTGAAGGTGGCGAGTTCGATCACGCCGAGCAGCCGGCCCTCGAACAGCACCGGCAGCACCACGATGTGGGCCGGCGAGGCCTCGCCGAGGCCCGAGGCGATCTTGAGGTACCCGGGCGGCGCCTCCTTGAGGATGATCGCCCGCTTCTCCACCGCGGCCTGGCCGATCAGCGACTCGCCGGGGCGGAAGGTGGTCGGCATCGCGCGCCGCTGGTAGCCGTAGCTGCCGATCAGGCGCAGCACGGTGTCGTTCTCGTCGTCGTCCTCGGTGATCAGCTCGGCGGTGCGGCCGGCCGGCTGGGCGAGGAAGAACGCGCCGTGCTGGGCGGAGACCACCGGGGTGAGCTCGGTCATGATCAGCGAGGCGACCGCCTCCAGGTCCCGGCGACCCTGGAGCAGGCCGGAGATCCGGGCCAGGTTGGTCTTGAGCCAGTCCTGCTCCTGGTTGGTGCGGGTGGTCTCGCGCAGGTTGGCGATCATCTGGTTGATGTTGTCCTTGAGCTCGTCGAGCTCCCCCGCGGCGTCGACGTCGATCCGCAGGCTCAGGTCGCCCCTGGTCACGGCGGTGGCGACCTGCGCGATCGCGCGCACCTGCCGGGTCAGGTTGTTGGCCAGCTCGTTCACCGACTCGGTGAGGTCCTGCCAGGTCCCGTCCACCCCGGGCACCCGGGCCTGGCCGCCCAGGCGGCCGTCGGTGCCCACCTCGCGGGCGACGCGGGTGACCTCGTCGGCGAACGCGGACAGCTGGTCGACCATCGTGTTGATGCTGGTCTTGAGCTGGAGGATCTCGCCGCGCGCGTCGACGTCGATCTTCTGCGACAGGTCGCCGCGGGCCACCGCCGTGATCACCAGCGCGATGTTGCGGACCTGGCCGGTGAGGTTGTTGGCCATCAGGTTGACGTTGTCGGTCAGGTCCTTCCAGATGCCGGCCACGCCGGGCACGCTCGCCTGGCCGCCCAGGGTGCCGTCGGTGCCGACCTCGCGGGCGACCCTGGTCACCTCGACGGCGAAGGACGAGAGCTGGTCGACCATCGTGTTCAGCGTCCCGGCGAGCGTCGCGATCTCGCCCTGCGCGTCGATGGTGATCTTCTTCGAGAGGTCGCCGCGGGCCACCGCCGAGGCGACCTCGGCGATGTTGCGGACCTGCCCGGTCAGGTTGGACGCCATGAAGTTGACGTTGTCGGTCAGGTCCTTCCAGATGCCCGACACCCCCCGCACCCGGGCCTGGCCGCCCAGGATCCCCTCGGTGCCCACCTCGCGGGCGACGCGGGTCACCTCGTCGGCGAACGCCGACAGCTGGTCGACCATCGTGTTGACGGTCGTCACCAGCTCCAGGATCTCGCCCCGGGCGTCGACGGTGATCTTCTTCGAGACGTCGCCGCGCGCGACCGCCGTGGTCACCTCGGCGATGTTGCGGACCTGGCTGGTCAGGTTGTTGGCCATCAGGTTGACGGAGTTGGTCAGGTCCTTCCAGGTCCCGGACACCCCCGGCACGCTCGCCTGGCCGCCGAGGATGCCCTCGGTGCCGACGTCCCGGGCCACCCGGGTCACCTCGTCCGCGAACGCCGACAGCTGGTCCACCATCGTGTTGATGGTGTTCTTCAGCTCCAGGATCTCGCCGCGCGCGTCCACCTGGATCTTCTGCGACAGGTCGCCCTTGGCGACCGCGGTCGTCACCTGGGCGATGTTGCGCACCTGATCGGTGAGGTTGTTCGCCATGAAGTTGACGTTGTCGGTCAGGTCGCGCCACACGCCCGCCGCGCCCGGCACCTGCGCCTGGCCGCCGAGGCGGCCCTCGGTGCCCACCTGGCGGGCCACCCTGGTCACCTGCTCGGCGAACCCGGACAGCTGGTCCACCATCGTGTTGATGGTGTTCTTCAGCTCCAGCATCTCGCCGCGCGCGTCCACCTCGATCTTCTGCGAGAGGTCCCCGCGCGCCACCGCCGTCGTCACCTGGGCGATGTTCCGCACCTGGCCGGTCAGGTTGTCGGCCATGAAGTTCACCGAGTCGGTCAGGTCCCGCCAGACCCCGGCCACGCCCGGCACCTGCGCCTGACCGCCGAGGCGGCCCTCGGTCCCGACGTCCCGGGCGACCCTCGTCACCTGGGCCGCGAAGCCGTTGAGCTGGTCCACCATCGTGTTGACGGTGTTCTTCAGCTCCAGCATCTCGCCGGCCACCTCGACGGTGACCTTGCGGGACAGGTCGCCCTTGGCCACCGCCGTCGTCACCTGGGCGATGTTGCGCACCTGGGCCGTCAGCCGCCCGGCCATCGTGTTGACCGAGTCCGCCAGGTCCTTCCAACTGCCCGACACGCTGCGGACCTTGGCCTGACCGCCCAGCTTGCCCTCGGTACCGACCTCGCGGGCCACCCGGGTCACCTCGTCGGTGAACTCCGAGAGCTGGTCCACCAGTCCGTTGACCGTCCGCCCGATCTTCAGGTACTCGCCGCGCAGCGGGTGGCTCACCCCGTTGCTGTGCAGCGAGCGCAGCTCCATCTTCTGGTCCAGGTCACCCTCGGCGATCGAGGTCAGCACCCGGCCCACCTCGGCCATCGGACGGGCCAGGTCGTCGATCAGCGCGTTGCAGTTGTCGACCGCCGCCATCCAGGCGCCCTCGCCCGCACCGGTCTCCAGCCGCTCGTTCAGCCGGCCCTCGCGGCCCACCGCCCGCCGCACCCGGGCCAGTTCACCGGTCAGGTGCTGGTTGCGCTCGGCCACCTCGTTGAACACCGCGGCGATCTCCGCCAGCGGCCCGTCCCCCGGCACCGTCAGCCGGCGCCGGAAGTTGCCGTCGCGCATCGCCGTCAGCGCCGACAGCAGCTTGCGCAGCTCCGCCGGTTCCGCGCCCCGGCCGTGGTTCGCTCGCCGGCCGGCCGCGCTCCGCGGCGCGGCCCCGGGGCGAGCACCGCGCTGGGCGGCCTGCGTCGTACCGGTTGCGTCCTTGGTGGCCGAACTCAACGGGCCCCTCCCACGTCGTGAACTGTCCGGTGGCCCTCCGCGCCCCGGCGGACCGGGGCCCGGGCACCGCCCCGGCTTGGGCTGCGCACCGGCCGCACCTCACGACGCACCGGCACCCGCGTCGACCGTACTGTCCCGACCGACCGTCGCGGACCCCCCAGTCTGGCAGCACCGGCCCCGGGTATACGGCCGGTTGCACACGGTTGTTACCGCCTCTCCCGAAACGCGTGGGCAGAATCACCCTCTGGTGCCCGTTTCGACGCCCCGCCCCCACGGGGAACCAAGCGGAAAGTAGGGTGGAGCGCTGCACCGGGCCACGACCCGTCCCAGCGCCGCCGCCCACCCGCCGGCGCGTACCGGGAGACGGCGCCGCACCCGGACAGCCAGGGCAAGAGCAGCAGAGGAGAAGTGGCAACGTGGTCACCGCGCGCGCAGCCGCCACCTTCGACCCCGACGGCAGGTCCGCGGCCGCCGCCCGGGGCTTCGTCCGGGACGCGCTGCTCGGCTGGGGGCTGCCGGAGGTCGTCGACGACGCCGTCGTCCTGGTCAGCGAACTCGTCACCAACGCCGTCGTGCACGCCGGCACCGCCGCCGAGGTCGGCTGCCTGCGCGAGGAGGGCACCGTCCGGATCGAGGTCACCGACCACCACCCGGAACGCGGCCTGCCCGCCTTCACCGACGGCCCCGTCACCTCCTCCGACCGCTACGCCGACCCCGACGGCGAGGGCGGCCGCGGCCTGCTGATGTGCTCCGCCCTCGCCGAACGCTGGGGCGTCGAGTACGCGGCCGGCCGCAAGACCGTCTGGTTCCGCCTCGCCCTGCCGGTCCCCGTCGCCGGCACCCGCTACGCCGTCCCCGCCACCCCCGGCAGCGACCTGCCCAGCGGCCCCGGCCCGGTGCACGTCGCCGTCGTCCAGCTCGACGACGACGGCCGCGTCCTCGCCTGGAACCCGGACGCCGAAGCCCTCTTCCGGCACCCCGCCGACAGCGTCCTCGGCCGCCCGTGGGCCGACCTCGCCGTCTGGCCCGACACCCCCGCCCGCGGCCTCGGCCTCGCCGAGACCCTGCGCCTCGCGCGCTGGGAGGGCGGCTTCGCCGTCCGCCGCGCCGACGGCCGCACCGAGGAGGTGTACGGCGTCCAGGTCCGCGTCCGCGACACCGAGGGCGTCCCCTCCACACTCTGCCTGCTCGTCCTCGAACCCGACCGCGCCGTCCTGCGCTCCCCCGCCCGCGCCCTGCCCGGCGACCGCACCGACCCGGCCGGCCCCCGGCTCGACCTGCTGGCCGGCCCGGTCGCCACCGACGACCTCGACACCCTGCTCCAGCGCACCGTCGAACGCGCCCGCGACCTGCTCGACGCCGACGCCGCCTACCTGCTCCTCACCACCGAGGACGAGACCGAGTTCGAGGTCCGCGCCGCCACCGGCCTCACCACCGGACACCGCCGCCACACCCGCTTCCCGGTCGGACACGGCAACCGCTACGACTCCGCCCGGCTGCCCACCGTCCACGACGACCTGATCGCCCGTCCGGCCGGACCGGCCCTCCTCGACGGCAGCGGCATGCGTTCCCTGGTCACCGTCCCGCTCAAGGTCGAGGGCCGGCTGATCGGCTCCCTCGGCATCGCCACCGCCGCCCCCGGCCGCTACGACAACGAGGACGCGCTGCGCCTGCAGTTCGCCGCCGACCGGGTCGCCCTCGCCGTCGAGAGCACCCGCCTCACCGAGCTCGAACGACTGCGCCGCGGCTCGCTCTCCTTCCTCGTCGAAGCCTCCGACCTGCTCGCCGGCACCCTCGAACACGAGCAGACCCTCGCCCTGATGGCCCAGATGGCCGTCCCCACCCTCGCCTCCTGGTGCGCCGTCTACACCAAGGGCGACCACGGCGCCGCGCCCAACCTCGCCTTCGTCCTGCACGAGGACGAGGACCGCATCGACGCGTTGCGCGGCCTGCTCGACAAGACCCCCGCGCCCGACCCCGGTCCCGCCCACAGCGCACGGTTCTGGCCCGCACCCACCGAGACCGCCGCCGCCGGCGGACTCACCGACAGCCCCGAACTCGCCGGCGTGCTCGGCGAGACCGTCGTCCTGCCGCTCACCGCCCGCAACCGCGTCATCGGCCTGCTCGCCCTCGGCACCCCGGCCGGCGTCCGCTTCCGCCAGGAGATCCTCGAACTCGCCGAGGACCTCTCCCGCCGGGCCGCCCTCGCCCTCGACAACTCCCGCCTCTACTCCGAGCGCACCGCGACCAGCCAGGCCCTCCAGCGCAGCCTCCTGCCGCCCGACCTGCCCGAGATCCCCGGCGTCGAGGTGGACGTGTACTACCAGGCCGCCGGCGAGGGCAACGAGGTCGGCGGCGACTTCTACGACCTGTTCACCATCCGCGAGGGCACGTACGGCTTCGCCATCGGCGACGTCTGCGGCACCGGCCCCGAGGCCGCCTCCGTCACCGGCCTGGCCCGCCACTCGCTGCGCCTGCTCGCCCGCGAGGGCCTGGACGCCCCGCAGGTCCTCACCCGGCTCAACGCCGCCATCCTGGACGAGGGTTCGCGCAGCCGCTTCCTCACCCTGCTCTACGGCGAACTGACGCCCCGACCGGACGGCAGCACCGAACTGTCCCTGGTCTGCGCCGGCCACCCGCTGCCGCTGCGGCTGCGCACCGACGGCCAGGTCGACCGCGCCGCCACCCCGCAGCCCCTGCTCGGCGTCATGGACGACCTCGACCTCACCGCCGAGCACCTCGTGCTCGCCCCGGGCGAGGTCCTGCTCTGCGTCACCGACGGCGTCACCGAACGCCGCGAGGGCCGCCGGATGCTGGGCGACGACGGCCTCGCCGAGGTCCTCACCGGCTGCACCGGCCTCACCGCCGGGGCCGTCGCCATGCGCGTGCAGCGCGCGGTCGAGCGCTTCGCCCCGGAGCCGCCGTCCGACGACATGGCGATCCTGACGCTGCGGGTGCCCGCCCAGCGCACGAGCTGAGCGCGACGCACCCGTGCCGACCGGGTCGGCGCCGGAGCGGACCCGCCGGACCGCCGCCACTGAGCAGAACTGCCACGGCCGGACCCGGCCGGCGGCCGATCGTGAGCGTTCCACAGCTGACGGCGCCACAAATTGTGCGATTCACAAGGGTACAAGCCTGGTCGGCCCGGGTACACCGACCTCAGCGGGGACTTCCCCCACCCCTCGGCCCGGAACATTCGGCCCTCGGCCCACCACCTCTGACCGCAGCCCGCGCACGCTCCTGCCGTGCGCCCTCGGCGCGGTCGCGCGCACCTTCTCGCAACCACTCCTTCGGACCACTCCACTGCGTTGACTGCGCCCTGCGCGCGCCCAGAGTGAAAGGAGCCTCCGGTGAGCAACGACGCCTCCGGGGCAACGAACGCCCGTCCCACCGGAGCCGACGCGGGTAACCTCGGCTACCTCGCACTCGGCCTCACACTTCTCGCCTACGGCCTGCTCTCGACCGGAATCCTCAAGGGCACCGGCGCCGGGGACGCGGCCCACCTCGCCCACGTCGTCGGCGGCATCACCCTGTTCGTCGCGGGCCTCTGGCAGCTCCGCGGCGGCGAGGGCTTCACCGGCACCGCGTTCACCAGCCTCGGCGCCTTCTGGGCGACCTGGTCGGTGGCCGGCGGCGCGAGCAAGAACGCCGCCGGGCTGTTCCTGCTGCTGTGGGCCCTGCTCGCCCTCACCCTCACCGCGGCGAGCTGGGGCGCGGGCCTGTACAGCCGGGCCGTCTACGGCCTGCTGACGCTGTCCCTGCTGGTCGCCGCCATCGGCGCGTTCGGCGGCCACGGCAGCCTCACCAAGCTCGCGGGCTGGGTCGCGGCGCTCTCCGGGCTCATCGCCTGGTACGGGGCCACGGCCAGGCTGAGCAACGGCAAGTGGGGTCGGATCGCGCTGCCGCTCAAGTGACCTGCCCGGTCCGCGAACCGGACCCGCTGCGGGGCCGGTCCTCCGTCTCGTCGACGGAGGGCCGGCCCCGCCGGCGTGCCGTCAGCGCCAGGACGGCGTACGCGAAGAGCAGGATCGTCACGGCGACGATGCCGTCCGCCCAGAAGTGGTTGGCGGTCACGACGACCACGGCGACCGTCAGGACGGGGTGCAGCACCACCAGCCAGCGCAACGGACTCCGCGCCACCCGGATCACCGCCACCGCCGCCAGCACGCACCACGCCACGTGCACCGACGGCATCGCGGACAGCTGGTCCGCCACCACCACGCCGCCGACCGCGCCCCCGTACACGGACTGCCCGTACTGCGCGGCCACGTCGACGAAGCCGTTCTCCGGCAGCATCCGCGGCGGCGCCACCGGGATGAACTGGACCAGGAGGCAGACCGCCGTCGTGATCACCACGGTGTTCCGCACCCACGCGTACCGCTCGCGGTGCCGCAGGAACACCCAGAGCAGCACCACCAGCATGACGCCGAAGTGCATGACCGCGTAGTAGTAGTTCGCCAGCCGCACCAGCACCGGGTACGGCGTGATCGCGGCCTGCCACGACGCCTCGTCCGGCAGCCCGACCGCCAGCTCCGTCCGGTGGATCCACTCCGCCCGGTCCAGCGCGTGGTCCGCGCTCATCACCGACAGGTGCCCCACCAGCTGCCACAGCGCGAACAGGGCGAGCAGGGTGCCGGCCTCACGCAGGAGCGCCGACAAGGACGGCTTCCGGACCCTCGCGGCGACGTACGCGCCGCCGTATAGAACGACGGCGGTGCCCCCGGCGGACTGCCAGGTCAGGGTCAGGTTCTGCATTCGCAGAGGGTAACGCAAAAAGACCCACTCCCGATCGGGAGTGGGTCTTCTTGGAATGATTGTTCGGCGGCGTCCTACTCTCCCACAGGGTCCCCCCTGCAGTACCATCGGCGCTGTGAGGCTTAGCTTCCGGGTTCGGAATGTAACCGGGCGTTTCCCTCACGCTATGACCACCGAAACACTATGAAACTGTCGACCCGCCGGCAAGGCGGTCGTTGTTTCAGAACAACACAGTGGACGCGAGCAACTGAGGACAAGCCCTCGGCCTATTAGTACCGGTCAACTCCACCCCTTACAGGGCTTCCATATCCGGCCTATCAACCCAGTCGTCTACTGGGAGCC
>NZ_JBHYWI010000071.1:0-48569 GCF_042751525.1 Kitasatospora sp. NPDC059408
TTTTGTTTATACCCCCCCCCCCCTGAGCCGGGGCCGGGCGCGACCGCGGGGCGCCCGGCCGCCGCCCGCTCCCGGCCCGTTGCGCTTCCTGGCCCACGTCCGAGCAGCTCGTTCGCTTCACCGAACGAGCTGCTCGGATCAGTGCTCCAGCGCCTCCGCCACGTGCAGCCGCTGGTCCGCCCGGAAGTGCAGGAGCAGCACCGAGCGCACCGCCTCCCCGTCCAGCGCGGTGTACGCGTGCGGCAGCGAGGCGTCGAAGCCGACGTAGTCCCCCGGCCCCAGCTCGACCTCGCACCCGTCGACCCTCACCCCGAGCCGTCCGGTCTGGACGACGGTGTGCTCGGTGCCCGCGTGCCCGGCCGAGTCCTGCGTGCCGCCCGGCCTGACCCGCTGGTCGTACACCTCGAACACCGAGTCCCCGGCCTCGATCCGGCGCAGCGGCCGCAGATCGACGCCGGCCCCGCTGAGCGGCTCCACGTCGGCCGCGCGGACCACCGTGACGCCGCCGCCCGGCGCGCCCTCGACGAGGTCGGAGATCGGCACGCCCAGCACCCGGGCCAGGCCGAACACCGTCTCCAGGGTCGGGTTGCCGGTGCCGGACTCCAGCTGGGAGAGCGTCGCCTTGCCGATCCCGGCCCGCCGCGACAGTTCGGACAGGGACAGGCCGCGCGCGGCCCGCACGCGCTTCAGGTTGGCGGCGAGCACGCCCCGGACGGATCCCTCGGAGTCGGCCACTCGAATCCCCTTCTCTCCGCACTTCGTTCGGTATACCGTACGGGACGCGCCCGCACCCGCATCCCTCCCCAGCCCTGGAGACGGCACATGACCGAGCCCGCCCAGCCCACCGAGTCCCGGCCGGCCGACACCATCAAGTACCGCAAGAACGGCCTGACCCGCGGCGTCACCGACGAACTCGCCGAGAACATGCGCCACGGCTGGGCCGACACCGAGCGCGGCGACCTCGCGCCGATCGCGCAGGCCGCGCACACCGCCCGCCGCCGCGCCGAACTGGCCGCCGCCTTCCCCGGCGAGACGCTGGTCGTCCCGGCCGGCAACCCCAAGGTCCGCGCCAACGACACGGACTACCCGTTCCGTCCGTCCTCCGACTACGTCTACCTCACCGGCGACCAGTCCCAGGACGGCGTGCTCGTCCTCTCCCCCGCCGGCGACGCCACGCTCTACGTCCGCGACCGCTCCGACCGCGGCAACGGCGAGTTCTGGCTCGACAACCACGGCGAGCTGTGGGACGGCCGCCGCAACAGCCTCAGCGAGAACGAGCGCCTGCTGGGCCTGCCCTGCCGCGACGTCCGCGCCGTCCGGGCCGACCTGCGCGCCGTCACCGGCCCGGTCCGCGTCCTGCGCGGCCACGACGCCGGGGTGGAGGAGGCGCTGCGCCATGGTGCCACCGCCGAGCGCGACGAGGAGTTCCGGGTCTTCCTGTCCGGACTGCGCCTGGTGAAGGACGAGTTCGAGATCGCCGAGCTGCGCTTCGCGTGCGCGGCCACCGCCCGCGGCTTCGAGGACGTCGTCCGGGTGCTCGGCAGCGACACCGAGACCGCCGAGCGCCTGATCGAGGGCACCTTCTTCGTCCGCGCCCGGGTCGAGGGCAACGACGTCGGCTACGGCACGATCGCCGCCGCCGGCCCGCACGCCACCACCATGCACTGGGTGCGCAACGACGGCCGCGCGAAGCCGGGCCAACTCCTGCTCCTCGACGCGGGCGTGGAGACCAACGAGCTCTACACCGCCGACATCACCCGCACCCTCCCCGTCAACGGCCGCTTCGACGCGCTCCAGCGCAAGGTCTACGACGCCGTGTACGCGGCGCAGGAGGCCGGCATCGCCGCGGTGCGGCCCGGCGGCGTGTTCCGCGACTTCCACCACGCCGCCCAGCGGGTGCTCGCCGAACACCTCACCTCCTGGGGCCTGTTCGGCGACCTCACCGCCGACAAGGTCTACGAGCTCGGCCTGCACCGCCGCTTCACCCTGGCCGGCACCGGCCACATGCTCGGCATCGACGTCCACGACTGCGCCCACTCCCGCACCGAGGACCACGTCGACGGCCCGCTGAAGCCGGGCATGGTGCTCACCGTCGAGCCCGGCATCTACTTCCAGGAGGACGACCTGACCGTCCCCGCCGAGTACCGCGGCATCGGCGTGCGCATCGAGGACGACATCCTCGTCACCGAGGACGGCAACGAGAACCTCTCCGCCGGCCTCCCCCGCGAGGCCGCCGCCGTCGAGGCGTGGCTCGCCGCGCTGCGCGCCTGACCCGCCCTCAGAGCACCGGCAACGGCCGGCCGAGGAGCGGCTCCCGCCCCTCGGCCAGCCAGTACACGTACCCGCGCAGGTACGCCTCCAGCCCGCCGCCGCCGTCCAGGTGTTCGGCGTACGCGCGCAGCGCCGCCTCCTCGTTCTGCCCGGCGTCCCCCAGCGCGAGTTCGGCGGCGATCCACTCCCGGACGGCGCCGCGCTCGCGCCACCAGGCGCGGACGGACTCCGGCGTCCAGTGGTGGTCGCCGTCGCTCGCGTAGCCGCCCTGCGGCTCGCAGGCGGCGACCTCCGCCAGGGCGGCCACCTCGCGCAGGTTCACGGGCTGCCGGTGGACGAACTCGCAGCCGTCCTCGCCGGAGAGGACGGCCGCGGGCAGGTAGTACGGCCCGTTCAGCCCGGTGTCCGTCTCGCCCGCGTAGACCGGTCCGGGCACGGCCAGCCGGCTCCGGTCCTCCCAACGGCCGTCCCCGAGTCCGCCGAACACCCGCACCGCCGGTACCGGGTCCCAGTAGGCGACCTCGTCCCAGGGCCCGTCCACCGGGAAGCGCAGCAGGTCCGTGTCGAAGCGCCGCTTGGCCTCCGCGAGCTCCCGCTCGAACGCCCGCCAGTTCATCGGCGCACCTGCTCCCGCCAGTCGTCGAACCAGCGGAACCAGATCGGGGTGTCCTCGCCCCGGTGCCAACGGCTGTGGGCGGCGCTGCGTTCCTCGTCCGTGGCGTACGGCTCCTCGTGCTCCAGGTAGTCGAGGTACCACTCGCCGAAGGTCGCCGGCCGGCCCTCGTCCGTGAGCAGCGGGTTGAGCCGGTCGCAGGTGGCGCGGCCGTCGAACCACATGGTGCCGCGGTCCGGGCCGGTGACGACGAGCCAGGTCGCGAAGCCGCAGCCGTTCTCGGTCAGGCAGACGGCCCCGGCGGTGCGGGCGTCCTCGATCGCCTCGGCCTCGTCGTTCCACGCCGCGAGTGCGGCCCGGAACGCGGCCGGATCCTCGAAGTCCTCCTCGCGCAGCGGGTTGTCCCAGAAGTCGTCGGAGGCCGCCAGCGCGGTGTCGTGGTCCGGGAACGGCTCGGCCAGGAGGGCGGGCCTGGTCTGCCGGTCCCCCGCCCAGTACCACCCGGTCTCGCCCCGGCACAGCTGTCGCGGCCAGTCCGTCCCGGCGCTGACGGTCGTCAGGAACGCGCGGTAGTCCGCCGGGAACGTGATGCCGAACTGCCGCTCGGCCTCCGCCACCTGTTCCTCGCTCAGTGGGGCCGCCAGCGGCGCCCGGCCGCGCCGCGCGCGCAGCGCGAGGGTGCGCTCGCGGATCCCGTCCCAGTCCCAGCGGGCCGTGTCGTCCATGAGCGCACCCTAACCGAGCCGCCGAACGGCGGCGTCAGCCGGCCAGGGGCTTGACCCAGCGGCTCCACTGCGGTTCGGGGGTGTAGCCGGCGGCCTTCCAGGTGCGGTGGCCGAGCTCGTTCTCGTCCAGGACCATCGCGTCGATCCGGCGGGCGCCGAGCGCGGCCAGGCGCTCCTCGGCGGCGGTCAGCAGGGCGGCGCCGATGCCCCGGCGGCGGTGGGCGGGGTCGACGGCGAGGCGGTACAGGTGGGCGCGCCAGCCGTCCCAGCCGGCGATGACGGTGCCGAGCAGGGTGCCCGGGTCGTCGGCCGGGGTGGCGACGACGAGGCAGTGCGGGTCGCGCGCGAGCAGGGCGGCCACGCCGGCCTCGTCGTCCGAGATGCTGGTGCCCTTGGCGGCGGCGGCCCAGAGCGCGAGCAGCGCGGGTATCTCGGCGGGGGTGGCGGTGCGCAGGGCGATGTCGTCGGTCATGCGCCCGTGTCTAGCAGGACCGATCGCCCCGCCACGGGGAATTCCACCAGGTGAGCGTGCCCGTGCCCGCTACCGGTCGAGCCGCCACACCGTCGTCGTCTTGACCGACGTGTCCTCCAGGTCGGCGACGACCGGCACCTCGTACGCGGCGAGCGCGGTGAACCGCTCGCGGGGCAGGTAGGCGCGGCCCGGGTCGCCGACGATGACGGTGGCGCCGCGCGCGGCGGCCCGTTCGAGGAAGGGGAGGAACCGGGCGGCCATGGCCCGTTCGTAGAAGACGTCCCCGGCGAGGACGACGTCCGCCGGGGCGCCGTCGCCGTCGACCAGGTCCACCAGGGCGCCCTCCACCCGGACGCCGTTGGCCTCGGCGTTGAGCCCGATCGCGGCGACCGCGTAGGCGTCGATCTCGGCGGCCCGCACCGACGCGGCCCCGCTCAGCGCGGCGGCGACGCCCACCACGCCCGACCCGGCGGCGACGTCGAGCACGCCGCGTCCGGCGACGAGCTCGGGGTGGTCGAGCACGTACCGGGTGACGGCGACGCCGCCCGCCCACGCGAACGCCCAGAACGGCGGCGGCAGCCCGGCCTTGCCGCGCGCCTCCTCGGTGGTCTCCCAGAGCGCGATCGCGTCGTCCGCCATGTGCAGGCGGATCTCGGGGACGAACGGGACGGGCGTCAGCTCGGTCTCGCGGAGGATGAACGCGAGGTCGGTGTTTGCTTGGTGGAGGCGCAGCTCACTCGGCATGTCCGCAGCATAGGGCCCACGAGGGACCCGTCATGCCCGCCCGGCGGCCTTCTGGGTACGCCGCGCGAGCGAGTCGACCACGACGGCGGCGAGCAGGACCGCACCGGTGATCATGAACTGGATCGCGTTGCTGAGGCCCTCGATGTTCATCCCGGACTGGATCGAGGCGATCACCAGCGCGCCCAGCAGCGCCGACCAGGTCTTGCCGCGGCCGCCGAAGAGACTGGTGCCGCCGATGACGGCCGCCGCGATCGCGTTCATCAGCAGGTTGCCGCCGCCGGAGGTCTGGCTGGCCGACTGGATCTGCGCGGCCAGGAAGAGGCCGCCGACGGCCGCCATGGTGGAGCAGACGGTGAAGACGCTGATCCGGATCCAGGTCACGTTGATGCCGGCCCGCCGGGCGCCCTCGATGTTGCCGCCGAGCGCGAACACCTGGCGGCCGTAGGAGGTGCGGCGCAGCACGAAGTCCAGCACCACGATGAAGATCAGGAAGATCAGCAGCGCGAGCGGCAGTCCCTTGTACTGGTTGAGCGTGTAGGCGGCGAGGAAGGCGACGATCGCCAGCAGGATGGTGCGCAGCACGATGTCGGTGACCGGGCGGGACGGTACGCCCGCGGCCGAGCGCCGGCGGGAGTCGACCAGTGAGGCGCCCAGGAAGAGCACCACGCCGGCCAGCGCGGCGCCGTAGGCGACGACCTGCTGGCCGTAGATGGTGCTGTAGAGCCGGGAGACGATGTCCTTGCCCGACAGGTTGACGGTGCCGGTGGCGCCGAGCACCTGGAGCATCAGGCCGTTCCAGCCGAGGTTACCGGCGAGGGTGACGACGAAGGCCGGGACGCCCACCTTGGCGAAGAAGATGCCCTGGATCGCGCCGACCGCCGCGCCGCCGGCGATCGCGGTGATCAGCGCGACCCACTGGTTGACGCCGTGGTTGACGTTCAGGACGGCGAAGATCGCCGCGCACAGGCCGCTGACCGAGCCGACCGACAGGTCGATCTCGCCGAGCAGCAGGACGAACACGACGCCGATGGCGATCATGCCGGTGCCGACGATCTGCTGGGACAGGTTGGACAGGTTCTGGGCGGACAGGAAGCTGCTGTTGAGGCTGCCGAACACCGCCCAGATCACGATCAGCGCCAGCACCACGGGCAGCGAGCCGAGTTCACCGCTGCTCATGCGGCGGCGGAACTCGCCGAGGTAGCCCTTGATGCCCTCCTGGCGCACGATCAGCCGCGGGTCCACCGCCGGGATCGCCTCGGGGGCCACCGGGACGGGCGCGTTGACGCCGCCCGTGGGCATGCTGTCCTCGGGCAGCGGGGCGTGGCGGCGTTCGGGCTCGCCGCCCTGCGGGCTCCCGGGAATGTTCTCGCTCACTGGGAACCCTCCTCGCCGCGGGCCCGCCGGCGGGTCACGGCGTTGTCCGTGGCGCCGGTGATGGCCGAGATGATCTGTTCCTGGTTGGTGTAGTGCTTGTCGAAGACGCCGTTGTTGCGGCCCAGGCGCAGCACCGCGACGGTGTCCGCGACGGCCATCACGTCCGCCATGTTGTGGCTGATGAGGATGACGCCGAGGCCCTGGTCGCGCAGCCGCTCGACGAGGTCGAGGACCTGCGCGGTCTGCTCGACGCCGAGGGCGGCGGTCGGTTCGTCGAGCATGACGACCTTGGGCGAGCCGATCAGCGCGCGGGCGATCGCGACGACCTGGCGCTGGCCGCCCGAGAGGGAGGCGACCGGGATCCGCACGCTCGGGATGCGGATGGAGAGGGTGTCGAGCAGCGTGCGGGAGCGCTTCTCCATCGCGACCTCGTCGAGGATGGAGAAGCGCCGGATCTCGCGGCCGAGGAAGAGGTTGCCGACCACGTCGAGGTTGTCGCACAGCGCGAGGTCCTGGTAGACCGTGGCGATGCCCAGCTGCTGGGCGTCCTGCGGGCGGTGGATGCTCACCGGCCGGCCCTGCCACTCGATCGAGCCCTCGTCCGGCTGGTGGACCCCGGCGATCGACTTGACCAGGGTGGACTTGCCGGCGCCGTTGTCGCCGACCAGCGCGAGCACCTCCCCGGCGTGCACCTCCAGTTCGATGTCGGTGAGCGCCTGGACGGCGCCGAACCGCTTGGAGACCCCGCGCAGGGCCAGTACGGTCTCACCTGCCACAGTGACCAACTCCCTTGCCCCGCCCCCGAGGTGAGGGGGCGGGGCGTATTCGTGTGCTCGGGCGGAGGACTACTGGAGGCCGGCGGACTTGCAGGCGGCGGCGTAGTCCGGCGTGCAGATCTGGGCGACGGTGTAGAAGCCGTCGGCGACCACGGTGTCCTTGATCTTGTCCTTGGTGACGACGATCGGCGTGAGCAGGTCGGCGGGCACCTTGTTGCCGCTGCCGTTGGTCACCGTGGTCGGGACGAGCGTGGAGTCCAGGGCCGTGCCCGCGGCGAGCGCGACCGCGATCTGGCCGGCCGCGTCGGTCTCGGGCTTGAGCGGCTTGTAGACCGTCATGGTCTGGGTGCCCGCCACGATCCGCTGGATGCCGTCGAGCTGGGCGTCCTGCCCGGTGAGCGGGACGCTGAGGTCGGCCGCCTTCAGCGCGGTCGAGACACCGGCGGCCATGCCGTCGTTGGCCGAGTAGGCGCCGACCACGTTCTTGGCGCCGATCGCGGTGATCGCGGCCGCGGCCTCCTGGTTGGCCACGTTCGCGTCCCACTGCGGGGTGTCGTACTCCTTGCCGATCTTCAGCTTGCCGTCGATCGCGCTGTGCGCGCCGGCCTTGAAGTCGGCCGCGTTGGGGTCGGTCGGCGAGCCGTTGATCATGAAGATCTCGCCCGCGCCCGCCTTGTCGCCCACCGCGGCGACCAGCGCCTGGCCCTGCAGCTCGCCGACCTTGCGGTTGTCGAACGACACGTACGCGTCGGCGGGCCCCTGGGCGAGGCGGTCGTACGCGAGCACCTTGACGCCGGCGTCGTGGGCCTTCTGCACGGAGGACTGGATCGACTTGGAGTCGACCGCGTCCAGGATCAGCACCTTGTCGCCCTTGGTGAGGGCGGTGTCCACCTGGGTCTGCTGGAGCGTCGCGTCCTGGTTGGCGTTGTAGTAGTCGATCTGCGCCTGCGGCGCCAGCTGCTTGATCTTCGCCTCGATCAGCGGGCGGTCGAACTGCTCGTAGCGGGTGGTCTTGGTCTCCGGCAGAAGCAGGCCGATCCGCACCGCTCCGACCGCGGCGGTGCCGCTCGCACTGGCACCGCCGGAGGAACCGCCGCCGGACGACGACTGCTTGGCGCTGCCGCAGGACGCGGCGCCGAGGCCGAGGGATACCACTGCGGTCACCGCGAGGACGCGGCGAAGCCTGATGCTCATGGGGTTGCCTCTCCGGTTTGAGTCCACCCCCTGTCCTCCGAGTCTGGGAAGCCCGGGCCGTGCCCACGACCGCAGGTGCGCCGAACGGGTGCCCGGGGTGTGGCTTTCGGGTCAGGCCGGAGGGCTGCGGCGTCAGGGTGCGTGCATCGCACGGCGGAGGACGGGGGCGCCTGCCGGCCGCCGGGCTGAGGGAGCGTCGCGGACCCCGGCCCGCCGAAGGACCCGCCCTACTGTTCCGCGGTCAGCGGCAGCTCGGCGGTCAGGCGGGTGCCCGCGGCGCTCGGGGCGACGGCCAGCGTGCCGCCGTGGTGGCGGGCGATGTCGCGGGCGATCGGCAGGCCGAGGCCGCTGCCGCCCTCGTCGCGGCTGCGGGCGTCGTCGAGGCGGGTGAAGCGCTCGAAGACCCGCTCGCGGTCGGCGGCCGGGATGCCCGGGCCGTCGTCCTCGACGTCCAGGACGGCCACGCCGCGGGCGCGGTCCGCGCCCAGCCGCACGTGGACGACGCCGCCCGCGTGCCGCTCGGCGTTGTCGAGCAGGTTGGTGAGCAGTCGTCCGAGCCACAGCGGGATGCCGTCCACGGCGATGCCCGGGGCGAGGTCGGTGGTGCGCCGGTGCGGGCCGGGCGGGCGGCCGAGCACGGTGTCGGCGACCAGCGCGGTGAGGTCGACGCGCCGGCGGGGCCGGTCGTCGGCGCCGCCGGCGTCGAGGCGGGCGAGGAGCAGCAGGTCGGTGGCGAGGCTCTGCAGCCGGTCGGTGTCCTGGAGCGCGCCGTGCACCAGTTCGGCCCGCACCGCCGGATCGGGGTGGGTGTCGGCGACCTCCAGCTGGGTGCGCAGCACGGCGAGCGGGCTGCGCAGTTCGTGCGAGGCGTCGGCGATGAACTGGCGCTGGCGCCGTCCGGAGGCCTCCAGCCGGTCGAGCATCGCGTTCATGGTGGCGGCGAGCCGGGCGATCTCGTCGGCGGTGCCGGGCTCGGGCACCCGGCGGTGCAGGTCCTGCCCGGTGATGGCGTCGACCTCGGCGCGGATCGCCTCGACCGGGCGCAGCGCGTTCCCGGTGACCTTCCAGGTGACGACGACGCCGGTGAGCAGCAGTAGCGGGCCGGCGACGGCGAGCCCGGCCTGGGTGATGTCGAGGGCCTCGTCGGCGGCGCGCAACGAGGCGCCCGCGTAGACGGTGACGGGCCCGGCGGGGGTGTCGCCGGTGACGGCGGTGACGCGCTGGCGGTGGTGGTCCAGGAGCGGGTCGACGTCGTCGGTGGTGTGCGAGCCGGTGCGTCCGGCGGGGGTGATCGCGGGGCGTCCGGCCAGGTTGGGGCTGGCGGCGAGGACGGTGCCGCGGGCGTCGACGACCTGGAGGAAGTCGGTGCCGTGGCCGGTGTGCAGGACGGGGGTGAGCCGGCCCTGCGCGGCGAGCTGGGCGACGGTCTCGGCCTGCTGGCGGGTGGCCGAGGCGGCGGAGGCGACGAGGTCGGCGTGCAGGACGGCGAGCAGTCCGGCGCTGGCGAGGGCGAGGGCCGCGCCGAGGACCGTGCCGGCCGCGGCGGTGGCCCGGGCGCGGACGGTGCGCGGGACGAGGCGGCGGGCGGAGCGCGGGACGAACTGCGGCTTGCGGTAGGGCACTTCAGCCGCCGGCCGGGTCGAGGCGGTAGCCGGCGCCGCGCATGGTCTGCAGGGCGGCACGGCCGAAGGGGGCGTCGATCTTGCGGCGCAGCGCATGGATGTGGACCTCGACGACGCTGGGGTCGGCGTCGTGGTCGGCGTCCCAGACGTGGTCGAGGATCTCGCGCTTGGAGACGACCGTCCCGGCGCGGGCGGCGAGGTGCTCCAGGATGGCGAACTCGCGCGCGGTGAGGTGGGTGGGGGTGCCGGCCCGGGTGCAGGTGCGGGCGTTGGCGTCGACGACGAGGTCGCCGAGGGTGTGCAGGCGGGGCCGCTGCTGGTCGATGCGCCGGTGCAGGGCGCGCAGGCGGGCGAGCAGCACGACGAAGGAGAACGGCTTGGACAGGTAGTCGTCGGCGCCGGTGTCGAGGGCCTCGGCCTCGTCCCACTCGCCGTCCTTGGCGGTGAGCATGAGGATCCCGGCGCGGCAGCCGTTCGCGCGGAGGCGGGCGCAGACCCGGTAGCCGTTGAGGCCGGGCAGCATGATGTCGAGCAGGATCACGTCGTAGGGGTGGCGGTCGGCGAGGGCGAGGCCTTCGGGCCCGTTGTGGGCGGTGTCGACGGTGTGGCCGTCCGCCTCCAGGCCGCGGCGCAGCGCGGTGGCCATCCGGTGTTCGTCCTCGACGACGAGAATGTGCATCCGTTCAGGGTGCCAGGTGGTCCGTGGCGATCTTCGGCGGGCTTAAGCGCAGGTTCAGGAACGGTCCGCCATGATCGCCCCGCGCGGCCCGGGCGGTTCCGGGCGCGCGGAGCACGCCACGCAAGGAGAGCGCCCGATGACCGACTCCCCGTCGTCCAGCACCCCGTTCCCGCAGGGCCCGGACTCCGGCCCGGACTCCGGCCCCGAGCTCGGCCCCGAGGGCTCGAAGTTCGGTCCCGAGCCGGGGCCGCACGCCGGCGCCGAAGAGGTTCCGCCGCTGCCGGCCAAGCGGCGCCGGGTGGCGCGGGTGCGCGCCTGGGCGGCCGGGCAGGAGCGCCGGATAGCCGCCGGGGTGGCCGCGGTCGCGCTGGTCGGCGCCGCGGGCGGAGTGGCGCTGACCGTCGTGCACGACGGGCACGGCCGGGACCACGAGCGGGCGATGAGCTGGTCCGAGGACGGCTCCGGTGACCAGGCCGGCCAGGGCGACCAGGGCGAGCACGGCGGCGAGGCCCGCAAGGGCGGCCACGGCGAGCACGGCGCCCAGGGCCACCGCCACCACGGCGGCGAGCAGGGCTCCGACGACCGGAACGGCGAGGGTCACGACGGCGAGGGCCGGAACGCCGAGGGCCAGGACGGCCGCGCCGGTGGCGCCCCCGCCCCGCTCCCGTCGGTCGCCGCCTCCGCCGCGCTGGAGAAGGCGCAGGGCGCCGTCCCCGGCGGCCGCGCGGAGTCGCTGCAGCGCGTCACCGCGCAGGGCGGCACCGCCGCGTGGTCCGTCGTCGTCATCGGCCAGGACGGCGTCCGGCACCGGGTGACGGTGGACGGCGCGAGCGGCGAGCTGACCGGCAACACCGTCGTCGCCGCCCCGGGACGCTGACGTGGCCCAGCACTCGACGCTGACCCGGCCGGACGAACGGACCGGCCGGGCCGCCGGGGCGAACAAGGTCCCGCCGGTGGACGGCTGGTTCTGGCTGGTGAAGATCCTCACCACCGGCCTGGGCGAGGTGCTGTCCGACTTCCTCGCCCGCACCGCGGGGCCGGTCCCCGCGGTGGGCGGCGCCGGCCTGCTGTTCGCGGTGGCCACCGTGGTCCAGCTGCGGCTGCGCCGCTGCGTGCCCGGCGTGTACTGGGCCGTGGTGGTCATGGTGAGCGTCTTCGGCACGATGGTCGCCGACGTGGCGCACGTCGCGCTCGGCGTGCCGTACGCGCTGTCGGCGGGCTCGCTGGCGGTGGCGCTGGCGGCGCTGTTCGTGCTGTGGCACCGGGTGGAGGGCTCGCTGGCCATCGACCGGGTCACCGGGCTGCGCCGGGAGCTCTTCTACTGGGCGGCCGTGCTGCTGACCTTCGCCCTGGGCACCGCCGTGGGCGACCTGACGGCGGCGACGCTGAAGCTCGGCTACCTGGTCGCCGGCATCGGCTTCGCCGTGCTGATCACCGTCCCCGCGCTGGCCTCGAAGGCCCGCTGGGTGGGCCCGGTGGCGGGCTTCTGGTGGGCGTACGTGCTCACCCGCCCGCTCGGCGCCTCGTTCGCGGACTGGGCGGGCGTGAGCCACGAGCGGGGCGGCCTGAACCTGGGCACCGGCCAGGTGAGCGTGGCGCTGGCCGTCGCGATGGCGCTGGCCCTCGCCCTGTCCGCCCGCGCGGCGCGGGCCAGGACGCGCCGGGCGCGGGCTGGACGCTCCGCCGCCTGACGTCTACATTGCTGTAGACGCCGCGGAGGCGTACGGCACACCCCCCGGACTGCCGTCCGCCTCCGCCGCGTCCTGCCCGGTGGCCGCGGGTCTCACCCGCGCTCGTCGATCACCCGCTTGATCTTCCCGACCGAGCGCTCCAGCGTGTACGGCTCGACCACCTCGGCCGTGACCGTCACGCCCACCCCGTCCTTCACCGCCCGGACGATCGCCGCCTCCGCCGCCGTCCGCACGTCCGCGGGCGCGTCCGGCCGCGCCTCGACGCGCACCGCCATCACGTCCAGCCGCCCCTGCCGGCCCAGCCGCAGCTGGAAGTGCGGCGCGACGCCCGGGGTGCGCAGCAGGATCTCCTCGATCTGGGTCGGGAAGACGTTCACCCCACGCAGGATGATCATGTCGTCGCTGCGCCCGGTGACCTTCTCCATCCGCCGGAACGCCGGCCGCGCGGTGCCCGGCAGCAGCCGGCTCAGGTCGCGGGTGCGGTAGCGGATGACGGGCAGCGCCTCCTTGGTGAGCGAGGTGAACACCAGCTCGCCGCCCTCCCCCTCCGCCAGCACCTCGTCAGTGAGCGGGTCGACGATCTCCGGGTAGAAGTGGTCCTCCCAGACGTGCAGGCCGTCCTTGGTCTCCACGCACTCCTGCGCGATGCCGGGCCCGATCACCTCGGACAGCCCGTAGAGGTCGACGGCGTGCAGGTCGAGCCGCTCCTCGATCTCGCGCCGCATCTCCTCCGTCCACGGCTCCGCCCCGAAGATCCCGATCCGCAGCGACGTGCCGCGCGGGTCGATCCCCTGCTTCTCGAACTCGTCCAGCAGCGTGAGCATGTAGGACGGGGTGACCATGATGATCTCGGGCCGGAAGTCCTGGATGATCTGCACCTGCCGCGCCGTCATGCCGCCGGACGCCGGGATCACCGTGCAGCCCGCCCGCTCGGCGCCGTAGTGGGCGCCGAGCCCGCCGGTGAACAGCCCGTAGCCGTACGCGATGTGCACCTTGTGGCCGGCCCGGCCGCCGGCCGCGCGGATCGAGCGGGCGACGACGTCCGCCCACATCGACAGGTCGTTCTCGGTGTAGCCGACCACGGTCGGGCGCCCGGTGGTGCCGCTGGAGGCGTGGATCCGGCGGACCCGGTCCATCGGGACGGCGAACAGGCCGAACGGGTATCCCTCGCGCAGGTCGGCCTTGGTGGTGAACGGGAAGCGGGCGAGGTCCGCCAGGCTGCGGCAGTCCCCCGGCCCGACCCCGGCGGCGTCGAACTTGCGGCGGTACAGCTCGACGTTGTCGTACGCGTGCCGCAGGGTGGCCCGGAGGCGGTCGAGCTGGTGGGCGCGCAGTTCGCCGACCGTCATCCGCTCGCCGGCGTCCAGCAGCCCCGGCGGGACGGGCTCGCCGAGGCGCCTCGGCACGGCGCTCCCGGCTCCCTCCGGGGCCCCGGCTTCTTCGGGCGCGCTGCTGGTCATCGTCGCTCCTTCGCAGGTCGGCCGGGCCCCCGCGGCCGCCCCGACCGATCGTTCGGCCGGGCGGCCCCAGGGCCAGTAATCCAGGACGCGCCGCGGGTGTCAAGACATCGGGCCGACTCCGCGGAGCCCATCCGGATTGCGCAGTTCCGGCCCGTTCACGGCGAGATTTCCGGGGCCGAGTTGACGATCCGATATGAAAATCATTACGAATTTTTACCCGGATACGGCTACCACCGGCTCCCCCGCATGGTTCAGTGGTCCGGCTTCCCCTGCCACCCGGAGTGATCACCTTGCCCACGTCCCCCGCCCTGGTCAGCGCGCTGCGCGAACTCGGCGACCGACCCGCCGTCGTCGCCGGCGGCCGCTCGATCAGCGGCATCGGCCTGCTGCTCGGCGTCTCCCCGCCCGGCGGACTGCCCGGAGCCGTCGCCGCCGAGGTCGCCGCACACTCCGCGCTGCCCGCGAGCACCGCCCGCGCCGCCGAGCAGCGGCTGAGGCACTGGGCGGGCGTCCTCGGCCCGGAGCCCATCCGGCACACCCTGCTCCACCCCGCGACCGACCTCGCCGTCGAACTCGCCCTCGCCACCCTGCTGGCCGGCGGCACCGTCCACTGCGCCGACCCCGACCAGCGCCCCGAGGAGCAGCTCGCCGCCCTCGCCACCACCGGCACCACCCACCTCACGCTGCCCTCCGACCTGCTCTGGCGCCTCGCCCGCGTGCCCGGCCTCGCCGCCCACGACCTGTCCGCGCTGCGCCTCGTCCTGCACGTCGGGCCCGAGCCCCGGCAGGACGACGTCTACGCCGCCGTCGACGCGCTCGGCGCCGTCGTCGCCCACCTGCGCGAGCCGCACAGCGACGCCGAGGCCGCCGAGCACCGGCTGCGCGCCGCCGCCGCCACCGCCGCGACCGCCGCCTGGAAGCACGCCATCGGCATCACCGCCGAGCAGGTCCGCGACTTCGGCGCGCACCTCGACCACGCCGTCCTCGGCTCGCTCCTGCTGACCCTCCAGCAGTACGGCGTCCTCAGCGACCCCGCCACCGGGCACACCGAGACCGAGATCCTCGACTCCGTCGTCGTCACCCCCGTCTACCGCCCCCAGGTCGTGCGCTGGCTCGACGCCCTCGCCCGGCACGGCCTGATAGCCCGGCACGACGACCGCTACGTCGGCGCGCCGCCGCTCGCCGCCGCAGAGGTCCGCGAGACCTGGCGCCCGGCCGCCGACGCCTGGGCCGACGGGCTCGGCCAGGCCGCCGCCCTCGACCGGGTCCGGCGCGCCGCCCTGCGCCTGCCCCGCCGGATCACCGGCCAGGAGCCGCCCCGCCCGGCCGTCCCCCCGCTGCGCTGGACCGCCGCCCGCGGGTACTTCGGCGCGGCGCTCGGCTCGCTCGTCCGCGGCATGGCCGAGGCGCACGACGGGCCCGCGCCGCTGCGGGTCCTGGAGCTCAGCGACGGCGACGGCACCGACACCGCGATCGCCCGCGCCCTGTCCGCCCGCCCCCGCCAGGTCGTCGAGCACCACCCGCTGCCCGACGGCGGCCGCTTCGACGTCGTCGTCGCCGCCGGCGCCGGCGACCCGGACACCACCGTCGCGGAGCTCGTCCGCCTGCTGGCACCCGGCGGCCGGCTACTGCTCGTCGCGGCGACGGACGAGCAGCTCGACGTCCTCGTCACCACCGAACCCGACGCCCTCGCCGCACCGACGCCCGCGCCCGCTCCCGCCGAGGAGTGGCGCGCGGCACTGACGGCGGCCGGCTGCGCGACCGTCCTCGCCCTGCCCGAGGACGGGCACCCGATGGGCCTGCTCGGCCAGCACCTGTTCGTCGCCCGCGTGCCCTGAGCCGCCGCACTAGGATCGAGGACATGACCCGGTCCTCCCGGCACGCGGACCCGCTCGCGTCGATCGGCTCGGTCGGGTCGATCCTGTCGATCGGCTCGGTGGGCTCCGTGTTGTCCATCGGCTCGATCGGGTCGTTCGGATCCGTGGGCTCCATCGGCTCGTTCGCCTCCGCCGGCTCGATCGGCTCCGCGCTCTCCGCCCTGTCCATCGGCGCCTGGCGCAGCGTCGGCTCGCTCGGCGGCGCCCGCGGCCGGGCCGCGTGGTCCCACCCGCCCCGGCGGCAGCACGGTGAGCGTTTCGTGGTCGAGCGGTGAAGCCCGGGTCACGCACCGCCACCCGATGCGTACCATTTCGATACCGAAGCGGGGATGAGCTGCGAGGATCCTCGCCCGTCGGCCCCGGGCCCGGGTAGCATCCGCCTGGGCTCGTCACCGCCCGGCACGCGGGAGTTCGGGGACGGGCCCAGGCCTCCCGGCCGTGATGCAGGCGGCTCCTCCCGCCGTCGGCGGCCTCGGATCCGGGCGGCAGAACCCCGCGGGGCGTTGGCGGTCCCCGCGGACTCGACTCCGCGCGCCAGGGCAGTCGCGCGAACGGCGAAGGGCATCGTGTTGGCGGATCGGCTCACCGGCGGGGACTCCTCACTGCTGCGGCGGATCAACGCGGCGGTCACGCTCCGGGCGTTGCGGGCCGGCCACGCCGTGACCCTCACTCAGCTCGTCGGCGAGACCGGGCTCTCCCGGCCCACCGTCGAGGGCGTCATCGAGGGACTCGTCGACACCGGGCTCGTCGCCGAGGTCGACCAGCCCAAGGAAGACGGCCAGCCGGGCACCGGCCGCCGCGGCCGGCCCGCCCGCTGGTTCCGCTTCCGCGCCGAGGCCGGGCACATCCTCGGCATCGAGATCGGCGTGCACGACGTCCGCGTCATCCTCGCCGACCTCACCGGCGAGGTGCTGGGCAGTCACTTCAAGCCCGTCGACGAGACCCTGGAGGCCGAGGACCGGCTCGCCGCCGTCCGCACCGCCGTCGCCGAGGTGCTGCGCAAGGCCGGCATCTCGCGCGACAACCTGTGGGCCGTCGGCATCGGCACCCCCGGCATCGTCGACCGCGAGGGCACCATCCGGCTCGGCACGGCCATGCCCGGCTGGACCGGCCTCGACCTCGGCGTGCGGCTGCGCCGCTCCTTCCGCTGCCCCGTGCTGATCGAGAACGACGCCAACCTCGCCGCGATCGCCGAGCACTGGCAGGGCGCGGCGGTCGGCGCCGACGACGTCGTCTTCGTCATGGCCGGCCTCAGCCCCGGGGCCGGCTCGCTCATCAACGGCCGCCTGCACCGCGGGTACGGCGGCGCCGCCGGCGAGATCGGCGCGCTGCACCTGCTGGGCCAGGAGGTCACCCCCGAGCGGCTCCTGTCCACCACCGGCAAGCCCCTCAACCCGCTGGACGAGGCGGCCGTCGCCCGCGTCCTGCGGCTCGCGCGCGAGGGCGACGAGGTGGCCAAGGTCGCCATGGACCGCTTCCTGACCCGCCTCGTGCAGTCCGTCGCCGCCCTCGTCCTCGCGATCGACCCGCGCCTGGTCGTGGTCGGCGGGTGGGCCGCCGGGCTCGACGGCGTCCTGGAGCCGCTGCGCGAGCGGCTCGCCGAGTTCACGCTCCGCGCGCCCGAAGTGGCCCTGGCCGCGCTCGGCTCGGAGGTCGTCGCGATGGGCGCCCTGCGCGTCGCCCTGGACCACGTCGAGGAGCAGCTCTTCGCCGTCGACCCGCCCCGGGTCTGACACCTCCGGGTGGGCGAACGACCGAGGCCCGGACGCCTGTGGGGCGTCCGGGCCTCGGTCCGAGGGTGGTGCGATGTGGTTCGCGGGCCGCCGTGGTTCAGGAGGCGGCGGTTCAGGAGGCGGCGGTTCAGGAGGCGGCGGTTCAGGAGCCGACGGTTCAGGAGGCGGCGGTTCAGGAGCCGACGGTTCAGGAGGCGGCGGTTCAGGAGGCGGTGCGCACCTCGGGAGACGAGGCGGCGGCGGAGGCCGCGACCGGGGTGACCTCGACGAGACCGGCCTCGCCGAAGGTGAGCTTGCAGGTGTCGGCGCGGTAGGTCGCGACGGCCAGCGCCACCAGGCGGCCGGCCGAGGCGTACTGGGTCGTCATCACCAGCACCGGCGAACCCGGCGGGCGCTCCAGCAGGACGGCCTCGTCGGCCTCGGCGACGCCCAGCTCGACCGCCCGGGACTCGCCGTCGACCTCAAGGCGCTCCAGCTGGCGCAGCACCGAACGGGCGCGGTCGCTCTCGGCGCGGAAGCCCGGCAGGTGCGGCAGCGCGGAGGCGGGCACGTGCAGCGACTCGGTGGCCACCGCCCGGCCCTCGACCAGCCGGACCCGGCGCACGGTGTGCACGGTGGCGCCCTCGGCGATGCCCAGGTGCTTCGCGAGCTGCGGGGAGGCCGGGGCGGTGGTGCAGTCCACCGTGCGCCAGGACTGGCTGCGCCCGGCACCGGGCCAGCCCTCCTCCTGCCGGTTGACCGGCACGCCGACGCGCGGGGCGGCGATCAGGGTGCCGATGCCGCGGCGGCGGACCAGGCGGCCCTCCAGCTCCAGCTGGTCGAGCGCCTGGCGCAGCGTCGCGCGGGCGACACCGAAGCGGGCGGAAAGCTCGCGCTCGTTGGGCAGCACCTGGCCGGTGGAGAACTCCGAGTCGATGGCGCGGAGCAGCACCGTGCGCAGGTGCCAGTACTTCGGCTCCGGTACCGACGTGAGCTGCCCTGTCGTCCCCACCGTGTCCTCCACCCTGTCGCGTCCGCCCGGCCGGAGTGGCGGGCTGAGAAGAGGGGCGGATCGCGGGCCCGCTGTCCGCTGTTGCGGCAGGTGGGAGAGCGGGCCTTTATCCGTCCTTCTTTATTAAAGGTCCTTGCAGTAAGCGACCCTAGGGGCATCTCGCGGAGATGGTCAAGACCAATGGCACGGCTTGGTGCGACCGTCGCGGGACTTCATGCCGCGTTCACGTCATTCACGTCCGGACGCGCGTCACGGCGCGGGCCGTACGCATCCACTCGGTAGGCTGCCCGGGTGATCGTGGTGACGAGTGTGAACGTGAACGGAATCCGGGCCGCCGCCAAGAAGGGCTTCATCGAGTGGCTGGCCGCCACCGAGGCGGACGTCATCTGTCTGCAGGAGGTGCGCTCCGAGCCCGGCCAGCTGCCCGTCGAGCTCCGGGACCTGGACGGCTGGCACGCCGTCTGGGCCCCGTCCGTCGCCAAGGGCCGGGCGGGCGTCGCCGTCCTGTCCCGCGCGGAACCGCAGCGGACGGCGATCGGATTCGGATCGGAGGAATTCGACAATTCGGGCAGGTACGTGGAAATCGACCTCCCGGGCCTCACCGTCGCGAGCCTCTACCTCCCCTCCGGCGAGGTCGGCACCGAGCGCCAGGACGAAAAGGAGCGCTTCATGGCGGAATTCCTCGTCCACCTCACCGCCCTGCGCACCCGCGCCGCCGCCGACGGCCGCGAGGTCGTCGTCTGCGGCGACTGGAACATCGCGCACCGCCCCGAGGACCTCAAGAACTGGAAGGCCAACCAGAAGTCCGCCGGCTTCCTCCCCGAGGAGCGCGCCTGGCTCTCCCGCGTCTACGACGAGGCCGGCTACGTCGACGTCGTCCGCGCCCTCCACCCCGACCGCACCGGCCCCTACTCCTGGTGGTCCTACCGCGGCCGCGCCTTCGACAACGACTCGGGCTGGAGGATTGACCTAATCGTATGCACTAAGAATTTGGCAAACAGGGCTATCGAGGCCTACGTCGAGCGCGCCGCCTCCCACGCCGAGCGCTGGAGCGACCACGCGCCCGTCACTGCCGAGTTCGACTTCGGTGATAACTGACCTACAAGCAGCAGCATTTGGGTAAAATCTGGAGGCGACACCGGATTTCGGCGCCCTAGGCGCAAGCCTTCTCCCGCCGGTGGACCAGGCCTACTATCTTGCCCGGGTCGTTTTTACAAGTCGATTCGCATCCCACCCTCCGAATGGGATACGGCATTGGGCGAAGAGCCGGTGACATGCATCAGCAAGGCCGGACACCTCCCCTACATCGCCAACCAGCAACCGGCTGACGACCGCCCAGGCCAAGCGGTTCGCCTCTGCCACGAATCCGACAACCCTCACGCCACCCCAATGTCAGCACAACTCCCGGCCAGCCACCAGGTAAAAAGCAACCCAAATAACCAGTCAGGCAACACGACGAGAGGCCCCTCAAGATTTCCTCGAGGAGCCTCTCACCAGCCGGCAACCACAGTCGAATCTCTCCCATGTGCCCGAATATGGCTGCAGCGTTACTCGGGCCCTCTATTTCCCAAACTTGGGAATAAGACCGGAAAACTCGACCCTAGCCAGCCTATCGACCGCCCGCAAAATCTCACCTCTAGTTACAGCTGGAACCACGAGAACATTTGCCATTACGAAGTATCCACTCGAGGGGACTTCGTCCGAAACCTCTTGGGCCAGGCGCACCGGATCATAGACAGTCAGATCAAAAGCGGCCTCCTCCGTCGAAATGACCACATCAACCAGGTAGCCCTTGGCTTCAGTCTCGACCTCGTAACCGTCCATATACTCGGGAAACCTCAAGCTGTATGGAATCATCAAATTGCCCTCGCTCACCTTGTCTTGATATGAGACAGTGCGTCAGTGTACTCCTCCGGTGTTAGGTTAGCACCGGGTGCTGGCACAACCTCGAAGTGCCTGGGGTCGTTTCCTCGCTGAATGATTCGAAGAGAGTCAGGCACGCTACCCATGTCTATGCCATGCGGCACAAATCCCTTCCCGGCAACACTTTCGGGATTATCAAATACGGACAGGCCGTGCGTTTCCTTGACGAATCCTGTAGCCGGGTCCACCTTATAGTCATTCGGACGGGGAACGAAACTGGGCGACTCGCCTGCCCTCGCGCCCCGAAAACAGCTCTCTGGCCCAGGTCCAGCATTGTGCACCAGAATTGGAATTTCCCCAGCCAGCACATAGTACGTGTGAAGGTCGGAAACTGTGAGGTTGTAGGTGAAGACCTGCTGGTGATAGTTGTGTACGCCCGCTACGGTGACCGCGGCTCCGTCGGGCTCTCGGAGTTCTTCGCCTGCCTTGAGTTCGCTGGCTTCGGTCCAGCGTCCGTTGGTTAGGCTCCAGAAGGGGTGGTGCCAGGTGGTGGTCAGCGTCCGGCTCTGGGTCTGCCCTGATACGTCTGAGGTCGAAGCACCCTGGAACGACAAGTCGGTGAAGTCCTCGTCGTTTGGCGTCTCGGTGACGGCCGTTACGGCCTTACCGTCAGTTTCGCCAGTCTGGGGATCTGTCGCGAGAACCCGGTCTCCGACCTTAATTTGTTCGATTGACGTCTGCTGGCCGTCGGCCATGACGACCAAGGTTCCGGCGACGAAACTCTGACACAAACGAGCACGGGCTCCTGACGAGAGGCCGGAGAGCTCACCCGGCCTGCCGCCCCTGGCGGCCAGGCCCATCATCGAACCAGCAACCGCATTCGCTGTTCTCTCAGCCGGAGAAGGACCGAAAGGCGTTTCAAGCGGGGCCTGAATGGCTCCGTGCCCGGTCATTTGGCCTTCCAGGCCACAATCGATGTAGAGACAGTAGTGAGCCCGGAAGTAGTCGGCTTCTTCCTCGGTGGCACCGTATTGCCACATCCGCAGTGCCGCCCAGTCGACGGAGCTCTGACCAGAGTTGTACTTGATGCTTACGCGGACCTGCTCAGCGGTGGACGCGATTCTGACCGGTTCCTGATGCTGGGCCATTCCTGCGGTCTTCAGGAAGGAGCGCATAGTACGTTCTTCCAGGGAAGGACATGAGTTGTCGTTCCTGCAGTCGAATGATCCGTAACCCTTATTTCCTGTGTTCCCGTGATCACCTTCGAGGGGCCCAAGGTCGACCGGCAAATGAGCGCAGCCGGATAGATCACAGGACGGATCTGGCCTAAGGCCTGTCGGGTCAGAGAGGTTTACGGGATCGTTGTTGCTGTAGGCGTAGCCGTTCCACTGTTGCGGGTTGGTGGTGTCGAGGATCGGGTCCGGGCTGATGAAACGCCCGGTGTTGGGGTCGTACTGGCGTGCTCCGAGGTTGGTCAGGCCGGTGGCGTCGTCCTTGCTTCCGCCGACAAAGCCCTTGATACCGGCCCAGGCTGATGCGGCGGGCTGGGTGCCGCGGGGGTTGCCGAAGGGATCGGTGGGACGCCGGGTGACGGTCTGGTTTGCGTCGGTGTTGACTTGGACGCCGTTGGTGCCGTGCGGGTCTGCTGCCTGAATCAGGACGGTGCCGCCGCCGATGGCCGCGGTAACCCTGGTGTAGGTCAGGCCGCCGGGCGCGGCAAAGGAGCGGACGTTGTTCGTCGAGCCGCTGAACGTGTCGAGAGTGAGTTCGTCGGTGGGCAGGTTGAGCGTGGTCTTGCCGGGGTTTCGGCGGAGAAGCTGGTTGCCGTCGGCGTCGTAGAGGTAGGTCGTGGCGTCGGCCTGGCCGGTCTTGGTGAGGGTGTCGAGCTTGTCCTCGCCGTTCCAGGACAGGGTGGTGGTGCCGCTGGTGTCGGTGATGGCCGTGGTTCGGCCCTTGGCGTCGTACTGGTAGCCGACAGCCTTGGTGCCTGCGGGTCCGGTGGTGGTGGAAGTGAGCAGGGCGTGGGGCCCGCCGGTTCCGCCGCCGGTGTTGGACGCGCTGGTGGGGGTGTTGGTGCTCTTCGCGGTTCCGAAGGTCTGGGTGGTGGTGGTGTCGTTGAGGCTGTTGCCGGTGATGTCGTGCTGGATGAGGCCGGTGCGGTTTCCGGTGGCGTCGTAGCTGTAAGTGTTCCAGTACGGCACCGGGCCGCCGATGGTGCGGCCGCCGGGGTTGACGGTGGCCGGGCCGCTGACGTTGTTGCAGCCGCCGATGCCGGGGACGGTGGTAGAGCTACCGGTGCCGTGCTTGGTGCCGGCCGAGTCGGTCCAGTCGGCGGTGGTGGAGGTGCCGCCGGTGTCGGTCCAGGCATTGGTCAGCCGGCCCAGGTAGTCGTAGGTGAAGCACTGGGTGTCGGTTGCCGAGGCGTCCTGGATGTTGGCAACGGACGTGATCCGCCCGGACGGGGTGTAGGTGTAGCTGGTCTGGTCGATGGAGACCGTGCCGACCTGGCGGTCCACGAAGGAGTTGATGACCCGTCCGGTGGCCCAGTCGTATTGCTGTGTGGAGACGACCTGTGTGCCGTAGTCGCCGGCCGTGGTCCGCACGGGCCGGGCGAGGGCGTCGTAGTCGACCTGCTGGACGATGCTCTGGTCGAGGCTCGCGATGGAGAACAGGAGGCCCGTAGTGGTTCGGGCGTAAGTGGCGGACTCAGCTGGGAGTCCTCCGGCCGCGGGAATGCTGCTCTGCGTCAGCGCGCCGAGGACCGGGCTATAGGTGTTGGTGGTGGTGTAGGTACCGGCGAGCGCCCCTTCGACGGACGGGATGATGACGGAGGCCCCGAGCGGCCGGTAGGCGGTGTCGTAGCCCGTGACGGCCTTGGTGTAGGCCGCTCCGCTCGATCCGCCCACGTAGCGGGTAGAGGAGGTGGGCTGGCCCTTGGCGAGGGTGTCGTAGACCCAGGAGGCCAGTTGGTTCGTCGGCGCCACGCTCCCGTTGAACATGCCGGTCTTCCGACCGAGCAGGTCGTAGGTGTAGGCAAGGGTGTTGCCCTTGGCGTCGACGGTGTGATCGATGCGCGAGTTGGCGTCGTAGAAACTCTGCGAGACACCGGTGTCCGGATCGGACGCGGAGATCTGCCGTCCGCGCAGGTCGTAGGTGTTGGCCCAGGTGTTGCCGCTGCTGTCGGTGCGGCCAGTGGGCTGGCCGATCGGTGAATAGGTGTAGCTGGTGACGTCCGCGTCGGCGCTGTTGCCCGTCGCGTTGGGCGTGCGGTACTGCCACAGCGCAGTGGGGTTTCCACGAGCGTCAGTCATGGTCGAGCTCGGCGTGCCACCGCTGGGCGGGGTGGTGTCGGTCCGGTCCGCTCCCGGGTAGGCGCTGGTGGCGGCCCACTGGAGGTTGCCGTAGGAGCGGAACTCCGCTCGCACGACGCGTCCGTTGCCGTCGTAGGTGTTCCAGGTCTGGCCCGGTACCTGGCCGTCGGCTGCAGGCATGAAGATCGACTCGGTGGGGAACGACTTCCCCTCGTAGTACGCGGAGGAAGTCTTGATCGCCCAACCGTGCGTGTCGTAGACGGTATCGGTGATCAGGCGACCGGTCGGTCGGGCGTCGCTCGTTCGCTGGTTTTGACGCGGACGGCCCAGGCCATCGTAAATGTCGATGTTCACCGAATACGTGGCCGCGTCGTCGTTGAGCGTCTCGGTCTTGACCGTGGACGGTGCCGAACTGCCCTTGACCCCGTAAGTGAACCTTCGGCTCGGGAGCTTCGCCGTCGGGCGGTCCGGCATCCAGACAGCGGTGAGCCGACCGAGTGCGTCGTACTGCTGCGTGATGACGCGGCCGTTGGCATCAGTGCTGCTCAGTGTCGACCCGCGCGCCGGATCCTGCGTGACCATCGTGGTCCAGCCCGCGCCCATGGGACCCACGGTCTGTACCTGGGTCGGGAGCGCACCATCGGCCGGGGTAGGCAGGACCTTGGTTACCGCAGGAGTGACCGACGGTCCGCTCAGCTGCGCGCCTGCGGCGTTGTAAGTGGTCCCATCGGTGGTCGCGTTGGTCAGGCCTCGGCCATACACGTCGAAGGTCGCGCTACCGACCTGGGTGTAGACGGCGTTTCCGGCCTGGTCGAAGTGGTCGAGTGCCTGAGAGCTGGATCCGTCCCCCGTCGTGCCGGCCCGGCCGAAAGGCTTGCCGTCGTAGATCGTGTGGCTGCCGGACAGGGTGGTGGCCGAGGTGGCCTTGCCGGAGCAGGCACCCTGGTAGGTGATCTTCTCCGAGACCAGCGTCAGCAGTTGCGGGTTGTCACTGACCGCGTAGCTGGTGGTCGCGCAGGTCTCGGGAGTGGCGGCGGTACCGTCGCCCTTGTCGTCGACCTTGATGGCACGGTTGCCGTTGGCCGGCTCCGTGGTCGTGACCTTCGTTGTCGTACGCCACGTCCCGTCGGCCAGCCTGGACTTGGTGATCGCCGTGGTCTCGGAGTCAGGCCTCCAGGCGTAGATCTTCGGCGCGCCGGCGCTCTGGGCGTGGGTCGCTGAGGTCTGCTGCCCGTTGTAGGTGGCTCCCGAGATGGCCGTCACTGTCCCACCAGCCTGGTCGAAGACCTCTGTGGCTACAACGCGGCCGGCGAGTTGGGCGCTGTCAGGGACGCTGCCGCCGAGGGGGCTGGGAACGTCGGGGACGGTGCGTAGGGTCTTGCCGTCGGCGAGATAGTCGCCGGCCATGCCCCGCAGGTAGGTGACACGCTGCTGGGTCTTGGGGGCTTCGCTCCCGGCACCGATGCCAGTGGTCGTGGTCACGGACTGGTAGCCGCGGAACTGGTTCCAGCTGCGGGTCCTGGGGTCGGTGAACTCGCCGTCGTTGCGGTGCCAGGCTGCGCCACCGCTGTAGGTGTACTCGGTGGTCTTGGCGATCGCGGGGGTGCTGACGAGGTCCTGCTCGACGACGCTCTTGACGAGGGGCTTGTCGAACCAGTCGTTAACCGGGTCCGCTGAGGACTGGTTGGGCAGGTACCACTTGACGGGCATGCAGGCCATCGAGTTGTTGTCCTCGGAGGCCGGCATGCGGTTGTTGACGCGGGAGCACTCGGGATCGGTGTAAAGGACGTTGATCCGCGCGCCCGTCTCGGTCGTGATTCCCTGAATGCGCGGGCGCATGAACCATGGCGAGGCCGGGACGACTCCGTCGATGCGGTTGGCCCTCATCTTGTACTGGAACTGCGCCGGGGGCAGGTTCTTGATCTCTGCCTGGCCGTTGCTCGGCACGCGCTGGACGGAGTCGAGCTGCAGGAGGCGCTTGGTTCCGTCACCGGGGTCGGCGAGTTCCTGGTTGAGGTTCCAGGTGTCGACGGTGCGGTAGGCGGAGTTGACGAGAACCTGGGTGCTGATGGTGGTCAGGCGCTTGGTGGTGAAGAAGGTGGGTGCCGAGTTCACGCAGGAGCTGTCGGTGCAGATCTGGTCAACGGGCGTGTCCGGCCAAGAGTCGGCGTTGGCCGTGGTCCGCTGGCCTTCGGAGCAGTCAGTGGTGGCGTTGGGGGTACAGCGCTCGGCAACGGCGAAGAGGATCTTGGCTGCCGGGTTGGCGCCGCCCTTGGCTGCCTTCTGGTCGTCCAGGCGCTGGCCGTAGCCGATCTCCTTGAGATAGCCGGCCCGCTGGTAGTCGGTGAGCGTGCCGTTGGAGCCGCTCTGGACCTTGCCGCGCTGGTACTTGTTTCCCTCGGTGGCGTACTTGTACGTGATCAGATTGCCGTGGGTGTCGACGACGTAGTCGAGCTGCCAGCGCCAGGCCATCTGACACCAGGAGTTATTCCCACTGCCAGAGTTGTAGCAGGGGTCGCCGTTGTTCGGCGAGTACACCGGCGTGGTGAGAACGGAGTTCGCGGCCGGATCACTGCCGTCACCTCCCGGCAGATGGTTGAGCCCGAAGTAGTACTGGACGCCGTCGGGCGTGGTGATCCGCCAGTACTCCATGCCCTGGAAATCGACGTCACCTGCGGCCTTGGGCGCCCCAGTGAGTTGCTCGACCTTGGCGCCATCGTCACCTTCGAGGTGCCAGGTACGTGTCGCGTCGTCGCGAACGATGGCTCCGGAGCGTCCGGCAAGGGAGAGGCTGGCGTTCTGCCCGCCCCAGCATGCGTCGGCAGAACCGGTGATCCCTGCCGCGTCGCAACTGCGGTAGGACCGTTCGATGTAGCCAGGCTCGTAACCCCAGCCGTCACCGACCCACGACGGCTGTGCATTGACCGCGGACGTCTTGCCGTCCACATCGGCCGAGTTGTAGCCGAGCGCCACAGCCGGAGCCGCACCGCCGAGCGCGGGCGGCACCTGAATCGGGTAACTGTAAGTGAAGTTGCCCGTGCCGGACCCGGCGGTCCAGGCCGACGACGAAGAGAGGGACGTCGCCGTGTAGTTGCCCATAGCACCGTTCGGCGACGGTGCCGCAGCGAGCACAACCGACCCGCCGCTACCTCCCGCACCAGGGTCTGCCACCGGCTGCGCTGGCGCCGCCACTGTGAAGGAGGCCTTCACCGCGCCGTTCTGCCCCTGATGGGGGGTCGATGCGCTGGGCATGGTGACGTCAGCAGTGATCTTGCCGCGCCCGTCGGCGTTCGCCGGGACTGGGGTCTGTGTGCGGCACTCCGGCACGTCCGGCGAGGTCAACGCACAAGACGGCAGGGCGACGAGGACTGCCCGGTCGGACCATCCGGCGGCCTGCAGTGCCTTCAGGTCCAGGGTGACGCTCGCAGAACGCCCGCTGCCACCGGCACCCGCCTCGGCATCGGCCACGGCGATGAGCGGGCCGGTGACGCCGGCAGCCTTGCCCTTGTCCTGTCCGGTCACCTGAACTGTGACCGTGCGCGCGCTCTCCCCCTTGCCAGTAGTGGGAGCAACGGTGACGGCCAGCGTCCCGGCCCTTGAACCGTTCGCGCCGCTGGAAGCAGGCGAGGCACCACCGGTCGCCCTGCGGGCAGCCTCGGCCTCAGCGCTATCAGCCCCTACCGTCACTGTCGCAGTGCCGGTCACCAGCGGCGCTGCGGGCTCCGGCGTCCAAACAGGAGCCTTGACCACCGGCTTGGACGCCGATATCTGGACATCTTGCCCCGCGACCGAGACCGTTCCGTCGCCCAGGGGTGTGTGGGGAGGGGTCCAGACCTTGCCCTTCGGCTCGGGGTAGGTCCACGCCACGGCCGGCGGAACAGTCAGGCCTGTCAATGTCAGGGCGACTGTCGCCGCCACAGCAGGCGACCGCCACCGGCCACCTGCTGGTCTCCCGGCCCGTTTACGGGCAGGCCAAACCATCGTCACATCTCCTCGTTTGTTGTCGACATGGCGGCAAGTGAGCACGCCGTCTCATGGTCGATGTGACGATACGTGCAGGCTCTGACACGCCCTGAGGGCGTTCAAGCACCTCCATGAGATCTTTATAAAGTCTTGATGTCTCGATCCGTCCGTATCCAGACATACCTATGCAAGATGCCAAACGGTTTGACCTATCGGCAGGTCAGGCCACATCGTTCCCATCCGAACGCAGACCCACGACGGCGTCTGCCGACCGGGAGGGACTCACAAAGGCATCATGTCCACCACGCCACGGACAATCGCGCACACACCACCACCATCGATACGCAGGCGCACCACTCGTCTGACCGCACTCGCCGCAGGGTGCGTCCTCAGCCTCGGCCTGATCGCCGCGCCGTCCGCACTCGCCGCCGACTCGGCCACACCGCCCGTGCACGGGCCTTTCGACGGCACGGCGCCGCTTGTTCCGACCAAGCCAGCACCGCCTCGCACGCCGCTCCAGCAGGCGATGCTCGATGCCCTCGCCAAGGCCAAGTCCACGGGCAAGCCGGTCGTTGTGGACGCGATGACCGATGTGGCGTCGAAGACCGTGGCGAACCCCAACGGCACCCTGTCAACGACGGACAACGCGCTGCCGGTCCGGGTGAAGCAGGCCGGCGGCTGGGCCGACATCGACTCCACCCTCCGCCAGAATCCCGATGGCTCGATCAGCCCGGCCGTCGCCGGTACCGCGCTGATGTTCTCCGGAGGCGGCAGCGGTCCGATGGCCACTGTGGCGACGGCCGACGGCAAGACGTTGTCCGTGGGCGCCCCGTTCGCTCTGCCAAAGCCGGCCCTGAACGGGGACACGGCGACGTACGCGAACGTTCTGCCCGGTGTGGACCTCCAGGTGACCGCCCTGCCGGTCGGCGGCTGGCGCGACGTCATCGTCGTGCGCACGGCAGAGGCCGCGGCCAACCCGGCGCTCAAGACCCTGCGTTTCCCGCTCACCGCCCAGGGCCTGACGGTCGCCTCCGACGACAAGGGCAGCATCGACGTCAAGGACGACAAGGGCGGCCTGCGGTTCCGCTCCCCCGCCCCCCTGCAGTGGGACTCCGCCAAGCCCGCGCCCTCAGCTTCGGCCGTCGCCTCCAGGTCGTACGCCCGCACGGCGCTGACCGCAGCACCTGCCGCCGAGTCGGCGCCCGTGCCCGCAGGAACCGTCCCGTCGACGGCCGAGGCTCCGGGCGATGGCGCGAACATCGCCGCAATCAGCACCAGGGTCACGGGTGATGCGATCGAGCTCACCCCTGACCAGAAGGCGCTCGGCTCCGGCACCGGTCCCTGGTACCTGGACCCGACGCTCACCGCCGTCACCAGCTACACCCAGAGCTCCGTCGAGGTCCAGGAGAACTACAAGAGCGCGAAGAACTGGAACACCAAGTCCAACCTCGCTACCGGATTCTGCGGCTACCACAGCTCCGACCCCAGCCTGGACTGCGGCAACACGGGCCGGCAGCGGGCGTACTTCCAGTTCGGCGTCAACCCAGCCATCTACACCCAGGTCGGAGGTGCGGAGGTCCCGCCGACCCTGTACACATCGACCCTCAACGCCCAGGTCACCGGCGCCTCCAGCCCCAGCACCGCGACCAATCTCGGCGTCTACTGGGCCCCCACCGGCATCGGCGGGGACACCAACTGGTACCAGCAGCCCTGCAACGACAACGGTAACCAGGTCATGGGCGGCTGCTCCTACGTCGGCGGACAGCCGATCACCGGCTCCGGCCCGATGGCCGTCGACGTCACCGACATCATGAAGCAGGCGGCCAACGGCAAGTGGGCGACCTGGACCATCGGCATCGCCCCGAGCGACACCGAGTGGACCAAGGAGTACCGCCACACCATCGCCAGCAACCCCAGCGTCACCACCACCTACGACATCACCCCCACCGTGTGGAGCCCACACACCATCCCCGCGCCCGGCTTCGCGAGCAACAACAGCAAGGCCGAGTGCACCACCGGCGGCACCCACCCCTGGGACAACCCCGGCTGGGTCGGCAGCAACCAGAACATCAACCTCACCGCCAGCAGCTACTCACCCAGCGGCCAAAACCTCTACACCGGCTTCCACCTGTGGGACGACAACGACCCCAACTTCAGCCTGGGAAGCAACAACGGCGGCTGGCTCGGCAGCTACAACAACCCCGGCTACACCCTGCCTGTCGGGTCCCTGAGCGACGGCCACCAGTACGGCTGGTACGCCCAGTCCGCCGACGGCCTCCTCACCTCGCCGCAGAGCGCCTGGTGCTACTTCCGCGTCGACAAGACCAACCCCCGCGTCAGCATCAGCTCCACCGACTTCCCACCGTCCGGCACCCCCAACCCCACCCCGGCCAAGTACATGAACGACTGGGGCACGTTCACCATCAACGCCGACGACCCGTCCCCGGGTGCCGGCCTACAGGCCTCCGGCGTCGCCTGTGTTCGCGTGAGCACCGATTCGACCGTGGTGGTCGGCTGGAAGTGCGGTGACAGCGGCACCCTGCCGGCCGGTCAGGCATACAGCTACCAGCCGCACCAGTGGGGCACCAACACCCTCTACGCCCAGGCCATGGACAACGCCGGCAACTACAGCCAGCCCGCCATCTACAACTTCTACGTGCCCTGGAAGCCCGGCACCCAGCCCCTGTTCGGTGACATCGACAACGACCAGAAGGCCGACATCGTCCTCAGCGACAAGAACGGCGACCTGCGCATCATCGGAGGTACCTCCGACCCGGCTTCCTCCACCGCAGCTCCCGCCGCCGCCGCGCCCGGCAACAACAACTACGGCGCCACCTGGGCCGACTACCAGATCAGCCACCGCGGCGCCTTCACCGTCGGTCAGCCCGTCGACCAGCTCGTCGCCCACTACACCAAGGACAACGCGCCCGCGCTGAAATCCGTCCTGTACATCCTGACCAACGACGGCGGCGGGCACTTCGACACGCTCACGCCCATCACGCCAGCGCGGCCTGCCTGCATGATCTACGGCACCACCAACACTGCCTGCGACGGCTACAACTCGCAGGACTGGAGCGATGTCTCGCAGGTGATCGCCTTCGGCACTCCCAAGGGCGAGGCCGTGGGTCCCAAGGTCGGCGATCCGACGAAGACGGTCTTCACCAAGCAGACCTCCGTCATGACCCTGGAGAACAACAAGCTCTACATCTTCAACCCGTCCGGCAACGCCTTCGGCAGCGCAACACTCATCCCCACCGCTTCCGGCAGCTGGAGCGACCTTGAATTGATCAACCCCGGTGCCGCGAACGGCATCACGACCAATCCGAAGGCTCCCGCGGCGACTGCGGCCACGAACCAGCCCACGCTGTGGGCGCGCAACCGCACCACCGGCGACGTCTACGCCTACCCGCTCGGCTGGAATGCCGACGGATCCGTTGACTACTCCGCGCTGACCGCGCCCGGCAAGGGAATCAAACTCACCACCACCCCAGTGCCCGCGGCCACTTACCCTCGTATCGGCGCCGCGACCCTTTACAACGGCGACAACGTCTCGCTCTGGGCCGTCGACACCAAGAACGCCATCACGATCTACCCCGGCCTGAACCCCAGCGGCGTCGCCGGCAAGGTCGACAAGCTCGACGGGCCACAGAACGCGGGCTACACCGACGCAAGTTTCTCCGTCCACCCCAACAGCGTCGGCTCGCAGTGCATGGACGCTTCCGGCGGTCCCCGCGACGGCGCCGAACTCGCCATCTACAACTGCTGGAACACCGTCAACCAGCGATTCAACTTCGCCACCGACGGCACCATCCGCGCTGGCAGCTACTGCCTCTCCACCAAGGACAACGCCCTCGCCAACGGCACCCGCGTCATCCTCACCACCTGTAACGGCACCGACGGCCAGAAGTGGACCATGCGCCCCGACGGCCGCATCTACCTTCCCGCCACCGTCGACGCGGCCAACCCTGGCGGCCGATGCCTCGAACTCCCCGGCTGGGCCACCGACCAGGGAACCCGCCTCGGTATCTGGAACTGCCCCGGCCTGCAGGCCAACCAGCAGTGGACCATCGCACCAGAACGAACCCCGTAGCGCAGCCACCACCCGCATAAGGTGAGCTGGCGGAAATACCTGCAGGGCGAGGCTCCAGTAACTCCCGGAGCCTCGCCCTGAGTTCTTCGTCTCGACCCTGCACAGCCCGAACGAACAGCGCTCCATAACCAGGCCTGAGAACCTGGGCTCTGCCAAGTAGTACTCCAGCACGACTTCGACGTTTTGCCTGTTCAGAGGGCTGCGCGATGGAGAGTAGTGGGCTGGTGCTCCATCAGAGGCGGTCTTGATGAGACCGTCCCTCGATCGTGTGCAGCCGGCGTTGATAGTGGCAGCGGCGGGCGACGGCCTGGCGTTCCCGTCGCCCGATGGACCAGTTCAAGGCAATGAGCGCGGGGCGAGCACCGTGGCGGACGCGGGCCGTGCGGACGGCCAGTTGCCAGGAGTCGCCAGATCTCTGTCACGGTGAGGTCAACCATGGGGCAGGAACCGTTTCTGCAGCCCCCTTTGACGCCGCTGCCGCCATCGCGGCCAGGAAGGCGAGTGGTACCCAGCGTTGATGAGGGCGTCCCGGATCCGAGACGTGCTGGTCGTAGCGGGTGTCGGTGGGGTTCATCTGGACTGCCCGGGCAGCATGAAGAAGCTGTTGAGGGAGTACGGAGAATGGCCCTGCTCCACGGCGCTCTGCCAGCGATCCCGAACCATCTCTCGCCAAGGTCACGATACGTACGAGACCAGATGGATTGTCAGGCCGCCCGGGTAGCCTGTCGGCTGTGCACGAGATGACGGACCCGGTCGCCGCCCGGCAAGTGGCGAAGGCCGTGGAACGAGAGCGCCTGACACGGGCAAATGAACGCCGGGAGGGGCAGAGTCCCTCGGGTGTGAGCGGTTTCGTCCTGCGCAAGTGGCGTTGGCTCGGTGTCGGGGGCAGCGAGGCCGTCGAAGCCGTGCTGGCAATGCTTTCGGAGATGGTGGCGCTCGCCGGTATACCCGAAACGGAGAGGGCAGTACTCACGCGGGCGCTCGGAGGGGATCCGGACCGCGAGGTCTTGTTGCCCGCGGTCCAGACCGGGCTAAGCCACCTGTCGGCGGCGTCGGTCCTCGGCCACATGCGCAACCTCTGGGGCACCGGAGTGCGCTGGATCAACGAGGCGGGCCTGGAACGGTACCGATTGCTGTGTTCGACAGCGCCCAGCCTGGACCTCGTCGGCAAGCGTGCCCTCTCAGTGACAGGCGGTCCCGCATACTCCCTCTTTGCGACCGCGGCCACCCGTGGCGCGATCCCCATCCCCAACCGCTTCCTGGACGGGCTTCTCGCCTGGGCTCCGCTGACCGTCATCGACGATCTGATAGACCGTGGTGGTCTCCTGGCCGAGGACGTGCCCTGGCAAGCACGCGATGACCATGAGAGTCTCTATCTGCGTGCGCGTCTCGTACCGGAGAAGACTACCGATGAGGAGGCGCGACGGCTCGGCTGGCAGGCCTATCTACGCCGACAGGCCTTCATGAGCGGCGAGACGCTCATCCGGCAGGAACCGGACGATCTGTGGGACCTCCTGTACGACGTCGTACTGGACGGAGACACAACCGCTCTCGATGCGCTTGACGTGGCTCTGCCCCGAGCCCAGCAGATCGAATTGCGCGATCTCAAGTCGGGCGCTGTGTCCGGTCAATGGCCGCTAAGCATGGTTGAGGACCGCGGGCTCTGGCGCCTGATGGCAACTCTGTGGAAGCCACAGGAGCTCATCGACGCCGGACGCAGTCCCTTCTACGCACTCGTCGCCGCGAACCGGGCTTACAACCTGGTCAGGGCCGGCGAGACGGAGGCGGCGGCACTTCAGGCGCATTCCCTCACCCGCGGCGGTAGCGGCCGGAAGGTCCCCGCAGAGCTGGTCCAGGAGGGGCATGCCATCGCCGCGTACGCGGCCATGCAACAGAGCGAGACGCACGAATCGGCTGTAGCACGGAAGAAACTGCTCGACTCCGCCGAAGAACACGCCGAGAAGGCTGCGGCGCAGCGCGGTGCCGCAGCCGAACGGAACCTCCGGCTCCTGCGCGCGTGGAGGGGGACGAAGCGGAACGACCGCAGCCCGTTCAGCAATCCGTTCCTTGAAATCGGTCTGGATCACGGTGCCGACGGTTGGGAGGAACGTTGCCGGGAGATATTCCGTCACCACGAGGGAGATGCCAAGGCCCAGTCAGCTCTGAACTTGGCCGAGGACCGTATTCGTGGCGCGCTGCGCGAAGAGGCGGGCTGGGATGTCTTCTACCGGTTGCCACTTGACCCGCCGCGGTACGTCATGCCCTCTCAGGTGCCGCGACATCTTGTGCCTCCGGTGGAAGCCCTGTCCCGCCGGACCCCGATGACAAGTGCCGACGAGTTGGAGGCCATCCGTGCCCGCGCCGCCGTCGAACTCCTCGACGATTTCCGGACTACTGCCCCCCATCTCGACCGCCACAGTTCCCCGCGATGACCGCTGCGACGTCCGCTTCCTGGTTCACCGCCCCTACCCGAACGAAGCAGAGCCGAGCCTGATGTCTGCAAAGAATGAGAAGTCTCCCAGGAGCGAGCGCACCCGCCTCCGCTGCCCAGCCTGCGGCCGGGTACCGACCGGTGCAAGGAGTTCGGAGCCACCCCATAAACCTGGGGGTCTGAGGCGTCACAGGAAACGGGGCTCCCAGCCCTCGGCCGAGTCGGTGCGGACGAGCGCTGGTGATTCTCCCGTCCGTCCCGACCCGATCGACGCGATGACGGTGATCAAGGGAGTTGTGGAACGCGTCCCGGAGGCGCTGGAGGCTGCCGGGTCCGACGAGGTGCCGCCGTCTGGGGTGCTTGCCGCGGCCGTGCGCAAGGCGGTGCTGGACGAATTCCGTACGCGCGCCCAATTTGCCGGACGCCTCGCCGAAATCGACGCGCTGCTTCGGTCCCGCGCCGGAGACAGCCCCGAGGTGGTCGAGAGTGCGATGAGCGCACATCTGCGAGAACTGCGGCTGCTGCGAGTCACGGAACCAGAAGCAAGCGACCGGTTCGTAGTGACGGAGGGCGCGGGAGACGCTCTCGAGTTGCTGAGTCCGGCATACGTCGACGAGTTGACAGGGAAAGTCATTCTTGCGGGACAACTCCGGCGCGTCGCCGGCCCCGCTGCTACGGGGTGGGGAGAGGAAGCATGACGGCAGCCGGAATTGACTTCGGGACCGCCAACTCTGTCGCCGCACAGTGGAACGGCGAGTACGTCGAATTGCTGGAGATCGGCGGGCAAGGCCTGGACGCCAACTGGAGGCGCAGGGGCTTCGAGCTGCTCTACCCGTCGGTTGTCGGCACGAGTTCCCTGCGGCCGGGCACGCTATTCGGTTGGGAGGCGAAGCTCCGTTCTGAACAGGCCGTCGAGGCGTGCAAGCGGATGCTGCGGGAGGAACCGTTCGTCAAGCTGAGCGGTGAACGGTTCGCTGCGACCACCGCCGCGGCCGGCGTCTTCCACGCCATCGCCAGGGCCGCCGAGGAGGAAGCCGCCACCGAGATCCGCGAGGCCGTCATCACGGTGCCCGCCAACGCGACCGGCGCGGCCCGGTTCCGCACGCGCGAGGCAGCCCGTGCCGCCGGAATCACGGTCCGCACGCTGCTGAACGAACCGACGGCAGCTGCGATCGCTTACGCCCACGAGATGGAGGTCGACGGCGAGTTCCTGGTCTTCGACTGGGGCGGCGGCACGATGGACGCCACCCTGCTCCTGCACGACGACGGTTTCTTCGACGAAAAGGCGAGCCGAGGAGTGAGCCGCCTCGGCGGCCTGGAGATCGACGCTCGGCTGCGCAGCATGGTCCTCGACCGGGCGCCCGCTCGCGGGCGCTGGAGCGATTCAGAGAAGCGGATGTTCGCCCTTGACATTGAGCGAGCCAAGATCCTGCTCTCCCATCAAGAGTCGGTCGGCGTCCAGACGCCCGACGGTGCCCTCGTCGAGATCGGACAGGACGAGTTCTCCGAGGCCATCCAGGACCTCATCAGCCGTGCGCTCGATCCCGTGGAAGAATGCCTGGAGCAGGCTCGGATCGACCCCCGGGATCTCACTGCCGTACTGATGATCGGTGGCAGCAGCCAAATCCCAGCGGTACGCACCGCGGTCTCCGAAGCACTCGACTGCGAACTCGTCGACACCGCACTGTGCGACCCCATGACTGCGGTGGCCGAAGGAGCCGCGATCAGCGCGGCGGCCATGGACGGCGAGCTGAACAGCATCATCCGTGTGGTCAACACACACGCCCTCGGCACGATCACCAAGGACCGCGAGGGTCGGCGAGGATTCAGCGCCCTCATCGACCGGAACATGCGTCTGCCCCAGCAGCGCATGAAGTCATACGAACCGCACAAGGACAACGTCTCCCGCCTGACCGTGGAGGTCTGGGAGGGAGACCCGGACCGCGATGTAGACCACCCGGACAACGTCAAACTGGCTGACCTCGTCCTCACGTACCCCCGGCCGTTCACAGGCGAGGATAGGGTCTTCGATCTGGAGTACACCTACAGCAAGGAAGGACTGCTGACCGTCAAGGCGACCCTTCAGAAGACCGGAGAGGTCGTCCTCGACGGAGAAGTGAAGGTGTTCGGCGACGGGAACGTCCTGCCGGAGGTAAAGAAGGAACTCGACCGCCTACTCACCCTCGCCCCGGCCGCCCGGCCCGCCGCCACGCCGACCCACCCGAAGCAAGCCCGGCCCAACGACCAGGGGGACGGGGCACCCAAGCCCGCCCCGCCGCGTTCCTCACCTCGCACAACCTACGCAAGCACCGAAGCTCCGCCGCTCATCGTGGACGGCTCCAACCTTGCTTGGAACGGCCGGCCCCCACGCACAGCGGGCGGCAAACCGAGCTTCGCGGCACTGGAGGCGGCGATCCGGTCACTGCGGTTCAAGCATCCCGACCGCGACATTCACATTGTGGTCGACGCCACACTGCGCCACGACGTGTCCGCCGACGAGCGCCTCCAGGTTGAGGCTGCCATCGCCAACGGCGAGGTTGTGCAGCCCCCGGCCGGGACCGAGGGCCGGGGCGACGCACTGGTGATCAGCATCGCTGACGAGGTCAATGGGGTCATCATCTCCAACGACAACTTCGCCCCGTTCCAGAAGGCCAACCCTTGGCTCCGGAATACGGGGCGGGTCCTTGGAGCCACTCACTCCCAGGGGGTGTGGGTCTTCAATTGGCGCGTACCGAATCCGGCAGCACCCACCCGGCCGAGGTGACGCGCTGAGAGTGTCGCCGATGCAGTGGCGGGGGCCGTGGCCGAAGCTGCAGGAAGGCTCGGTCTCGCTGCGCCCGGCCTTCAGTGAGCATCCGGTGACGGGCGCACGCTTCGTCCATGACCGCATCGCGGCGGAGGGCGAGGAGGTCTGGTCCCTGCTCGAAGCCGGGGCCCAGGTCTACGTCCGCGGCGATGGCGCCCGCATGGCCCCGGCGTACGTGCCGCGTTCCGCGCCCTCCACCTGAGCCACACCTCCGACGTGCGGGAGGACAACGCCGAGACGTGGCTCCAGTCACTGATCGACGCCGACCGATACGTCCAGGACGTGTACGCCGCTCGCTGAGGCACGAGGCGCCCGCGCACGATGACTTCGACGGGGAGGTGAATGCGGGGGCGGTCGGCCGGGGACTTGTCGGTGGGGCTCGCTAGCGTTCGTCTCCTGATCATCAGTTCGAGGGGAGGGGCGGAGCTGTGCGGCGCTGGGAGTTCGTCGAGGGCGACTCGGACAAGTTCTGGGAGGCTGCGGTCGACGGTGCCGCGGTGACCGTGCGGTACGGGCGGTCCGGTACGAACGGGCGGGAGCAGGTCAAGGCGTTCCCGACCTTGGAGGAGGCGCAGACGCACTTCGCCAAGGTGGTCGCCGAGAAGGAGCGCAAGGGTTACCGCGAGATCGGTGCGGGGGCGGGTACGGAGCCGGGTGCAGCGGCGGATCCGGTCCCCGTGGCGCAGCCCGGTGTGTCCGCGCCCACGGCCGAGGCCGCCGGTCCCGAGGACGAGGACGTCTTCGTCATGCCGGACGCCTGGCGTCGGGCGCTGATCCCGCGCCGGGGCGGCATTCCCCGGAAGCCGTCCGCGCCGGGGAAGGAGCCGGTGAGCTCGTACCGAGACGGGCTGCGGCAGATGGGGGACTGGCTGGAGCAGACGCTCACCTCGGAGCGCAGTGACCCGGAGCTGGTCGCGGCCGCCCGTGCCCACCAGTCCGGCAGCCGGGACCCGCTCGGTGCGGCGGTGCTCGCCGCCGTGTTCTCGTACCGCAGCAACAACGGGATCTGCGTGGCCGTGGACGCCTGGGTGGCGGAGTTCGGCCTGCCGTTCGCGGCCAGGGCCACCGTCGAGCTGTTCACGACGGCTGTCGAGACCGACTGGATCCACCAGAGGTCCGTCCACCCCCGCGTCCGGCGCAGGGCCAACCAAAGGCACGGCGCATACCGCCCCGCCGCGGACCGGGTCCGGTCGCTGCTGGCAGCCTGCGACGACGAGACCCACCGCGCGGCGGTCGAGGCCCTGACGGACTGCCGCAACAGCCTGACCCGCCTGGTGGTGGCGGCGTACCTGGTGCCGTCCGAGACCGCCTGGGTCGAGGAGTGCGTCGCGTCGGGCTCCCGTCTGGCCGCCGTCGAGTGGTCGATGCTGCTGTGCTCGCTCTCCTCGGCGGAACCGCTGGCGAAGCTCCCCCCGCTGCCGAGCCTGGGCTATGACGGTTGGTCCACCGAGATCATCGCGACCGTGGCGGAGGGCCTCGGCGGCCACGCGGCACCGGTGATGCTGCACGACCTGGCCTCCAGCTACCACCACAAGGACGGCAGGAAGCGGATCCTGGACGCGCTCGCCGAGCTCCCCTCCGACGAGGGCTTCCGGGGGCTGCTGGCCCAGCAGGACGGCATCAAGTCCACCCGCGCCGCTCTCATGGCCGCTCTCCGCCGCTTCCCCCGGCGTGCCCTGCGCCTGCTCGCCGAGGCCGCGGTGGCCTCCACCGACCCGGCCACGCAGCAGCTCGCCCGGCAACTCCTCGCCAGCCACGTCGCCGTCCACCGCGCGACCGCACTCGAACTGCTACCGGAGCTGACGCCGGAGCAGGCGGCCCTGGTCGAGCCGCTCACCGACCTCGGCGAGCGGGTGCCGGAGGTCGGCCCCGACTCGCTGCCGGAGCTGTTCACCAGCCCGCCGTGGACGCGGCCGCGCTCCGCCGGCAAGCCCCGCGTGCTGACCGGCCTCAGCGCGCCGAAGGAACCGCAGATGCGGTGGCTGCCGGGTGAGCGCGAGGCATGGGCGGCGAACTCCGAGTCCTGGTACACGAGCTGGTCGGACGACGACTGGCAAAGGGTCGCGGCCACGATCCGGGCCAGGATCGGGCAACCCGAGGACGCGCGGCTGCGCGGCGGACAGCACACCGAGCTCGCGCTGTTCGCGTACGGCGACGAGGAGTTGGCCCGGCCCCTGCTCGCGCAGTGGCGCGCCGGTGAGCGCATCTGGCACTCCGGGGACTCCCTGCGCCGAGTCGCCGCCCGCTTCGGGACGGACGCCGTCGAACCGATCCGGGCCGCCGCGCTGGGGAACCCGGCCACGCACGCGCCCCTACTGCTTCCGTACCTGGACATCCGAGTGGCCGAGACCATGGCGGACTGGCTGGTTCGCCTCAAGTCGGCCGGGAGCACCGCGCGTTCCTGGTTCACCCGGCACGGCGTGGACGCGGCCCGACTGCTGGTGCCCGCCGCGCTCGGGAAGGCCGGGGCGGCCCGGCTCGGCGCCGAGCAGGCCCTGCGGGTGATCGCCGAGGCGCACGGCGCGGCGGCGGTGCGCGCGATGGCCGGCGCGTACGGGCCGAAGGCGGAGGAGGCCGTGAGCGCACTGCTTTCGGCCGACCCGCTGGTAACCGCGCTCCCGGCGAAGCTGCCCCCGCCCTGCGACTGGACGGAGCCGGTGATGCTGCCGCAGCTGCTGCTGCGCGGCGGCGAGGGCGCCCTGCCCGCCGAGGCCGTACGGCACGTGCTCACCATGCTCGCGCTATCCGCGCCCGGGGCGTTCTACCCGGGCCTCGACCAGGTGGTCTGGCTGTGCGAGCCGCGGTCGTTGACGGAATTCTGCTGGGCGGTGTTCGAGCAGTGGCGGCTGGCCGGCATGCCGGCCCAGGACGGCTGGGCGCTTCACGTACTCGGCCGGTTCGGTGACGACGATACGGTCCGCCGGCTGACGCCGGTGCTCTGCGCCTGGCCGGGCGAGGGAGCCCACCACCGTGCGGTGGACGGCCTGGAGGTGCTGGCCGCCATCGGCACCGACGTGGCCCTGCTGCACCTGCACGGCATCGCACAGCGGGTGAAGTTCAAGGCGCTCAAGACCCGGGCCCAGGAGAAGATCTCCGAGGTGGCAGCCGGTCTCGGCCTGACCGGGGAGCAGCTGTCCGACCGCCTGGTCCCGGACTTCGGGCTGGACGCCGACCGGACCACCGTCATCGACTACGGCACCCGGACTTTCACGGTCGGCTTCGACGAGCGGCTCAAGCCGTACGTGCTGAACGCGGCCGGCGCCCGCCGCAAGGACCTGCCCGCTCCGGGGGCGGGGGACGACGCCGAGCTGGCATCCGCCGAGCGCAAGCGCTTCGCCGCGCTGAAGAAGGATGTCCGCACGATGGCGGCGGACCAGATCCGCCGCCTGGAAGAGGCGATGGTCACCCAGCGCTCATGGACGGCACAGGAGTTCGACCAGCTCTTCGTCGGGCACCCGCTGCTGTGGCACCTGGTGCACCGCCTGGTGTGGCTGTCCGATACGGACGGCACGGTGACGGCGTTCCGCGTCGCCGAGGACCGCACCCTGGCGGACGTCCGGGACGAGGCGTTCGCGCTGCCGGCCACGGCCTCCGTCCGGCTGGCGCATCCGCTCCTGCTCGGCGACGGCCTCGCCGACTGGTCTGAGCTGTTCGCTGACCACGAGATCTTGCAGCCGTTTTGCCAGCTCGACCGCCCGGTGTACGCGCTGACCGACGAGGAACGGGCCGGCCACCGCCTCAGCCGCTTCGAGAACGGTCCGGTGCTGCCCACCACCCGGCTGGTCGGCATGGAACGGCGCGGCTGGCGGCGCGGCCAACCCCAGGACAACGGCGTCGAGCAGTGGCTGTCCCGCCGGGTCGGGTCCGACCTCTACGTGGTGATCGCTCCGGAGGAGGGCATCGCCGTCGGCATGTTCGACTCGTACCCCGAGCAGCGGGTGGAAACGGTTTGGCTCGACAGGCGCCCGGGCGACTACTGGACCCACAACCGCACCTTCCCGACCTTTGCCGAGCTCGACCCGGTGATCGCCTCCGAGGTGATCGCCGACCTCACCGAGCTGACCACGCTGTGACCCCTCGCCACCTCAGCGACGACCGCCCAGGAAGGGCCGCCGTGACCACGACCACCACCGGGGAGTAGCTCCAGCGACCGCTTGCCGAGGTCCGGTACGCCGAGGAGCTGGCCGCGCTGCGCGCCGAGGACCGCGACCACCGCCCGCCAGGCTGGGAGCTGAACCTGCGCGCGGCCCCCCGGTTCATCGTCAGCGACGAGACGGCCGGCATCGCCCGCAAGTTCGTCGGTAGCCCCGACGGTCCCGCGCATCACGCGCCCGACACCGAGCTTGCAGCACTCTTCGTCTGTCGTACTCGTGCTTCGAGTTCGGCTGGCAGGTACCAGCCCTCGATGGTGGGTGTCATGTAGAGGCGGGCCTTGAGGCTGAGGAGGAGGCGCCAGTGTTCCTGATCGGCTTGGGTCCAGGCGTCGGCGAAGGTCCGCCCGGTCTCGACCTCGACCCAGGCGGAGGGGCGTTGTGGGAGGGCGGCGAGGCGGCGGCGTTCGTCGACGAGGACTTCGAGGGCTTCGGCGTACTCGTCGTCGCCGCCGGGGTAGTCGAACAGGTTGCGGCGTTTCTCCTCGCACAGGTCCTTCATGGCCTGGGTGACGTGGTTGAGCTGCTGGGTGTGGTCCTCTCCGGGAATGAACCTGCGCACCGTCATCGCCAGCCCGGCCAAACGCTCCACCAATGCGGTGATCGCAACGGTGACGCGACCGCCCTTGACGGACTGGCCCTTGCAGGCGGGCTTGCCGGCCGTCTTCGCGCACCGGTAGTACTCGTAGATCCTTCCGTTCTTGGCGAGGTTCACCTGCCGGTAGAACCGATCCCCGCAGCGATCGCAGTGCGCAACGCCGATCCAGGGCGAGGCGCCGTTCGAGCACCGCTTCTGATGAGTGACTCTCAGTCTCTTTTCCCCCCATCGTTCCTCGCAGCTCTCCGTGTGGCGCCCCGGCATTTTGGGAATGAGCGGGTCCGCTATCACAGGGATTTTCGGACAATCGCGAGCTGACTTCACAGCAGAGGGAATGTCTCCATCGCAGGCCCCATGGCACCGCTGACCAGCGCCGCCACTCCTCTCCCATGGCACGTGGGGTGCACTTCCTTGCCCGTCGCCGCTGCGTGAGGGCGGAGAGGCGATTGTCCACTATGCACGCTGGAAGAACAGTTCGATTGCGGGACTCTAGGGTCAGAGTCCAGCCTTGATCAGCGCACGAGCCACGGGAGTGACTGCATTTTCCTGTGGGGCGAGAATTTAGCTTGGGGGGGATTTGATGGACGTCATGCAGGTCGCTGATGCGGGCGCGGCCGCGCTTGTGGTGGAGATGGCCAAGAGCACCTGGAGCACTGCCCGCGACGCGGTGGCCCGGTTCTTCGGCAGAGGCAGTGGGCAGGCAGAGGGTGCTGATGAGGTCGTCGAGCAGGAGCTGCGGCTCATCGACGAGGTACGTCGCCAACTGCTTGAGGGCCAGGGCCAGGAGGGCCTGGAGGGGCGGCTGCGGGGGCAGCTCACGATCCAGCTCGCTGCCCGTCTGCTCAAGCGCCCGGACGCGGCCGAGGCCCTCCAGGAGCTGATCGACCAAGTGGCGGCCGCCGAGGGCGGTCCGCAAGCCCGCACGAGCGTGCACCACAACACCAACAGCCAGGTCGTGATCGCCTCTGGTGCCATCAACGCCGGCGGCGGCATCCACTACCGGTCCCCGGAGTCAGGCCGGTGAGCGATCACACACCCACCGACGGCGCGGCGCAGGGACCTGCGACCGTGCTCCGCCCCGTCGAGGCGGTCGGCTTGCGAGTGTCGGTTCGTGGCAACACCGGCTCCCAGATCATCGTGGCGGGCGGCTCGGTCACCATGACGGCCAAGCCACTCCTGCCCGCGGCCGACGTCCCGGCTGCCGATCTCGACGCTGTGCGCCTGGCGTGGGTCGACGGTGTACTGACGGGTTCCGGCCAGCCCGTCGTGGCCGAGCTCGTCGCCCGACTCACCGGCGAAGGGCCCGCGCTCGCGGTCATCGACGGCGCAGCCGGTCTGGGGAAGCGCTCCGTCGGTCTGCGTGCCCTGTGGGAGGTGGCCCAGAAGGTCCGCGTCGACGGCGAAGAGCCGCTGGCCATACAGGAGGTCAGCCCCGACTGGGAAGACCCGGACTCCCCGGACGCCACCCTTCTGCCAGCCCAGCCCGGCACCGGCTACTTGCTGGACGTCGCCGCCGAGATGAGCGGATGGAGGAACCGCCAAACAGTGGCCGGGCAGTTGCTCGCCCATGCGCAGGCGTTGCGCGACGTGGGGTCGTTCCTGGTCGTCGTCACCGCTGAGTGCACATGGCCCGAGTCCTCCCCGGGACTGGCAACGGTTGTCACCCACGCCATCACCCGCCCGCCCGCCCTCGCTGTGGCCAGGAAGCACTTGGAGCTCCTGCATCGCAAGGCGGAGCGCCTGTACCTTCTCAACAGCTCGCCGGCGGGCGAGGCAGCCCACCTGCTGACCGCTGGCAGCTCTCCGGCCGACGCCGCCCGCCTGGCACGCCTGCTGGCTACGGCCGACGACTCGGCCGCAGGCGTGCGCACGGCCATCGACACCTTCCTGCAGTGGCGCCACCAGGTCCAGAAAGTCTTCGAGACGACCGATGACAACCCGGACGACCGAGCCCTGCTCATCGCCAGCGTCTTCCTCGACGGGCACGACGCCCTCTCGGTCCAGGACGCGGCCCGCGCCCTCCTGAAGGACAACCGGAAGACTGACGTGCGGACCATTCTGACTGGCCCTGACCTGAGGGCGCGACTGGAAAGCGTCGGGGCCCAGGTCCGCGGGCGGACCGTCTCCTTCGACTATCGGCCCGGATACACCCTCTCCGTCGTCCTGCACCTGTGGCAGCAACGCGCCGACATCCATCCCCACCTGCTGGAGTGGCTCGATGCCATGATCCAGCCCAAGCAGCCCGGCGCCGACCGGATCGCCGCCATCAGCGACCTGCTCGTAGCCCTGGCCACCACGGAGAACGACATCCGTGTCATCGACCGGTTCCACACCTGGATCGACTCCGGACCCGACAGCGCCGAACACCGCGACCTGATCGCACGCATCCTCGGCATCGCCGCCGAATCCGACCCGCTCGGCGCGACCGTGCGAGCGCGCCTGCTCGCCTGGGCGCAGGATCCCTCACCAGCCGTGGCCACCACCATCGCCAAGGTCTGCCAGGGCGCCTTCGCGGACCAGTACCCGCGCCAGGCACTCGTGCGGCTTCGGCATATTCTGGACCGGCCCGAGAAGGACGAGGCCGTGGCCACAGCGCAGGAGGCGCTGCGGGACATCGCCACGCGAGAAGGGCACCTGCCCCGGGTGTGGGCCACAGTCCTCAAGTGGGCCACCGAACGCAAGCACCTCGCCGGCCACCGGGCCTTCCTCGCCCTCTTGGACCCCACCACCGATACCCGCGTCCTGCAGGCCTTGCTGACCTCAGCCCAGAACGATACCGGTGTGAAGGAGGCCCTGGTCCGTGGCTGGAGCGCCGCCTTGGCCGACGACCGGGTGGTCGCCGAGAGCAAGCACCTGCTCACCGCCTGGGCCCAGGCCAAAAGCGCCGGGCTGGTCCCGCCGGACATCGTCGTCGAGGTGCTGCAGGACGTCGTCGTGCAGCACCTGTACTCCACCCCGGTCGCTGCCCTCATCTTCGGCGAGCCGGGAGTGCCCAACGACGAGGCGGTCATCAGCCTGCGCAAGGAGATCAGGCTCCCCCCGGCCCTGGCGGCAGCCCTCGACGGCGGCCACCCGCACATGGAGGCCTGAGCCGTGCCCTCGTCTTGGTGGACAGGGCACCGGGCACGCCGAAGAATCCGCCGCGAACTGCGGCGGATCGAGGCGAGGCTGCCGAGCTCCTGTCCGGGTATCGGTTTCACTACCCGGATCACCGCGACCGTGATCACTGGCCCGCCCTACCCGGACACCAGCGAAGCGATCGTCCTCGCGGTCCGCACCCTCCTGCGAAAGGCGGCCGCCGACCTCTCCCGCACGTGTGACCCCACCGACCCCGGGACAGCCCAGGACGCCTTGGAGCAGCACCTGCGCCAACGCCGCCGACTGGCGACCGAACCGCCGGTCGAATTCACCGCGACCCTCGACCTGTGTCTGTCCGCCGCCGACCAGAGCGCCGTCGAAGCACTGCTTGAAGCCCAGCGGGCCCAGGCCGTGGCTGACATCCTGCGCCGCCAGAGAACACAAGCGCTGGCTGCGGAGCTGGCCGACCCGGCGGCCGTCCTCGCACGGTGGGCTGACCAGGACCGCGCCGACTGGAGCAAACCGCCGCACAGCGAGGCCGAAAAGCTCTCAGCCGTCTTCGCGCAGTACCGGCCCGCCCACGAGCGGACACTCGACCACGAAGTGCTGGAGGTAGTGCGCGACTTCCTCGCCAGCTTCCCGCACCTGTCACAGAAACAAGTGCTGTACTCCTTCGTGGCCGGCGGCATGGACCACGCCGACCGCCCCCAGCACGCCGCGAAGGCCCGCGCACTCCTGAACGGTCATTCGGCACCGGCTCCGGACGGTGAAACGTGAACCGGCCCGGACAACGCCGCCGACGGCGCGGCAAAGACCCGTCGACGGGCACGACCATCCTGCGTGTCCTGCTGGCACCACGCACCAGTTGGCGGGCCTGGCGCCTGGTACGCGCTCTGCGGGGAAGCGTGTCGTTCGATGCGGCTTGGCGCCGTACCCGGCTCGCACAGCACCCCGACGAACTGCCCTACCTGCTGTCCGGTCACCAACGCCCGGCCGATGCCGACACCCCTGCGACCACGAACACGACACAGCGAGCGCCCAGGTCCACCGGACGGTAGTGGCGGGCTCCCTTGGCCGAGCCAAGGGAGCCCGCCAGGCTCGCACGTACCTAGTTGTACTGACCGCTGAGCTTGCTCAACCCCGGAAACCGCCACCTCCGCGCCCCACTCGCCTACACGCAGATCCGTTCGTGCTACCCGATCCTGGCCACGAGATCCTTGGGCAAGTACCAGCCTTCGATGGTGGGTGTCATGTAGAGGCGGGCCTTGAGGCCGAGGAGGAGTTGGCGGCGCCTTTCCTGGTCGGCTTGGGTCCAGGCGCCGGCGAAGGTCTCGCCGGTCACGACTTCCACCCAGGTGGAGGGGCGTTGTGGGAGGGCGGCGAGGCGGCGGCGTTCGTCGACGAGGACTTCGAGGGCTTCGGAGTACTCGTCGTCGCCGCCGGGGTAGTCGAACAGGTTGCGGCGCTTCTCCTCCCGGAGCTCGCGCATGGCCTGGGTGACGTGGTTGAGCTGCTCGGTGTGGTCCTCGCCGGGGATGAACCTGCGCACCGTCATCGCCAGCCCGGCCAACCGCTCCACCAGGGCCGTGATCGCGGCGGTGACGCGTTCGCCCTTGACGGACTGGCCCTTGCAGGCGGGCTTGCCCGCGGTCTTCGCGCACCGGTAGTACTCGTAGATCTTGCCGTTCTTGGCGAGGTTCACCTGCCGGTAGAACCGGTCCCCGCAGCGGTCGCAGTGCGGCACGCCAAGCCACGGCGAGGCGCCGTTCGAGCGCTCCTTGGTGACCGCGCGCTCGTCCATCGCCGCCTGGATCGCGGCCCACTGCTCGTCCGTGAACAGCGGCTTGGCCATGCGGATGGGCAGGCCCTTGGCGTCGCGGGCGATCTTGCGCGCCTTGACGGAGCGGCCGGTCAGTTTCAGGCCCATCGTCGCCGGCGAACGGAGGATTTTGCCCACGCTGGTGGGGTTCCAGTGGTTCGACGGCGGTGTCTTGCGCTTGCTCGTGTAGGTGTCGCCCTGGTTCTTGTACGCGTGGGTCGCCGGGGTGTCGAAGCCGGCGGCCTCCAGGGCGGTGGCGATCATCCACTGGCTCTGCTCCTCCAGCAGGAGCCTGCCCATGTAGCGCACGGCCTCGGAGGCGACCGGGTCCGGCTCCAGGGTGCGGCCACCGCCGGCTCGGTCGACGATCCGGTAGCCGTACGGCGGCTGCCCGCCCGCCCACCGGTCCGTCTTGCGCAGGTGCTTGTGGGCCGCGGTGACGCGGGCCTTGATCCGCTTGAGCTCCATCTCCGCGAAGATCGAGGCCAGCATCAGGAAGACCTTGGCCAGCTCGTTCCCGAACGACCGTTCCTGACCCTTGCGGTAGTCCAGGGTGATGCCGTCGTCCGTGAAGACCAGGACCTTGTGGTTCTCCTCCGCCCAGTGCGCCACGTCCGCGCAGTCCTTCGCGGATCGGAACGCCCGGTCGACCTTGGCCCACACCAACGCGTCCCACTCGCCCTGCCGCTCGGTCAGCCACGGCCCCAGGTCCGGGCGCTTCCACGGCGTGATCTCGGCGGAGACGTCCAGGTCCTCGAAGGACCCGATGATCTCCCACTCCTTCGAGAGCGCGTGCCGGGTCGCCGTCTCGGCCTGGATCAGGTGCGAGACCTTGCCCTCGTTGCCGTGCGTGTCCGAGACACGCGAACCCACCACTGCCCGAACCGGCGCCGAAGCCGTCATGATGCCCATGGGCATCCCCCTACCGCCCAGGCCAGCGGGCACCCTCGAACAGGCTGCGCTCGAACGGGTGGACCTTTTCCGAAAAGGCGTCTATCCGCTGGAGGATCGACCTCCAGGTCGCCACCCCCGGCCTCGCCGCCCGCGCCACCGACGCCCGCGTGGAGCGGGCCGACACCCACGCCGAGCGGTGGTCGGACCACGCGCCGGTGACGGTGGCGTACGACCACGACGTCTGACCGGACGCCCGGCAGGCCGCCCCGGCGCGGGACGTCCAGCGGCCCTCCACCCGGGCTGAAGTGCCGGCCCCGACACTCGCGGCGATGTCTCGGAAAGGGGTACCGCATGTCGGGCGAAGGAATCGTCAGGACTCGTCACACGATCAACGTGGCGGCCGAACCCAGCGCGGTGTACGGCCTGATCGCGAGGGCGGAGGACTGGCCGCACGTCTTCCCTCCCACGGTGCACGTGGAGCGGCTCGCCGTGGAGGGCGAATCGGAGCGGCTACGGCTCTGGGCGTTCGCGAACGGGGAGGTGCGGTCGTGGACCTCCCGGCGCGACCTGGACCGGCGCACGCTGCGCGTGAGGTTCCGTCAGGAGGTCTCGTCCGCGCCGGTCGCGTCGATGGGCGGCGAATGGATCATCGAGTCCGCGCCGGGCGGTAGCAGTGTCACACTGCTGCACGACTTCAGCGTCGTCGACGACGATCCGTCGGCCCGCGAGTGGGTGGCACGTGCCGTGGACACCAACAGCGACTCCGAGCTGGCCGCGCTCAAGGCCGCAGCCGAGTCGCTGGCCGCCGAACCGGGAGCCCTGCTGTCGTTCGCCGACCACGTCGACGTCGCGGGAGCGCGGGAGGAGGTCTACGACTTCCTCTGGCGGGCCGACCTGTGGAGCGAGCGGCTTCCGCACGTCAGCCGCCTCGTGCTCACCGAGCCCGGCGAGGGCCTTCAGGCCGTGGAGATGGACACCCGCACCGCCGACGGCTCCGTGCACACCACGAAGTCGGTGCGGGTGGGCTTCGGGCCGCAGCGGCTCGTGTACAAGCAGACCCAGGTGCCGCCGCTGATGTCCGCGCACACGGGCCGCTGGACCGTCGAGCCGTCCGAACACGGGGTACGCGCCACCTCGCACCACACGGTCGTGCTGCGGCCCGATCGGGTGCGGGACCTGCTGGGCCCGGACGCCACCCTCGACACGGCGCGCCGGCTGGTCCGCGACGCCCTCGGCAGGAACAGCACGGCCACCCTGGAGCTGGCCAAGGCGTCCGCCGAGCGGGCCGCCTCCCGCTGACCCCGGGTGAACGGCGAAGGGCGGGGCCCCGGAATCTCCGGGGC
>NZ_JBHYWI010000072.1:0-32757 GCF_042751525.1 Kitasatospora sp. NPDC059408
TGCCCAGGTGCCGTTGTTGAAGAGGCCGTTGGCGGCGGGCTTGCCGGTGCTCCAGCGGCCGGCGATCGCCCGGTCACCCGGATCGGGGACGTTGACGCTGATGAGGCCGTCGGCCTTCGCGGTGCGGCCGTGGTCGTCGTTGATGGTGAACCGCACGAGGTAACGGCCGGGCTTGGTGTAGTTGTGCCGGACCATGCCACCGGGGTGAGGCGCCCCCGGGGTGGTCTCGATGGTGCCGTCGCCCCAGTCGACGCTGTAACCGGTCACCGTCCACTGGCTGTTGAAGGAGAGGTACGCCCAGGCGTTCCTGGGGTCCGTCGCAGAGTGGGAGGCCCCGATTCCGGCGGTGAGCGGACCGATCGTCGTGTCGACGTCCCTGGTGGTCGTCTTGACGGTGCCGTTGCCGTCGGTCGCGGTGAGGGTGGCGGTGTGGTGGCCCTCGGCGTAGGTGTGCGTCAGCGGGAAGGCCGGCGCGGTCACGACCGGGCTGCCGTCCCCGAAGTCCAGCGTGGTGGTGGCGGGGGACCAGGGCGAGGTCGTGCCGCCGCCGAACTCGGCGTCCAGGGGGTGTCCGTACTGGCCGGTCGTGAGGGTCAGCGAGACGGCGAACGGGTTCTGGTACTCGACCGCCCCGCGGTCGTGGTAGCCCACACCGGTGCCGGTGTTGGGCACGAGCGGGTCGTCGACGCGCGGGTTGCCGTAGATGTCGGTGTCGAGCTGGCCGGGCGCGGTGGCGTCGGCCGAGTCCATCGCCGCGGTGTCGGTGGTGGGGGTCAGGTCCTCCAGGGAGGCGGGGGCGGTGAAGATCTTGGGGTCGACCGCCAGGTCGTGCTTGGCCTGGCCGGTGGCCGCGGCGAAGTCGGCGGGCGTCTTGTAGAAGATGCCGTTCCAGTCGTAGACGTAGTCGGCCGGGCCGTCCGCGTACACCACGTTGTAGTCGGCCCTGGTGCCGGCGACGGACTCCGGGGACACCGCGAGTCCGATCCCGACGTTGGGGTCGCACTTCCGGAAGATCTTGACGATGTTGTTCACCACCGTCGAGCCGGTGGAGCCGCCGCTGAGCGTGATGCCGGTGCCGCAGGTGCCGCCGATCGTGTTGCTGTTGACGACCGTGCCGGGTGCGCCGTCGGCGACGATCACGTTCGAGCCCGCCGCGGGGCCGATCCCGGTGAACGCGTTGGTGGTGATGATGCTCCCGGTCACCCCGGGGTCGACGGCCACGCCCGCCCGGCCGCTGCCGGCGATCTGGTTGCGGCTGACCGTGACGTCGCGGGTCTTCCCGGTGAGGCGGATGCCCGGCGTGTAGCCGGCCGGGGCGCCCGGCGCCCCGCCCGTGATCTGCATCCCCGCCCACAGCACGCTGTTGCCGTCGACCGTGATCCGCTCGGAGTCCTGGACGAGCACCGCCTCGTCCGCGGGCTGGTCGATGGAGAAGTTCCTGATCGCGATGTCGTGCACCCCGGACGCCAGGAAGGCGTGGGGGGCCTTCGCCGTCGAGGGGTACCCGCCCGGGCGGATCCGGGTGCGCGGCTCCTTGGGGTTGGCGCGCTTCTCGCCCTGGAAGGCGATCGGGTGGTCCGCGGTGCCCGATCGCTTCAGCGTGACCTGTTCCGTGTAGTCGGTGCCGGAGACGAGCACGGTCTGGCCCGGCTGCACCACGTCGGCGGCGGCCTGGATGCTGCAGAACGGTTGGTTCTGCGTCCCCGGTCCGCTGTCCGAGCAGGCCTTGTGAGTCTTGATCACGTACAGGAACTCGGTGTCGGCGTGCGCGGCCACGGCCGGCAGCCCGGCCACGACGGCGGTCGAGCTCACGAGTGCGGCGGCGAGGCCGACCCGACGCTTTCTGGGCACTGCTGGTCCCCCATCAGTTGTGCGGAGCGCGCCGGTCCGTTTGGTGTCCGAGTGTGGAACATACGGCCGACGCGTGCGCGAACTGTATCCAAGGGAGGCGACACCACTCTGGGCGGGCCTCTGCTTCGATCCGCCTGCGCGCCAACCGGCCGCTGCCACGCGAAGAGTACGGCCGTCCTGGCGATCGAGTGGTGCTGCGGCGACACCTTCGAGGCTCTCTTCGCCACCAGGCGGAGGAGGGGTGAGGCTGTCCCGGGGGAGGACAGGGGGGTTAACACCCGTACGGGACGGGTGATTTCCCCGTTCTCCGGGGCGCCCCGGAGAACCAGACTCGGGGCATGCCCACACAGCCCGCGACGATGACGGTCGCGCCCGAGGCCCTCGCCCCGCAGCCGGAGACCGGCGGCAGCGACTTCGCCCAGTTGAGCCGCCGGATCGCCGCCGAGGGCCTGCTCGCCCGGCGGCACGGTTACTACGCCGCCCGTGCCGCGCTGGTGCTCGCCGCGTTCGTCGGCGGCTGGTGCGCCCTGTTCGCGCTGGGCGACACCTGGTGGCAGCTCGGTCTGGCGGCGGCGATGTCCGTCGTGTTCGCCCAGATCGGCCTGCTGTCCCACGACCTGGCGCACCGGCAGGTGTTCTCCCGGCGCGTGCCGAGCGAGATCGGCGGCCGGATCGCCGCGAACCTGCTGATGGGGATGAGCTACGGCTGGTGGATGAACAAGCACACCCGCCACCACGCCAACCCCAACCACGAGGAGCGCGACCCGGACGTCGCCCCCGACCTCGTCGTCTGGTCCCGGCGGCAGGCCCGGCAGGCGAGCGGGCTCGCCCGGTTCATCGGGCGCCGGCAGGCGTTCCTGTTCTTCCCGCTGCTCCTGCTGGAGGGCCTCAACCTCAGCTTCAACAGCTTCCGTGCGCTGCGCGGTCCCGCGGTGAAGCGGCCGTGGCTGGAGGGTGCGCTGCTGGTGGCCCACTTCGCCGGCTACTTCGGGCTCGTCCTCGCCGCGCTCCCGGTGGGCAAGGCGGTGGCGTTCCTCGCCGTCCACCAGGCGCTGCTCGGCGTCTACCTGGGCTGCGTGTTCGCCCCGAACCACAAGGGCATGCTGATGGTCACGCCGGAGATGCGGCTCGACTTCCTGCGCCGCCAGGTGCTCACGTCGCGCAACGTCCGTGGCGGCCTCGCCGTCGACGCCGTGATGGGCGGCCTCAACTACCAGGTGGAGCACCACCTCTTCCCCAGCATGCCGACGCCCGCGCTCGGACGGGCGGCGCGGATCACCCGCGCGTTCTGCGCGGAGAAGGGCATCCCGTACTACGAGGTGGGCCTGTTCCGTTCGTACCGCGAGATCCTCGCCCACCTGCACCGCACGGGGGAGCCGATCCGCTCGGGCGATTGAGGCAGGGAAGGCACGCTGGTGACGCTTCCTCAGGTCGGCCGGGCCTGCCAAGATCCGCTGGTGAAACACGTGACGTACCGTCTTCCCCCGGCGCAGCTGCGCCGTCAGTGGATCTTCTCGACGCTCTTCCTGGCCGGCGGTGCCTACCTGGTGTACCGCGGTTCGCTCTTCCCGTTGTCCGCCCGGACCGCCGTCGGCATGGCCTTCGGCGTTCTCCTGATCGCCGGTGGACTCCTCCAGGTGAACGGCGTCTTCACCAGCGTGAGCTTCGACGAGCGTGAGATCCGGTGGACCGGTGTACTGGGCTCCGGCAAGCGGTTCGCCTGGGCGGACGTCACCAGCGTCGAGGTCGTGAAGAACCGCAACCGCCCCGATTCCGGGGACGTCGTGCGGGTCACCCACCGGGACCACGGCGACTTCAAGCTGCCGGCCGTGATCGGCATGCCGGGCGCCTGGCGTGACCCGGCCTTCGAGGCCAAGGCGGCCCACCTCATCGCCACCTGGCGCGAAGCCGCCGTGGCGGCGGCGTAGCCGACGCGGCCCCTCGCTCACGCACCGGAGCGAGGGGCCGCACCGTTCTTGTGCGCCGGGGCGTCGAGGATCCGGGCCGTGATCAGCTCCGGCTGGTCGGTGGTCAGGGCGTGCCCGGCGTCGGGGACGAGTTCGATGCGGGCCGTGGGCAGCAACTCGCGGAGGCGGGCCGATACGGCCCGGGAGTCGTGCAGGGCGCTGCGCTCGCCGAGGAGGACGTGGGTCGGGGTGTGCAGGCGTCCCAGTTCTTCGTCGGTGAAGGTGTGGGCGAGGGGGAGCCGGCGGCGGAAGCCCATCGTGGCCTTCATCAGGGCCATCAGTTCCGTTTCGAGGATGGTGCTGTTCCCGACCACTCGTGCCAGGCGGGGGCGAAGTGCCCTCGGGGCGAGGCCGGCGAGGCCGCCGGCGATCACCCAGGCGTAGAAGCGCCACCCGAGGTCGGCCATGCCCGCCGGGTCGAGGAGCGTGAGGCCGGCGACGCGATCGGGGTGGTGGATGGCGTGGTTGATCGCGATCCAGCCTCCGTACGAGCACCCGACGAGACGGGCGGAGGGCGTGTCGAGTGCGGTGAGGAGTTCGTCGAGCCAGGCGGCGGCGTCGCGGCCGTCGTGCAGGGGAGCGGTCTGGACGCTCGCACCGGGTTCGCCGATGGTGTCGACGGCGATGACGGGGTGCCGTTCGGCGAGCGCCTGCACGTACCGGTGCCACATCAGCGAGTTGCCGCCGGATCCGGGCAGGAGGACGAGCGGCTCGCCGTGCTCGGTCCCGGTGCGGTGGACGCGGGTGGTGCCGAACGCGGTGGGGACGTCGATCGCGGTCGTCGGGCCGGGCCACAGGGACGCGAACGTGCGCTCGTAGGCGGCGCGGAAGCGGGACTCGGCCCGGGCGTTCCTGAACTCGCTGATTCGCATGGTACATGTGTATCACAGGCATGATACGGGTGTACCAGGATCGGTGGAGAGGAAGTTCGCGGGATGGCGGAGAAGGCCGACCACGAGGAACGGCGCCGGCAGATCGCCGAGGCCCTGCTGCGCATCGCCGACACCCAGGGCCTGCAGGCGGCGAGCATGCGGGCGGTCGCGGCGGAGGCCGGGGTGTCGCTGCGGCTGGTGCAGTACTACTTCACGACGAAGGACGGGCTGCTGCTGGATGCCCTGGCGAGGCTCGGGGTCCAGCTCCAGGCCCGGATGGAGCGGTGGATCAAGGAGGCCGGGTCGCCGCCCACGCCGCGGAGCATCGTGACGGCGATCCTGGCGTGCATCCTGCCGACGGACGCCGAGAGCCGGCGCATCACGCGGACGTATGCGGCGTACTACACGCTCGTGCTGAGCGATCCGGGGGCCATGGAGAAGAAGGGCCCGCTCCAGCCGGATCTGCTGGAGGGCTTCCTGGCGAAGCAGATCCGCGCGGCGCAGGAGGCGGGGGAGATCGGGGAGGGGAAGGACGCGGCGGTGACGGCCGCCGGGCTGCTGGCCATGGTCAACGGGCTGGGGTCGAGCGTGCTGGGCGGCCAGCGCGGCGGGGAGGAGGCGGTGGCGATCCTGGAGTACCACTTGGAGGAGTTGTTCGGCGCGGGAAGTCGGTGAGGCCGACTTCCCGCGGCCGCCTACTTGGCGAAGCCCGCCAGCAGTTCGCGCGGGTCGAAGGTCACGCGGATTCGCGTGATCCTGCCGTTCTCGATGTGCATCCAGTTCACCGTGGGCGTCGCCGGGGCAATGCTCGTGTGCAGGTCGTACCAGGTGATCACGTCGTCGCCGTCGGCGACCCGGACCTGGACGTCGATCTTCTCCAGCACCTGCCCGAGACCCTTCAGCCCGCCCAGGGCCTCCTCGACCCCCGAGGCGGTGCCGAGCGCGCCCACGAAGTCCACGTCCTCCGCCAGCAGTTCCCGCACCGCCTCGAAGTCGCCGGCCTCCCAGGAGGCGAAGTAGGTCTCGGCGATCTCGCGTGCACTCTTCGTCGTCGTCATGCCTCCATGGTCCGCCGGTATCCACCCATCCGTCCAACAGATAGATCGAATGCCAGCTATCATCGCCAGTTATGGAGATGCACCAGCTGCGCTACTTCGCCGCCGTCGTCGACGAGGGCTCCTTCACCGCTGCCGCCGCTCGCCTGCATGTGAGCCAGTCCGGCATCAGCACCCAAGTCGGCAAGCTGGAACGCGAGTTGGGCCAGCAGCTCCTCGAACGCGCCAGCCGGGGAGGCATCCGCCTCACCCCCGCCGGCGAGGCGATCCTCCCGCTGGCCAAGAACGCCCTCGCCACGCTCGACGACATCCAGCACACCGCCGCCGAGTTCGCGGAGGCCGTGCGCGGGCGCGTGCGCCTGGGCATGATCACGGGCTGCTCGATCCCGCCGTTCCTCGACGTCGTCGCCGACCTCGGCCGTACGCACCCCGGGATCGAACTCAGCCTGCACGAGGACGACTCCGAGCTCCTCCAGTCCCACGTCCTCGCCCGCACCCTCGACCTCGCGCTGATCGGATTCGCGGGCGAGGCCGACCCCGAGCTCGACGTGAGCGTCTTCGTCGACGAGCCGATCGCCGCCGTCGTGCCGATCGGGCACCCGCTCGACCGCAAGACCGTCCGCCTCGCCGACCTCCGAACCGGCGAGAAGATCCTCGGCCTGACCAGGGGCACCGGGATCCGCGCCGCCTACGACCGCTCGTGCCTCCAACTCGGCCTGGAACCCCGCGTGGACATCGAGGCCGGCTCGCCGACCACGCTCCTGCGCCTCGCCGAACGCGGCGCGGGCGTGGCCGTCCTGAGCCCGTCGTCCGCCGTCGGCGTCCCGACGCTGCGCGTCATTCCCCTCAAGGACGCGGCCGTTCACGCCCGCCTGGGCCTCGTCGCCCGTCGTGACCGGCACTCGCCGGCCGTGCGGCTGCTGCGGGCCAAGCTCCGTGCGGCACTCGGCGGTTCGTGACCCGGACGTCACGCCCCCAGGAAGCGCTGCAACTCGTCCAGCATGTAGTTGGCACCCGTGTACCCGATGCCCTCGAACCACAGCTGGTCGTCGACGGGGAAGGCCCGGTGCGCCTTCACGGCGCCGAGCGCCTGCCACGCGGAGCTCGCCAGAACGGTGCCGGCGCCGGACCGCTCCGGATCGCCGTACGCCCCGTAGAGCAGGAGGTCGCCGTCCGCCCTGGCGATCTGGTCGAGCGGGACCTCGAAGTCGGACTGGTCGACGTTCTGCGCGTCCGGCCGCCCGATGCCCGCGTCCGACAGCACCACCCCCGGGAAGCTCTGCTTGCCGTACAGCCGGATCCCGCCGCCCTCGACGAACCGCACGAGGCTCACCTTCCGCCCGGACACCTTCGCGTCCGAGAGCGCGGCCGTCACCTGCGAGACGTGCCGCTGGTACGAGCCGACGAAGGCCGCGGCGGCCGCCTGCCGGCTCAACGCCTGGGCGTGCAACTGGAAGTTGGCCTTCCAGGGGGCGCCCGTGGTCTGGGTGAGCACGGTGGGCGCCAGCTCCCGCAGGGCGTCGTAGCGGTCGCCGTCCCGCATCTGGTTGGACAGGATCAGGTCCGGCCGCAGCGACCGGATCGTCGCGAGGTCGGGCGCCCCGGCCGGCCCGACGTACGCGATCGCGGCCGTCCGGGACTGCGGCCAGTACTCCGGGTAGTGCGCGTCCAACGCGGGCCGCGCGGCCCCGATCGGCGCGATCCCGAGGGTGAGCGCCGAGTCGAACACGTCCGTGTCGAGCGCGACGACCCGCAGTGGCGCACCCGGCACGACCACCGGCCCGACCGCGGTGTTCACCGTCACCGGAGGCACCGCCGCACCCGACCCGCCCGCCGGGACCCCGTCCGTCCCCGAGCCCCCCGCCCGATTCGTCGTACACCCGGCAAGGGCGGCCCCACCCAGCCCGACCAGCAGTGCGCGACGGGTGATCCGGTGCATCGGCGATTCCTCGGACGGTCGGACGACGGGGGAGACGAACCCTGCCGATTATGTCCGAATTGCCACCCGACACCCGCCCGCGCCGCCCGCCCCCGGAAGGACGTGGCGCGGTCCGTTCGCCGTCAGGCCGCCGTCCACGGGGCGCCGGGGACCACCAGGGGGGTGCCGGTGACCGGGTCGGGGACGACGATCGAGTCGAGGCCGAAGACCTCGCGGACCAGGTCGGCCGTCACGACCTCCGCCGGGGTGCCCTGGGCGACGATGCGGCCCTCGCGCATGGCCACCAGGTGGTCGGCGTAGCGGGCGGCCTGATTGAGGTCGTGGAGGACGGCGACGACCGTGCGGGCGCGTTCGGCGTTGAGGCGGCGGACCAGGTCGAGGACCTCGACCTGGTGGGCGATGTCGAGGTAGGTCGTCGGCTCGTCGAGGAGCAGGACGTCGGTGCCCTGGGCGAGGGCCATCGCGATCCAGGCGCGCTGGCGCTGGCCGCCGGAGAGCTCGTCCATGCTGCGCTCGGCCAGGTCGGCCGTGGAGGTGCGCTCCAGGGCCTCGGCGACGGCGGCCTCGTCCTCCGGGGACCACTGCTGCCACCAGCTCTGGTGCGGCTGGCGGCCGCGGGCGACGAGGTCGGCGACCGAGATGCCCTCGGGGGCGGTCGGGGACTGCGGGAGCAGGCCGAGGCGCTGGGCGACCCGCTTGGTCGGGATGCGCGCCAGCTCCTCGCCGTCGAGCAGGACCGCGCCGCGGGCGGGCTTCAGGAGGCGGCCGAGGGCGCGCAGCAGCGTGGACTTGCCGCACGCGTTCGGGCCGACGATCACCGTGACCCGGCCCTCCGGCACCGTGACGTCCAGGCCCTCGACGACCGTGCGCGCCTCGTAGGCGAGGGTCAGGTCACGGGCTTCCAGCACGGCCATCAGGCACCTCCACGGCGGGATCGGACGAGCAGCCACATCAGGTAGGGCGCGCCGACCAGGCCGGTCACGACGCCCACCGGCAGTTCGGTCGGGGCGAGCAGGCGCCGGGCGATCAGGTCGGCGAGGACGACGACCAGGGCGCCGGTCAGCGCCGAGCACAGCAGCGGGACCTGCGCGGAGCGGGCGAGCCGCAGGGCGATCTGCGGGGCCATCAGGGCGACGAAGTCCACCGGGCCGGCCGCGCCCGCCGCGCACGAGGCGAGGACGGTGCCGAGCAGCGCCATGCCGAGCCGGATCCGGTCCAGCCGCAGGCCGAGGCCGACGGCGGTCGCGTCGTCGAAGGAGATCGAGCGCTGCGCCCGCGCCGCCCACAGGGCGACGGGCGCGGCGGCGAGCAGCACCCAGGCGAGCCGGCCGGCCTGGTCGTAGCCGGAGCCGTTGAGGCTGCCCGTCATCCACACCTTGGCGGCCTGTGCCTGGAAGCCGTCGCCCTTGGTGAGGAAGACGGAGGTCAGCGAGGAGAGCGCGACGCTGATCCCGATGCCGATGAGGACGAAGCGCTGCGCGTGCAGCCCGCGCCGCCAGGCGAGCGCGTAGACGAGCACCCCGGCGACGAGGCCGCCGAGGACGGCCGCGTACGGGGCCTGGCCGGTGGAGCCGACGACGCCGTACGCCATGAGGCCGACGACGGTCGCTGTGGCGCCCCACGTGACGCCGACGACGTCGGGGCTGGCGAGCGGATTGCGGGCGACGGTCTGGACGAGCGCCCCGGCCAGCCCGAGCGCGGTGCCGACCAGCAGGCCGACGACGATGCGGGGCAGCCGGAACTCGCCCACCACCAGCTCGTTCGGGTTCGGCTTCCCGAGCACGACCTCGACGACGTCGACCGGCGACACGGTGGACTCGCCGAGGCACAGCGAGGCGATCACGGTGCCGGCCAGTGCCGCCAGCAGCCCGAGCGCGACGAAGGCCGAGCGCCGGTGCAGCAGGAACGACGCCCGTCCGGCCCGGACGACGGTGTAGCCGCGCAGGGAAACCGACGTCACGCCGCCACCACCTTGCGCCGCCGCACCAGCGCGACCAGCACCGGGACGCCCACGAGCGCCGTCATCACCCCGGCCGGGACCTCCGACGGCGGGAAGAGCACCCGCCCGAGCGTGTCCGCGAGGAGCAGCAGCGCCGGGCCGAGCACGGCGGAGAAGGCGAGCACCCACCGGTTGTCGGCCCCCGCGACGGCCCGCGCCGCGTGCGGGACGGCCAGCCCGACGAACGCGATCGGGCCCGCCGCCGCGACCGCGGAGCCGGTCAGCACGGTGGCCCCGAGGGCGCCCACCGCCCGGACGAGGCCCGTCTTCGCGCCGAGCCCCTTCGCGGTGTCCTCGCCGAGCGCGAGCGCGTCCAGCCCGCGCGCCACCGCGACCACGAGCACCGTCCCGACCAGCAGGAAGGGCAGCAGCTGCCAGGCCACGTCGGAGGTCCGCCCGGACAGCGAGCCGACGTGCCAGAACCGGAACCGGTCCATCGTCGCGGCGTCCGTCGTGAGCACCAGCGTGTTCAGCGACGCGATGAAGGCGGAGATCGCCGAGCCGGCCAGCGCCAGCTTGACCGGTGTCGCGCCGCCGCGCCCGCGCCCGGCGAGGCCGTACACGAGCACGGTGGCGATCACGGCGCCCGCGAACCCGAACCAGACGTACCCGGTCAGCGTCGAGACCCCGAAGCCGGAGATCGCCACGACCACGCCGGCCGCCGCGCCCTGGGAGACGCCGAGGATGCCGGGGTCGGCGATCGGGTTGCGGGTGAGGCCCTGCATGACGGCCCCGGCGAGGCCGAGCGCCGCGCCGACGGCGACGCCGACGACCGTGCGCGGCACCCGCAGCTCGCGGACGACGACGGCGTCGGCGGTGGCGCCGCCGTGCAGCAGGGCGTCGAGCGTCTCGGAGAAGGGGATCGTGCGGCTGCCGGCCGAGAGGCTCAGCAGCACCGCGCCGGCCAGGACGGCCAGCGCGGCGACGAGCCACGGTATGCGGCGGTGGGAGGTCCGTCGCCGGCCGGGCGGCGGCGCGGCGGTGGTGTCGGTCATGGGCCCTCTTCCGCAGACAACTCAGGTAAACCTAAGTTCCGCCGCGAAGCCCCGGCAAATCGCCTCGTCCCCGCACCGGCCGTTGGATAGCCTGGCGCCATGCCCGCGACTTCCGCCACCCCGCTCACCGTCGGCTTCGACCTCGACATGACACTGCTGGACACCCGGCCGGGGATCCGCGCCACGTACCTGGCGCTGTCGGCCGAGACCGGCACCCCCATCGACGCCGACCTCGTCGTCACCCGGCTCGGCCCGCCGCTGCTGGACGAGATCCGCAACTGGTTCCCCGAGGACGAGGTCGAGCGCGCCGCCGCCCGCTACCGCGAGCTGTACCGGGAGTACGCCTTCGCCCCGACCGTCGCCCTGCCCGGCGCGCACGCGGCGGTCGAGGCCGTCCGCGCGCACGGCGGCCGGGTCGCCGTGATCACCGGCAAGTACGAGCCGAACGCCCGCCTCCACCTGGAGCACGCCAAGCTGCACGCGGACGCGCTGGTCGGCGACCTCTGGGCGGAGACCAAGGGCGACGCGCTGCGCGAGCACGGCGCGACGGTCTACGTCGGCGACCACCTCGGCGACATCGTGGGGGCCCGCCGCGCGGAGGCCGTCGCGGTGGGCGTGGCCACCGGGCCGTACGGCGCGGACGAGCTGCGGGCGGCCGGCGCGGACGTGGTGCTCGCCGACCTCACCGAGTTCCCGGCCTGGCTCGCCGGGCACCTGGGCGCGTAGGGCGCGTCACGCCTGCGAGTCACGCCTGCGGGGCCGCGCGGCGCTTCTGGGCACGCGCGTTCACGAACAGCCCGACCAGCGCGAGCAGGAAGCCCGCCGGCATCAGCATGCTGAGCCAGTACGCGGCCGTCGGCAGCGGCGTGAGGTGCAGGAACAGCGGGACGAAGGTGACCAGGGTGGCGAGCGCGCCCACGCCGAAGACGATCGCTCCGGCCCGGACGTAGGCGTCGCCGCGGTCGGCGCTCTGGCTGCTCACTTCTGCTTGCTCCTCGGGAGGTGCTCGGGGGCGCTTCGGGGTGCTCGGGGGTGCCTTCGGACGTGCCCCCGGTGTCCGGGGGCGTTCCGGGCGCGAGGGGCCGCGCCGGGGCACTCCAGTCTGGCAGAGCCGGGCGGGGTGCTCCCGGCCCGGCTCCCGCCGCACCGCTTCGCAGACGAGCGGCTCGGTCACGTTGCGCAGTTTCCCGGAAGCTGGGAGTTTCGATCCCTGCTGAGCGGGGGTATGCACGGGTTGCCTAGGGGTGCGAGTGGCGCGCCCCGACTTCCCCGGAGCCGGAGGTGTGAGCCGCATGGACAGCGCTGAGCCGCGCCCAGGGCGCACCAGTACCGGCTCTCCCGTGATCGCGAGAGCCCCACGGGCCCAGGGGCCCGAGTCGCCGGACCGCGGAACTTTCGCGGAACGCGGATGAGGCAGTGACGGACCGTTAGTCTGCTCCTGACAGCGTGCTGACCATGAGCGCCCACGGGCGCCGAGCCGAGGTCGGCCCGCGCTTTCCACCACCCAGTGATCCCCGGCCAGGGCCGGGATCCCTCACACCCATTCGAGGACTGTTCGAGATGCCCACCGGCCAGGTCAAGTGGTTCAACGAGACGAAGGGCTTCGGCTTCCTGTCGCGCGACGACGGCGGCGACGTCTTCGTCCACACCAAGGCGCTGCCCACCGGTGTCACGAGTCTGAAGCCGGGCCAGCGGGTCGAGTTCGGCGTGGTCGCGGGCCACCGCGGCGACCAGGCGATGGCCGTGCAGCTGCTGGAGGCCCTGCCCTCGGTGGCCGCCGCCCAGCGCCGCAGCGCCGACGACATGGCGCCCATCGTCCAGGACCTGATCACCACGCTGGACGCGGTGCTCCCCGGCCTGCAGCACGGCCGCTACCCGGCGAAGCCGACGGGTCAGAAGCTGGCCGGCCTGCTGCGCGCGGTGGCCGACCAGTTCGACCTCTGAGCAGGGCCCCGAGGGGCGTCAGAACGCGAGCGCACCCGGGTCGAGCGGGGGTACCAGCCCCTCGGCGGCGGCCCGGGTGAGCAGCGCGCGGACGGCCGCGTAGCCCTCCTCGCCGAGGTCCGCGGTGAACTCGTTCACATAGAGCCCGATGTGCTGGTCGGCGACGGCCGGGTCCATCTCCTGGGCGTGCGCGAGCACGTACTCCCGGCTGGCCGTAGGGTCCGCCCAGGCCTGCCGGACGGACGCGCGGATCGCGTCGGTGAGCGCGCGCAGCCGCTCGGCGCCCAGCGAGCGCTTCGCGACGATCGCGCCGAGCGGGATCGGCAGGCCGGTCTCCCGCTCCCAGGCCTCGCCCATGTCGGCGAGGCTGTGCAGCCCGTACTGCCGGTAGGTGAAGCGCGCCTCGTGGATCACCAGGCCGGCGTCCACCCGGCCGTCCCGGACGGCGGGCATGATCTCGTGGAACGGCAGGACGACGATCTCGCCGAAGCCCCCCGGCACGGCCTTCGCGGCCCAGAGCCGGAACAGCAGGTAGGCGGTGGACCGCTCGGACGGCACCGCCACGGTCTTGCCGGTGAGGTCCCCGGGGGCCGCCACGCCCGGCCGGGTGAGCACCAGCGGGCCGCAACCGCGGCCGAGCGCGCCGCCGCAGGGCAGCAGCGTGTACTCCGCCAGGACCCACGGCAGGGCGCCGTAGCTGATCTTCAGGACGTCCAGCTCGCCGCGCTCGGCCAGCCCGTTCGTGACGTCGATGTCCGCGAACGTCACCTCGGGGGCGTCGGCGCCGGGCACCAGGCCGTGCGCCCAGGCGTGGAAGACGAAGGTGTCGTTCGGGCAGGGCGAGTACGCGATGCTGAGCCGTTCAGCCACGGCCGGCCTCCTCGGTGAGTGCCTCGGCGAGGGTCTCGACGAGTGCGGGGACGGGCAGCGCGGCGAAGGCCCGCTCCAGCGCGGCCAGGGCGTCGCCGATCCGCCAGGCGGCCCGGTCGCGCGGGCCCACCGGGTTGGAGACCGTCCGCAGCTCGAAGGCCGGCACGCCGAACCGGGCGGCGGCCTCGGCCACGCCGAAGCCCTCCATCGCCTCGGCCGCGGCGCCCGGGTGGCGGGCGGTCAGGGCGGCGGCCCGCTCGGCGCTGCCGGTGACGGTGGAGACGGTCAGGACGGGCCCGGTGACGGCCCCCAGCGCCCGTGCCGCGAGCGCGACGGCGGCCGGGGGAGGCGTGTGCCGGGTGGTGCCGAAGCCGAGCTCGGCGACGTCGGCGAAGCCCTCGGGGGTCTCGGCGCCCAGGTCGGCGGCGACGATCGCGTCGGCCACCACGGTCGCGCCCACCGGGGCGTGCGGGGCGAACCCGCCCGCGATGCCGGCCGACACGACCAGCCCGTAGCGGTGCGCCGAGAGGGCCGCCGCGGCGCCGGCCGCAGCGGCGGCCGGACCGACCCCGCCCGCCAGGACGTCCACGGCCCCGGCGCGGTGCAGCTCCCCGCCCGGCAGCGGCAGCGGCAGCGCGTGCGCCCCGCCCGGCAGGCCCCGCAGGACCGCCTCGGCCTCGGCGGGCACCGCGACGACGACGAGCAGCCGGGCCCGCTCGGGGCCCGACTGCTCGCTGTGCCCGTCGGCGACGGCGCGCGCGGTCATCGCAGGACCGTCAGTTGTCCTGGGTGTTCAGCTGGAAGTACCAGACGGCGGTCGGGTTGTCCGAGTTCTTGTCGCCCTCGACCACGGTCACCAGCGTCTTGCCGGAGGCGTTCAGCAGCTTGCCGGCCGACTGCGAGCCCGAGTAGGTCGCGTTCTTGGCGTAGGAGAACAGGCTGTAGCGCCCGCCCTGGGCCTGCGTGCCGCCGTTGGTGAAGGCCCACCAGCCCTTGTCGGCCACGTTCGGCGAGACGCCGACGCCGACGTTGTCGCTGACGACGACGTCCGAGGTCGGGAGCGTGCCGTCCTTGAGGGCCTGGGTGGCCGTCTCCTGGCACTTCTGCTGGTCGTCCTCGGTCAGCGGGTTGCCGTCGTTCCAGCACAGCGGGTCCGCGGCGAGCGAGGAGTTGCCCACGGTCAGGGTGGCGCGGTGGCTGTTGTGCGCGGTCTGGCCGGACGCGTAGGCGATGGACCCGCCGACCGTGCCGGCGCCGATCACGACGACGGCGCCGAGGGCGGCGATGACACGGGTATCGAGGCTCATGGGTCAGAATCTACCGGGCTTCGCCGATCACGCTACGCGGGGGTCGGCAACCGCGTGTTGCCGCCCGCGCCGATCACCCGCCGATCACCCGCCGCTCACCCGTCGGCCGGGCACCGGTCAGGCGACCCGGGGCGCCGTCGGGTGCCGGCGCAGGCCCACCCGGAACAGCGAACGGATCGTCCACAGCAGCACCAGGCCGACCACCGAGGCGGCCACCGAGAGCCCCAGCTCGCCGTTGAGCGGCAGCAGGATGCCGACCGCGCCGCCGGCCACCCAGGACAGCTGCATCAGCGTCTCCGAACGGGCGAACGCCGAGGTCCGGACCGCCTCCGGGACGTCCCGCTGGATCAGCGCGTCCAGCGCCAGCTTGCCGAGCGAGGCCGCCATGCCGGCCGTCCCGGCGATCATGATCACCGTCACGACGCCGTACCAGAGGGCCGAGGCCGCCGTCGCGCACGTCGCGAGCAGCAGCATCGCGGTGACCGTCGCCTCCGGGCCGCGCGTGCGCAGCCACGAGCCCAGGACGGAACCCAAGGCGTTGCCCGTGCCCGCCGCCAGGGCGACCAGGCCCAGCGCCAGCGTGGGCCGCAGGCCGCCGATCGGCTCCTCGCGCAGCAGGAACGCCAGGAACATCACCAGGAAGCCGACCAGCCACTTCATCGCCGCCATCGCCCGCAGCGCCAGCACCACCGACGGGCCGACCGTGCGCAGCGAGGTCTTGACCGGCGGCGGCTTGTGGTGGATCAGGTGCGAGCCCTCGGTGTGCACCTCGGCGTGCAGCACGGCCCGCTGCTCGCCCTTCGCCGAGTCCACCGTGTGCGGCAGGTGGAAGGCCATCAGGGTGCCGATCACGAAGACCAGGAACGCCCCGCGCAGCGGCCAGCCGGGCCCGATCAGGTGCAGCAGCCCGCCCACCGCGGCGGCCACGCCGGTGGCCAGCAGACCGGCCAGGGTGACCCGGGAGTTCGCCTTCACCAGGGACAGCCGGTGCGGCAGCAGCCGGGGCACCACGACGCTGCGCACCACGCCGTACGCCTTGGAGGCCACCAGCACGCCGAGCGCCTCCGGGTACAGCGCGATGCCGCCGCCCGAGATCACCCCGGCCATCGTCCAGGCCAGGACCGCCCGGGCCAGCATCGACATCGCCATGGCGGCGCGGCGGCCGTGCGGCAGGCGGTCCAGCAGCGGGCCGACCACGGGGGCGAGGACGGCGAACGGGGCCATCGTGATCAGCAGGTAGAGCGCCACCCGGCCGCGCGCCTCGCCGGTCGGGACGGAGAAGAAGATCGTCGAGGCCAGGGCGATGGTGATCAGCATGTCGCCGAAGGAGTTCAGCGCGTGGAGCTCGATCAGCTTCGCGAGGCCCGACTCGCCCGCGCCCTCGGCCGACGTGGCCCGGCGGATCCGGCGGCCGGTGCCGTGCACCACCCGGCCGGTGCGGGCGCCGGCGGCGGAGGCGCCGCGGACGAGGAAGTTGCGGTGGGGGCCGGGGGGCTCCTCCACGTCCGCGTCGGGGTCCTCGCCCGGGTGCCCGCCGACCGGGCCGTCGCCGTGCTTCGTGAGGTCGACCCGGACGGGCGCGGACGTCCCGGAGCCGTCCGCCGGCTGCGGTTCGCCCGCAGGGTGGACCGGGGGCTGCTGTCGCGGCACCGCGTTCGTCTCGTCCGGGCCGTCGGCCTGCGAGGCGCGCAGTGCGTGCTGCGACGGGTTTTCGTCCGCCACAAGGCCATCCTGCCCCAGATTCGCTTCTGCGACGCGGGATTCCGCTCCGCTCGGCGCGGCCCCCGGAGGTCCGCCGGAGCCCCGGACTGTGCCGGGGCGCCGACCGACGGGTAGCCTGCCCAAGGTCCGCCCGCCCGGGTCCCACGGCGCCGGCAGGCCCGGACGAGCGGCGCGGTCGGTACCCGCGGCGGCCTCCGGTCGCGCAGAATGGACGAGGTACCCCGAGCCGCGACGGAACAGGCAACACGCCGTGGGCGACAGAAGAACTGGGAGAGAATCGACGCCGTGAGTGCTGCGATGCGAAGCCGTACCCCCGATCGGCTCTGTGCAGAGGCCGTCGAACTCGCCCGCCAGGCCGCCGAAGAGGCGGTCGGAGCGGAAGCCGTCGGGACGCACCTGGGTGTCCAGGCGGACGCCGACCGTGTCGTCACCCACAGCTTCGAGTGCCTCGACGCGGCCTACCGCGGCTGGCACTGGGCGGTCACCGTCGCCCGCGCCCCGCGCGCCAAGAACGTCACCCTCGACGAGGTCGTCCTGCTGCCGGGCCCCGACGCCGTCCTCGCCCCCCAGTGGGTGCCGTGGAGCGAGCGCCTGCGCCCCGGCGACATGGGACCCGGCGACCTGCTCCCCACCGACGCCGACGACCTGCGCCTGGAGCCCGGCTGGACCGGCGAGGACGAGCCCGCGCCGAACTCCGCGGTGGCGCAGGCCGCCGAGGAGGACGTCGTCGTCAGCGACACCGGCGTCCAGCCCGCCCCGGTCCGCGCGCAGATCAACGCCGTCGCCGAGGAGCTCGGCATGGGCCGCAGCCGGGTGCTCTCCCGGCTCGGCCTGCACCTGGCCGCCGACCGCTGGGAGAAGGCGCACGGCCCGCAGACCCCGATGGCGCAGGCCGCGCCCGCCTCGTGCAACAGCTGCGGCTTCCTGATCCCGATCGGCGGCTCGCTCGGGCAGGCCTTCGGCGTGTGCGGCAACGAGTTCGGACCGGCCGACGGGCAGATCGTCTCCTTCGCGTACGGCTGCGGCGGGCACTCCGAGGCGGCCGTGATCCCGGCTCCGCCGGCGCCGTCCGAGCTGATCCTGGACGAGCTGGTGGTCGAGCCGATGCAGCTCCACCCGGACCGCGCCTCCGGCTCGGTCGAGCCGGACGCCCCGGCCGAGGAGCTCGGCCACTCCTGACGCGTGCCGCTCCGGCCCGTCCCGCCGCACCGGCGGGGCGGGCCGTGGTGTCTTCTGGACGCCTCCGGCGGGGGTGTGGGCGGGGGTTTGGGGTGGGGGTGCCTCCGGCGGGGTGGGCGGGGGTTTGAGGTGGTGTGGGCCCTGCGCGGGGGCGGGCCGAGGTGTCTTCCGGGGTGCCTCCGGTGGGGGTGCGGGCGGGGGTCCGGGCCCGGGGCGGCGCGGGCCGTGGTCGGGAGCAGTCGGTGGGGCAGGGAAGAATGCCCTACGACGTACAGGGCGGCGGAAGGCGGCAGGTCCAGTGGAACCTCGGATCATCGGCAGCGGCACGGACGAGCACCTCGCGGACCCCTTCGGGAGCGCCGTGCTGCGCCGACGCGTGCTGGACGCCTGGGCCGCCTCGCCGGCCCGGTTCCGGGAGGACGCCAACGCCGAGGAGGAGCTCGCCCTCGGCGGCTACCGCGACCGGCTGGTCGTCGAGTTGGCGCAGAACGCCGCCGACGCCGCCGTCCGCGCCGGGCGCGGCCCCGGCCGGCTGCGGCTGACCCTCGCCGACGGCGTGCTCGCCGCCGCCAACACCGGCGCCCCGCTCGACGCCGCCGCCGTCGAGTCGCTGTCCACCCTGCGCGCCTCCTCCAAGCGCGGCGAGGCGCCCAGCGTCGGCCGGTTCGGCGTCGGCTTCGCCGCCGTCCTCGCCGTCACCGACGAGCCCGCCGTGCTCGGCGCCGCGGGCGGCGTCCGCTGGTCGCTCGGCGAGGCCCGCGCGCTCGCCGAGGCGCAGCCCTCGCTCGCCGACGAGCTGCGCCGCCGCGACGGCCACGTCCCGCTGCTGCGGCTGCCGTTCGCGGCCGAGGGCCCGGCCCCCGAGGGCTACGACACGGTGGTCGTGCTGCCGCTGCGCGACGCCGCCGCCGAGGACCTGACGCGCCGCCTGCTGATCGCCGTCGACGACGCGCTGCTGCTCACCCTCCCCGGCCTCGCCGAGATCGTCGTGGAGACCCCGGACGGCACCCGCACGCTCACCCGCACCGCCTCCGAGCCGCGCCCCGACGGCGTCACCGAGGTGACCGTCACGGACGACGAGGGCGGCCGCCCCCGGCAGACGCTCTGGCAGACCGTCGGCGCCTCCGGCCGGCTCGATCCCGAGCTGCTCGTCGACCGCCCCACCGAGGAGCGCGCCCGCCCGTACTGGACGGTCACCTGGGCCGTCCCGGTGGCCGAGGACGGCACCCCGCAGCTGCCCGGCGTCCTGCCCGTCCTGCACGCGCCGACGCCGAGCGACGAGCCGGTCGGCCTGCCCGCGCTGCTCATCGCCTCGTACCCGCTGGACTCCACCCGCCGGCACGTCGCCCCGGGACCGCTCGCCGCCTTCCTGACCGAGCGCGCCGCCGACAGCTACGCCGACCTGCTGCGTGCCCGCGGCGGCGACCTGGGCTCGCTCGGCCTGGTGCCCGGTCCGCTCGGCGACGGCGCGCTGGACAACGAGCTGCGCGGGGCGATCCTCCAGCGGCTGCCCGGCACGCCGTTCCTGCCGCACCCGGCGCCGGTCGAGGAGGGCACGCCCGCGCTGCGGCCCCGGGACGCGACGCTGCTGGAGGGCGCGGACGGCTCGGTGGTCGAGGCGCTGGCGCCGATCTTCCCCGGGCTGCTGCCGGCCGGTCTGGAGCGCCGGACCGAGCTGCGCGTGCTGAACGTGCGCCGGGTGCCGCTCGCCGAGGTGGTCGACCAGCTCGGCGGTCTGGACCGCGAGCCCGCCTGGTGGCGCAACCTGTACGCGGCGCTCGGCGCGGCCGACCCGGAGGCGCTCGGCGCGCTGCCCGTCCCGCTCGCCGACGGCCGGACGGTCACCGGGCCGCGGCGCGTCCTGCTGCCCTCCGACGCCGCCGACTGGGCGGCCTTCCCCGGCTACCCCGAGTCGCTGGCCGGGGCGCTCGCCGCGCTCGACCTGCGGCTCGCCCACCCGGAGGCGTCGCACCCGCTGCTGGCCAAGCTGGGCGCCGGCACCGCGACCCCGGCCGGCGTGCTGGACACGCCCGAGGTGCGGGCCGCCGTCGCCCGCTCCTTCGAGGTGGCCGAGGACGACCTCGACGCCGCCCTCGAACTGGCCGACGCCGTCCTGGCGCTGGTCAGGGCCGCCGCCCCGGCCGTCGGCGAGCACCCGTGGCTGGCCCGGCTGGCGCTGCTCGACGACGAGGGCGAGCCCGCCCGGGCCGGCGAACTCGTGCTCCCCGGCAGCCCGTTCGCGGCCCTCGCGCGCGAGGAGGACGCCGGCTGGGTGGACGACGACCTGCTGGAGCGCTGGGGCCCCGACGTGCTCGGCGCGGTCGGCGTGCTGGCCGACTTCGTCCTGGTCCGGGCCGAGGACGTCGTGCTCGACCCGGACGACCTGGAGCGCCTCGACCCGACCGTCCCCGCCGACCGCGCGGCCGGCGGCCACCCCACCGGCCTGCTCGACGAGGCACCGGACGGGCTCGCCGAGTGGGCCGAGGACGCGCTCGACGCCCTGCACGCCGACGACGGCGACACCGTGGGCGTGCCGCCGGTGGCCGCCGAGCTGCTGGCCGTCCGCGACCTCGACCTGATCGACGACGACGCCTGGCCCGAGGCGCTCGCCGCGCTCGCCCGCCCGCCGTACCGGGACGCCGTCGTCAACCCCGTCCGCACCCTGCTGCCGAACGGCGCGTACGCCGACCTGCCGCCGTACACCGCGTGGTGGCTGCGCGACCACCCGGTGCTGGACGGCCGCGAGCCGGCCGGCCTGCGCGCCGCCGGGGCGGACCCGCTGCTGCGCGGCCTGTACGACGAGGCCCGCACCACGCTGGACGAGCAGTTCCTGCACGCCCTCGGCGTGCGGACGACGCTCGCCGCGCTGCTCGCCGAACCGCACGGGCCGGACGAGGTCCTGGACCGGCTCACCGACCCGGACGCCGAGGTCGGCCACCGCCAGCTGCACGGCATCCACAGCGCGCTGGCCCGGGTCGACGCCGGGCGGATCGAAGCCCTGGACGTCGTACGGGCGTTGCCGCCGCTGGACCCGGAGACCGGCCGCCGCCCGGCGCACACGGTGGTCGTCGACGCCACCGAGGCGGTCGTCGCGGACGCCCCCGACCTCGTCCAGCTCCTGCACTCCCACCCGCTGCTGCCGGTCGCCCCGGCGCTCGCGGCGGACCTCGCCGAGCGCCTGCACGTGTCGCTGGCCAGCGAGGTGGCGGGCGGGCGGGTGCTCTCCGAGGGCGTGCTGCACCGGGTGCCGGCCGTGGTGCGGGAGCTGCTGCCCGGCTGCCCGGTGGCGTACGAGGAGCACGAGGAGCTGCTCGTCGTCGGCCCGGACGGCAACGAGGCCGCGGTGGACTGGCGCCTGGACCGGGAGGCGGACGCGCCCGAGCCGCCGTACGACCCGGACACGGCCGAGGCCGGCGACGAGGACGACGAGTTCGAGGTGCCGCCGGTGCCGGGCCTGCTGCACGCGGCCACCCCCGAGGGGCTGGCGGCCGGGCTGGCCTGGTCGGTCGGGCAGTGGCACCGGCGGTTCGAGGTGCTGGCCGCGCTCAGCGAGCCGGACCGGGCCTACGAGCTGTCCGCGGCACGGGACTTCGAGGGCTGAGCGGGGCGGGCGGGCCGGGCGGGCCGGGCACGGCCGAGTCCGTTGCCCGGTGTCAGCGGGTCCGTCCGTCGGGGCGGGCCCGCAGCCGCAGGTAGAGCGTGACGGTGACGGTCAGCCAGACCACGCCGAGCGTCAGCATCCCGGCGGCCCGCAGCGACGGCTCGGACCTCGGCAGCACGTGCAGGACCGTCATCGCCAGGGCCGGCGGCGTGACCGCCAGCAGCCCGCCCAGGAAGGCGATGAACGCCTCCAACTCCCCACCCCTGCGCGCCATCCGGCACCCCCTCTCGGGGGCATGTTAGGCCGGACGAGGACGCCGCGTCACTCGTAGCCGCGGCGTTTCATGAAGCGCCAGGCGATTTCCAGGGCCATGCAGCAGATCACCGCGATGCCGACGCCCGTCCACGGGTCGCGGATGCCGACCAGGCGGAGCTGGAAGAAGTCGGACAGCCACGGGACCAGCAGCACCAGCGAGAACGCGCCGCCCATCGTGCCGATCAGCAGCAGGCGCCACCAGTTGTACGGGCGGGCGACGATGGCGAGCACCCAGATGGCGATCAGGAACAGCGTCAGCGTGGCCACGCTGGTGTCGGCCTTGAGGTCCGTCGCGTGGTTCGCCCTGGCCAGCGCGTAGGCCGCGAACGTCCCGGTGCCCGCGATGGCGCCGCCCGGGATCGCCAGCCGCAGCACGCGTTTGACGAAGCCGGTGCGGGCGCGCTCGTTGTTGGGGGCGAGCGCGAGGAAGAAGGCCGGCACGCCGATGGTGAGCGTGGACAGCACGGTCGAGTGCCGGGGCAGGAACGGGTACGGCGAGTGGGTGAAGATCACCAGCAGCGCCAGCAGGACCGAGTACACGGTCTTGACCAGGAACAGCCCGGCGACGCGCTCGATGTTGCCGATCACCCGGCGGCCCTCGGCCACCACCGAGGGGAGCGTCGCGAAGGAGTCGTTCAGCAGCACGATCTGGGCGACCGCCTTGGTCGCGTCGCTGCCGGTGCCCATCGCCACGCCGATGTCCGCGTCCTTGAGCGCGAGCACGTCGTTGACGCCGTCGCCCGTCATGGCCACCGTGTGCCCGCGCGACTGCAGCGCGCCGACCAGCTCGCGCTTCTGCTGCGGGGTGACGCGGCCGAACACGCTCGTCCGCTCGGCGGCGTCGGCGAGCGCCTCCGGCTCGGTCGGCAGCGTGCGCGCGTCCAGCGGCTGGTCCGCGCCGGGCAGGCCGAGGTGGGCGGCGACCGCGCCGACCGAGACCGCGGCGTCGCCGGAGATCACCTTCGCCCGGACCTGCTGGCCCTCGAAGTACCGCAGCGTGGCCGCCGCGTCCTCACGCAGCCGCTGCTGCAGCACCACCAGGGCCAGCGGTGTGAGGCCCGCCGCCGGGTCGGGGGAGTCCAGCGGGACGGGATTGCGGCCGATCAGCAGCACCCGCAGGCCCTTGGCGCCCAGCTCGTCCACCTCGGCGAGCGCCGGGTGGCCGGCCGGCAGCAGGACGTCGGGGGCGCCGAGCAGCCAGGTGGCCTCGCCGCCCTGCGGCTCCAGCAGCTGCACGCCGCTCCACTTGCGGGCGGAGGAGAACGGCATGGCCTCGATCACGCGCCAGCCGTTCGCACCGCCCGCGGCCCCGGTCATGGTCCGCGAGCCGTCCCCGTAGGCGGCGATGACGGCCTGCATGGACGGGTTCGGCCGCGCGTCGGCCCCGGCCATCACGCCGAGCGCGTGCTCGATCGTCCGCGGCCCGACCGCCCCGGGCACGCCGTCGGAGATCACGCGCAGGTCGATCACGTCCATGCCGCCCTCGGTGAGCGTGCCGGTCTTGTCCAGGCACACCGTGTCGACCCGGGCCAGCCCTTCGATCGCGGGCAGCTCCTGCACCAGGCACTGCTTGCGCCCGAGCCGGATCACGCCGATCGCGAAGGCGACCGAGGTGAGCAGCACCAGGCCCTCCGGGACCATCGGCACGATGCCGGCCACCATGCGGCGCACCGCCTCGCGCCAGTCCCGGCCCTCGACGGCCAGCTGGCTGATGATCAGGCCGATCGCGGTCGGGACCAGCAGGTAGGTGATGAACCGCAGGATGCTGTTGATGCCGGTGCGCAGCTCCGACTTCACCAGCGTGAACCGGCTCGCCTCCTCGGCCAGTTGCGCCGCGTACGCCTCGCGCCCGACCTTCGTCGCGGTGAACGCGCCCGCGCCGGCCACCACGAAGCTGCCGGACATCACCTGGTCGCCGGGCTGTTTGAGGACGGGGTCGGGCTCGCCGGTCAGCAGCGACTCGTCGATCTCCAGGCCGTCCGCCTCGGTGACCTCGCCGTCGACGATCACTTTGTCGCCGATGCCGAGCAGCACGGTGTCGTCGAGCACGATCTCGCCGACGCCGATCTGCTGGACGGTGCCGTCCCGGCGCACCTGCGGGCGGGCCTCGCCGATCAGGGCCAGGCTGTCCAGGGTCTTCTTGGCGCGCAGCTCCTGGATGATGCCGATCGCCGTGTTGGCGACGATGACCAGGCCGAACAGGCCGTCCTGGATCGGGCCGACGACCAGGATGATCCCGAACATCACGCCGATGATCGCGTTGAACCGGGTGAAGACGTTGGCCCGGACGATCTCCTTGGCGGAGCGGCTGGAGCGCACCGGGACGTCGTTGACCTGTCCGCGCGCGACCCGCTCGGCCACCTCCGCGCCGCTCAGCCCGCCGCGCCGGCCGGGCAGCAGGCCGAGGGGGTGCGCACCGTCGGGGCGGTCGCCGTCGCCGGGCTGCTCTTCCGCGGAGTGGGCAGGCTGCGTCATGGCACCGACTCTACGGGTGCCTTATGTCCGATGCGTGCTACTAAAGGCCTATTCGGTCCGACCGGGTGGCCGGGGTCTACGCGGCCCCGTCCGGGCCCGTCCCTTCGGGGTGCGCGGCGGCCGCGGCCTCGGCGGCGCGGCTGCGGGCGATCGCGTCCCGGCGGGCGCGGCAGTACCAGAGGCCGATCAGGCCGAGCAGTCCGCCGGACAGGCAGACCCAGGGCCAGGTGCCGTGGCCGTGGTCGGAGAGGGTGCCCTGGAACGGCAGCAGCACCAGGAAGGCGACGAACCACAGCACCGTGCCGCCGCCGACGATCGCGACGTCGTTGGCCTCCAGCGGCGGAGGGGAGGGGTGCAGCGGGGTCTTGGGCATGGGGCCTAGCGTACGGGGCGCGGGTCCGGTGGGGGCCATCCGGCGTCCGCTCGGGGCCGCGCGCGGCTCTACGCGCGAAGATAGCGCGGGTTCGATCCGGAAACCATACTTTTGGTTCTGCGCCCGGCCACCGTCGACCAGGGCGTTCGCCCCCCTCCTCCGCCCCCCACAGAGGACGCACGCATGCCTGTGGTCCAGCCGACCACCGAGTCGCCCGAGCCCGCCGACACCGCGCCCGAGCCGCCCTCCGGCGCCCTGGACCGCTACTTCCGGATCAGCGAGCGCGGCTCCACCCTGCCGCGCGAGATCCGCGGCGGCGTGGCCACGTTCTTCACCATGGCCTACATCCTGGTGCTCAACCCGATCATCCTGGCCAGCGCCACGGACCTGAACGGGACCCACCTGGACAGTGCCCAGCTGGTCACCGCGACCGCCCTCACCGCGGGTCTCACCACCCTGCTGATGGGCGTCATCGGCAATGTGCCGATCGGCCTGGCCGCCGGCCTCGGCGTCAACACCATCGTGGCGCTCCAGCTCGCGCCCAGGATGACCTGGCCGGACGCGATGGGCATGGTCGTCCTGGCCGGCTTCGCGATCATGCTGCTGGTCGCCACCGGGCTGCGCGAGCGGGTCATGAACGCCGTGCCGCTCGGGCTGCGCAAGGCCATCGCGATCGGGATCGGCCTGTTCATCAGCCTCGTCGGGCTGGTCGACTCCGGCTTCGTCAGCCGCATCCCGGACGCCGCCCACACCACCGTGCCGCTCCAGCTCGGCGGCAGCGGCCACCTGCTCGGCTGGCCGGTCCTGGTGTTCGTCGTCGGCCTGCTGCTCACCCTCGTCCTGGTGATCCGCAAGGTGCCCGGCGCGATCCTCATCAGCATCGCGGTCAGCACCGCCGTCGCCGTCGTGATCGACGAGTTCGCCGACATCCCGGCGCTCAAGTGGGGCCTGACCGTCCCGGCGTGGCCCGGCAACCCGGTCGCCGCCCCGGACTTCGGCCTGGTCGGCAAGGTCAGCCTGTTCGGCGGCTTCGAGAAGGTCGGCGTGCTGACCGGCGCGCTGTTCGTCTTCACCGTGCTGATGTCGTGCTTCTTCGACGCGATGGGCACCATCCTCGGCGTCGCCGACGAGGCCCACCTGCTCGACGAGAAGGGCGACCTGCCGGGCATCAACCGGATCCTCATGGTCGACGGCATCGCCACGGCGGCCGGCGGCGCCACCTCCGCGTCCGCGAACACCTGCTTCGTCGAGTCCACGGCCGGCGTCGGCGAGGGCGCCAGGACCGGCTTCGCCTCGATCGTCACGGGCCTGCTCTTCGTGGTGGCGCTCTTCCTCACCCCGCTCGCCACCATGGTCCCCGCGCAGGCCGCCACCCCGGCCCTGGTCACCGTCGGCTTCCTGATCCTGGCCAACTCGATCAAGGAGATCGACTGGGCCGACTACACGATCGCGATCCCGGCGTTCCTGACGATCGTGATGATGCCCTTCACGTACAGCATCACCAACGGCATCGGCTTCGGCTTCGTCGCCTTCTGCATCCTGCGCATCGCCGCGGGCCGCGGCCGCGAGGTCCCGATCCCGATGTACGCGGTCGCGGGCGTCTTCGCCTTCTACTACCTGATGCCGGCCCTCGGCCTGCTCTGAGCCTGCGTCGCCGGGTTTCCGACGGCCCCGCACCCCTTGGGTGCGGGGCCGTGTTCGATATCGAGAATGTTCCTGGACTGATATCGTTTTCTTGTTGTCGATCGAGGGAGATGGCCATGGCTCGCACGGTGATCGATCTCGACGATGACCTTCTCGCCGAGGCGCAGCGCTTGTTCGGCACGACGACGAAGGTCGCCACGGTCAATGCGGCGCTGTTGGAGGCCGTGAAGCTGGCCAGGCGGATAGAGCTGGCCGATGCCATCGCCAACGGGGAGTTCGACCTCCTCGGGGAGCCGGGCAAGTCGGCTGCCGCGTGACCCGAGAGCGCTACCTGATCGACAAGTCGGCCCTGGCGCGCTGGGGCGAACCGGCGGTGCGGCCGGTTCTCGACGATCTCTCGCAGCGGGCGCTCCTCGCGGTGAGCGCCGCGGTCGAGATGGAGGTCCTGCACAGCGCCCGGAGTGCGGCGGAAGCGGACCGGCTGAGCCACCTGCTCCGGGGGTTCGACTACCTGCCGTGCACCGATGAGGTCTGGGACCGGGCGAAGGACATCCAGCGTCGTGCGCTGTTCCGCGGGAACCATCGCGCCCTGTCGATGGCCGACCTGCTGATCGCCGCGACGGCGGAACGGCACGGGGTCACGGTCCTGCACTACGACGGCGACTACGACATGATCGCGTCCATCACCGGGCAGCCCACTCGCTGGGTCGTGCCGGGCGGTACGGCCGACTGAACTACCTGATGCCGGCCCTCGGCCTGCTCTGAGCGCGGTACGCCCCGCACGCGGCCCCGTCCTCCTCCGTGGAGGGCGGGGCCGCGGTGTGTTTCGGCCGGGCTACTGGACGCAGAACTCGTTGCCCTCGGGGTCGGCCATCGTCGTCCATTCGCCGCCGTTCTCCTTCACGTGGCGCAGGACGGTGGCGCCGAGGGACCGCAGGCGGGTGACGGTGGCCTCGCGGGCTCCGGGGCCGGGGTGGAGGTCGAGGTGGAGGCGGTTCTTCGTCTCCTTGGGCTCGGGGACGGCCTGGAAGAGGATGCGGCGGCCCAGGCCGGTGCCGGTGGCCGGGTCGAACGGGTCGTCCGGGTGGCGGACGGCGAGCAGGGCGCGGAAGGCGGGGCGGCCCTCGAACTCGGTCACGGCCTCCGCGGGGAGGGCGCCGGCCGCGAGGAGGCGGGTGACCAGGGCGCTGTTGTCCTCGACCGCGTAGTCGAGGGCGGCGGCCCAGAAGGCGGCCTGGCGGAGCGGATCGGCGCAGTCGACGACGAGTTTCCAGTGCAGCGGCATGTAACCGGTTATATCGGTTACCGGTCGAGGGGGACAATCGGACGCGTGGGAAAGGTGTCAAAAATGTGACTGTGTAGCGGAGTTGGCCGGGGGCATACTGCCTGGACGGGGCGACGGGGAGGGGGCTCGACCGATGGTGCAACAGGATCCGCCCGGGGGAGACGAGGCCAAGCTGCTGCCGGACCTGTTCTGGACGGCGGACAAGGCCTCGCTGGACGGACAGCGCGAGACGCTCCGGTGGTACCGCGGGCTGATCGCGATGCTGGTGATCGCCGCCGTGATCGGCTCGTTCCCGGGCCCGGACAAGGCGGGCGACGGCGACATCGCGCCGCTCTTCTCGGTGGTGGCCTTCCTGGTCGCCGGCTACTTCTGGTCCCGGCTGCGCCGCAGCAACCCGCAGGGCCGCTGGTACGAGGCCAGGGCCGCGGCCGAGTCGGTGAAGACGCTCGCCTGGAAGTACTCGGTGCGCGCCCGCCCGTTCGACGGCGAGGCGGACTCGCCCGACGTGGACCGCGGCTACCTGCTGCAGCTCGAAGACGTGATGCGGGCCTTCGAGGACCCGGAGATCGTGCCGCCCGGCACCGTCCCCGAGATCACCCCCGAGATGCGGCTGGCCAGGGCCGGCTCGCTGACCGCCCGGCGGACGCTCTACCTGCGCACCCGGGTCGAGAGCCAGCGCACCTGGTACCGCTCCCGGGCCGAGGCGTGCGAGTCGCAGGCCGTGTCGTGGGGGCTCGGCATCGCGGCGCTGATCATCATCGGCGCGGCGGCGGCCATCGCGCAGGCGACCGGCGCGCTGCAGGTGCACGTCTTCGGCGCCAGCTCCGCCGCGGCCGCGTCGATCATCGCCTGGACGCAGCTCAAGCAGCTCCGCCCGCTGGCCGCCGCCTACCAGCTGGCCGCCCGCGAGCTGGAGAACGTCGGCAACCAGCTGTCCGACCTCGACCCCCGGGCGCCGGACGCGGAGACCCGCTGGGCCCGCCTGGCCGCCGAGGCCGAGGACGCGGTCTCCCGCGAGCACACCACCTGGCGGGCCCGCCGGGCCTTTCCCCGCTGACCCGACGGAGACGAACGCGGGAGGTCAACTCCGGGGAGGGGCTGGGGAGATCCCGCGAAGCGTGCGCCATGCCGGGGCCACAGGTGTGCAGGGTGCGTGAGGGTCGGGCGGGGACGGGCCGACCGTAATCATTACGTGTCCATGCCCTGGTTTCATCGCCTCCGCGCGCGACCCCCAGTCCCCGTCGGAGGCCCCCTTGCGCATTCTCCTGATCGCCAGTGCGTTCAACAGCCTGACCCAGCGCGTCCACACCGAACTGCGCGGGCGCGGCCACCAGGTCGCCGTCCAGCTCGCCCTCGGCGACGAACAGGTGCGGGCCGCGGTGGACCGGACCGATCCCGAGCTGATCGTCTGCCCGATGCTCACCAAGGCGGTCCCGGAGGACGTCTGGCGCGCCCGGACCGTCCTCATCGTGCACCCCGGCCCCAAGGGCGACCGCGGCCCGTCCTCGCTGGACTGGGCGATCACCGAGGGCGCCGAGCGCTGGGGCGTCACCGTCCTGCAGGCCGTCGGGGAGATGGACGCGGGCGACATCTGGGCGTCGGTCGAGTTCACCGTCCCCGCGTGCGGCAAGAGCGAGCTGTACCGCAACGAGGTGGCCGACGCCGCCGTCGAGGCCGTCCTGCTGGCCGTCCAGCGTCACGAGGGCGGGCTGTTCACCCCCGAACCGCTCGACTACGACCGGCCCGACGTCCGCGGCCGGCTGCGCCCGTTCCTGCGGCAGGACGCGCGCCGGATCGACTGGTCCGCCGACGACACCGCCACCGTGCTCCGCAAGCTCCGCGCCGCCGACTCCCAGCCCGGCGTGCTCGACGAGCTGTACGGCCGCGAGTTCTTCCTGCACGGCGGCCACCCCGAGGACGAGCTGCGCGGCCCCGTGCCCGGCGAGGTGCTCGCGACCCGCGACGGCGCGATCTGCCGGGCCACCGTGGACGGCGCGGTGTGGATCCCGCAGCTGCGCCCGCGCCGCACCCCGGGCGGGCCCGCCACCTTCAAACTGCCCGCCGCGACGGTGCTCGCCGACGAGCTGCACCGCGTCCGCGAGGTGCCGGTGACCGCGGCCGAGGCGGCCCGCCGCGACACCTGGTCGGAGCTGCGCTACCACGAGGACGGCGACGTCGGCTTCCTCGAATTCGCCCACACCGGCGGGGCGATGAGCACCGAGCAGTGCCGCCGCCTGCTCACCGCCTACCGCGCGGCCGCCGACCGGCCCACCTCGGTGCTGGTGCTCGGCGCGGCCCGGGACTTCTACTCCAACGGCATCCACCTCAATGTCATCGAGGGCGCGTCCTTCCCGGCGCTGGAGTCGTGGGAGAACATCAACGCGATGGACGACCTGGTCGCGGCGATCCTCACCACGACCGACAAGCTGACCGTCTCGGCGCTCGCCGGGAACGCCGCCGCGGGCGGGCTGATGCTGGCGATCGCCGCCGACGAGGTGTGGTGCCGCGAGTCGGCGGTGCTCAACCCGCACTACCGGCTGATGGGCCTGTACGGCTCCGAGTACTGGACGTACACCCTGCCGCGCCGGGTCGGCGCCGAGTGGGCGGAGCGGCTGACCACCGAGGCGCTGCCGGTCGGGGCCGGGCAGGCCCGCCGGATCGGCCTGGTGGACCGCACGGAGGGCGGGGACGCGGCCGGGTTCCGCCGCTGGACGGTCCGTGAGGCGGCCCGCCTCGCCGCCTCGCCGGAGCTCACCGCGCGGCTGGTCGACAAGAAGCGCCGGCTGGCCGCGGACGACGAGGAGCGCCCGCTCGCCGACTACCGGGCGGAGGAACTCCGGCGCATGCACGCCAACTTCTACCGCGCGGGCGAGCCGTACCACGGGCTGCGGCGGGACTTCGTCCGCAAGGTGTGCCCGGTGGCCACGCCGGAGCACCTGACCGGGCTGCTCGGCGGGCCCGAGTAGCGGGACGCGAAAGCGGAGGCCGGGCCCGGTGGGTTCGGGCCCGGCCTCCGCCGTGCGTGCGCTGAGTGTCGGCGAGCACTCAGAGCCGGCGAGCGCTCAGCGCCGGCGTGCGGCCAGTGGTGCGGCGTGGCCGACGACGACGGGCTGGGTGACGCTCTTGCTCGGCGACACCGCGAAGGCGAGCGCGCCGAAGAACACGTAGCAGCCGAGCCCGACCCCGAGCGGGAAGATGAACTCCAGCGCCATCACGCCGCCCTGGGTGTTCTGCGAGAAGTCGAGTTCGACGGAGAGCGCCGACATGCCCGTGTAGTGCATCGCGCACACGGCGACGCCCATCACCGGCGCCGCCGCCAGGACGGCCAGCGTGCCGCGGATGTTCAGCGCGGCCCAGAGCGCGGCCGTCGCCGCGAACACCGCGATGCCGATGGACAGCCCGACCGTCGTGCGGTCGTAGTGCACGTGTCCGGGCAGGACCATCGCGGCCATGCCGAGGTAGTGCATCGCCGCGACCCCGAGGCCCGTGGTCAGGCCGCCGGCGAGCAGCGACAGCACCGGGCGCCTGCTGTACCCGACGGTGAACAGGCCGACGCCGACGACGACGATCGCGACCACGAGGCTGAGCACCGTCGGCCCGGGCCGGTAGGTGATGTCGACGCCGCTGACGGAGAAGCCGAGCATCGCGATGAAGTGCATGGACCAGATTCCGGCGCCGAGCGAAGTGGCCGCGAAGAGCAGCCAGTTGACCCGGGTGCGGCCCTGGGAGACGAGCGCCCAGCGGGCGCTGCGCAGGGCGACGAACGAGCCGAGGCAGGCGACGAAGTACGAGACCGCCGGTGTTATCCAGCCGTGGTCGGCATGGTGGATCTCACCCAATGACAGCTCCCTGGACGGATGAGGGGGGAAGAGGGCGCCAGGGCTCGGGCGGACGCGGGACTGCCGGGAGGAACGGGACGGCCGGTGGGGCGCGTGGGAAGGCGTGCGCAGTGGGCACGGACGGGGTCCGCCGGGGGGAGACCTGGCATGGTGCCCCTGACATGTGGTGCCCCTGACAACGGGGCCCTGACAACCGGGACAGTAACCACTGCCCGGCGGCCGCACAAGGTTCGGCGTTTTCGTGAAGTCCCAGGTCAGCGTGGGCCTTTACGGGGCCTGCATGATCTTGGCACCAATCCCTGACACCCTCTGCGCAGGTCCGCCGGGCCCGTTCGTGGGTTAGTCCAGGGGGGCTAGCCCGAACGGGTGGCCGGCTGGGTCGATCAGCACCTTGAGCGTGCGGCCGTGCTGGTACGTCGGCTCGGTGGCGCCGAGCTCCAGGGCCCGGCCGATGGCCTCGTCGAGGTCGTCGACGTAGAAGTCGAGGTGGAAGTGCTTGCCGCCGTCCGGTTCCGTCCAGGGCTCCGGGCGGTAGCCGGTGACCCGTCCGAAGGCCAGCGGGCTGCCGCCCTCGGGGTTGTCGAGGATCGCGAAGTGCTCGTCCGCGTGGCGGGTCTCCCAGCCGAGCAGTTCGCCGTAGAACCCGGCCAGCGCGACCGGGTCGGCGCAGTCGATGGTGACCAGGGCGAGCCGGGCGAAGCCGGTGCCGTTCGGGGCGGCCTGGTCGGCGGCGAGGTCGGACATGTCTGGTCGGCCCTTCTGGGAGTCGAGACCTATGTCCAATATGGCACCGGGGCGATCTTCCGGCGCGGCGGTGGACCGCGGGGAGGGTGGGGAGGGCGGCAACCAATTTTCGTTAGCGAGAGTAATGACGTAAGCTAACGACCATGCCCGAGATGTCCGAGCAGGACCTCGCAGCGGTCAACCAGCTGCGATCGTCCACGATGCGCCTCTCCCGCCGGCTCAAGCACCAGCGGGTCGAGGAGTCGCTGAGCCCTACCGAGATGGGGGTGCTGGGCACCCTCGCCCGGTGCGGAAAGGCCACGCCGGGTGAGCTCGCCCGGAAGGAGCACGTGCAGCCCCCTTCGATGACCAGGATCGTCGCGATGCTGGAGGAGAAGGGACTCGTGCGGCGCGAGCCGCACCCCGAGGACCGCCGCCAGGTGGTCGTCAGCAGCACCGAGCAGGCCGAGGCGATCCTGGCGGAGAGCCGCCGGCGTCGCAACGCCTGGCTCGCCGAGCTCGCCGAAGGGCTCGACGAGGAGGAATGGGCCGTCCTCCGGGAGGCCGCGCCCGTGCTCTACAAGCTCGCACACCTCTAGGCACGCCCAGTCCGACCTGCCAGTCGGAGAAGAAGGAGCACCGCATCACCGCAGGACCGACCACGAACACCAGGAGCGCGACGGCCGTTGTACGGGCCCTCGCCCCGCCCCGGGGGGACACCGTGAACCCCCCCGCCCCACCCGCCGCCGCCCACCCGACCGAACAGCCCCCCCCCCCCCCCCCCCCGCCCCCCGCCCCGGCC
>NZ_JBHYWI010000072.1:32767-48077 GCF_042751525.1 Kitasatospora sp. NPDC059408
TTTTTGTCTTCTTCCACTTTTCCCGCCATCCCCCCCCGCCGCCCCCCCCCCCGCAGGCCCCGGCCGCGCGGGCCGGCCCCCCCCCCCCCCCCCGCCGCGAGGGGAGAACACCGTGACACCGCCGGCCGCAGCAGCCGCCGCCATCCGTACCGACGAGCCGACCACCGACCCCGCCGCGGCCACCGCCGCGGCCGCCGACAGCCAGGCACCCGCCCCCACGGGGCTGCCGGGCAACGGCGACGACGACCCCGACGAACGCACCGCGGCGGACGACCCCGCCGCTCCCGGCCGCAGCCACGCGGCCGCATCCCCGACCGGTGCCACCTTCACGCGGCCCCGGGGGATGTTCTCCTCACTGCGCGTTCGCAACTACCGCTACTACTTCGCCGGCCAGGTGGTGTCCAACACCGGTACCTGGATGCAGCGGATCGCCCAGGACTGGCTGGTGCTCAGCCTCACCGGCAGCCCGCTCGCCGTCGGCATCACCACCGCGATGCAGTTCCTGCCGATGCTGCTGCTGGGCCTGTTCGGCGGCGTCCTCGCCGACCGGATGCCCAAGCGCCGGCTGCTGATCTACACCCAGGGCGCGATGGGCCTGCTCGCCGCGGGCCTCGCCGTGATGACCGTCGGCGGCATCGTGACGCCGTACTACGTGTACGCGTTCGCCCTGCTCCTCGGCCTGGTCACGGTGGTGGACAACCCCACCCGGCAGGCCTTCGTGTCCGAGATGGTCGGCCCGAAGGACCTCGCCAACGCGGTCAGCCTCAACGCCGCCAACTTCCAGACCGCGCGCCTGGTCGGCCCCGCCGTCGCGGGCCTGCTGATCGCCGCGGTCGGCAGCGGCTGGGCGTTCGCCGTCAACGCGCTGTCCTTCGCCGCCGTGATCGGCGGACTGCTCGCGATGCGGGAGAGCGAGCTGCGCCCGACCGAGCCGATCGCCCGCGAGAAGGGGCAGCTGCGCGAGGGCCTGCGGTACGTGAAGGAGCGGCCCGAGCTGCTCTGGCCGATGGTGCTCGCCGGGTTCATCGGCACCTTCGGCTTCAACTTCCCGACGCTGCTGGCCGGTTTCGCGCACGACACCTTCAAGGTGGGCGCCGGGCAGTACGGCCTGCTGAACACCGCGATGGCGGTCGGTTCGCTGGCCGGAGCGCTGCTCGCGGCCCGCCGGGGCGCGCCGCGCCTGCGCCGGCTGGTGGCGGCGGCGCTGGGCTTCGGTGCGCTGGAGGTCGTGGCCGCGTTCGCGCCCGACTACTGGACCTTCGCGGCGCTGCTGACGCTGATCGGGGTGTTCGGGCTGAGCTTCAACACCTCGGTCAACTCGATGCTGCAGCTGGCCACCGACCCCGAGATGCGGGGCCGGGTGATGGGCCTGCTGGTGCTGGTCTTCACCGGCGGCACGCCGATCGGCGCGCCGATCGTGGGCTGGGTCACCGCCTCGTACGGGCCCCGGCTCGGGTTGCTGGCCTGTGGGCTGGTGTCCGCGCTGGCGGCCGGTGCGGTGGGCCTGGTGCTCGCCCGCAGCGCGGACCTGAAGGTGCGCTTCGACCTGCACCCGGGCCGCGGCGGCCGGGTGGTGGCCGTCGTGCCGCGGACCCGTGCCACGTCCAAGTCCCAGCTGGCTCCGGCCTGCTGACGAATCATCAGGCCTCGGGTGCGGCGACGCCCCCGAGGCCTGAGGTGTACCCGGACGCCTTTCCTAGAGCCGGATCTCCAGGACCTGGCCGACCCACACGCCGTTCGGCTGCTCGACCTCGAAGGACTCGGTCTCGGTGAAGCCGAGGGCCCGGTACTGGCCGACGAGCTTGCGGTCGTTGCCGCCGTAGCAGTCCACCCGGAGCAGGCCGATGCCGCGCCGGCGGGCCTCGTCGAGCGCGTCGGCGATCAGCGCGGCGCCGATGCCCGAGCCCTTGCGCGTGCGGTCGGTCACCAGGTTGCGGACGTACAGCTCGCGCTCGTCCACCGCGGGGATGTACTGCCCCCGATCCTCGGACAGGACGCACGCGCCGACGGTGCGGCCTTCGTCGTCCACGGCCAGGCGCATCAGGAACGGCTCGCGGCCGTACTTCTCGACGTGCTCCACCCGGGCCGGGAGGGTGGAGAAGGGCTGGTCGCCCCACTGGCCGGTGCGGCCCTGGCCGGCCAGCCAGGCCACGGCGCCGTCGAGCAGGGCGAGCAGGTCGGGCACGTCTTCGGGGCCCCCGTTGCGGATCTTCATGGAGAAAGTTCTAGTGCAGACGACGGCTCGGCGGAAGGGCGGAAGATAAGACCATGAGATTGTTCGTGGCGGTGCTCCCGCCGGTCGAGGCGTTGCAGGGGCTCTCCGACGCGGTGGCGCCGGTGCGCGGGCTGCCCGGGGCGGACCGGCTGCGCTGGACCACGGTCGAGGGCTGGCACCTGACGCTGGCCTTCCTCGGGCAGGTGCCGGAGGACCGGTTGCCGGAGCTGGAGACGGCCCTGGCCGCCGTCGCCGAGGCCCACCCGGCGCACCGGCTGCGGCTCGCGGGTGCGGGCCGGTTCGGCGACCGGGTGCTCTGGGCGGGGGTCGAGGGGCAGGCCTGGGCGCTGCGCAGGCTCGCCGAGGCCGTGAACGAGGCCACCGCGGACGTCACCGGCGAGGTGGACGCGTTCGCCTTCCACCCGCACCTCACCCTCGGCCGGGCCGGTTCGTCGCGCGGGCACCGGAGGGCCGTCCAGCGGGTCGCGGCGGCCGAGCTGGAGGGACTGGCCGCCGCGCTGGCCGACTACCGGGGGCCGGAGTGGGAGGCCGCCGAACTGCGCCTGATGAAGAGCGACCTGGACGGCGGCTTCGCGCACTACGAGACCGTCCGCGCCTGGCCGTTGGCGCGCTGGGCGGTCGGCTGATCACGGCCAGGCGCGCATCGCGACGGCCGCGACCTGCTCCAGCTCCGCCCGGCTCGCGCCGTCGCGGGCGCGCAGCGTCATGCCGTGGACGACGGTCGCGATGAACTGCGCCAGCGCGGCCGGGTCGGTGCCGGCCGGCTCCAGGCCGGCGGCGACGTCGGCGCGGATCCGGGACTCCAGGTCGCGCACGTTGGCCTCGCGCTGCTCGCGGACGGCCTGCACGACGTCGGGCGAGGTGCAGTTGACCGTCGAGCCGACCAGCAGGCAGCCCCAGGGGTGGGCCGGGTCGGTGAGCACGGCGGCGGCTTCGCGCAGCATCCGGTCGACGCCGGCCCTGGTGGTCGGCTCCTCCGCGAAGGCGCGCGCCGTGTGGATGCCGTACGTCTCCTGGTAGCGGGCCACGACCTCGGCGAAGAGCGTCCGCTTGTCGCCGAAGGCCGCGTACAGGCTCGGCGGGCGGATGCCCATGGCGGCGGTGAGGTCGGCGACCGAGGTGGCCTCGTAGCCGCGCTCCCAGAAGAGCCGCAGGGCCTGTTCGAGGGCGGCCTCGCGGTCGAAGGAGCGGGGGCGCCCGCGCGTCGTGCTGGTCATGGCCAGATTTTATATCGAGCGCTACAGAAGCCGTGCTACGGTTCCATTCATTAGCGATCACTACAGAAACAGATCGCTGCAGGAGTCGACCGGAGTGAGGGGGCGTGGCCATGGGCGCGCTGGCAGGGAAGACGGCACTGGTGACGGGTGGCAGCCGGGGCATCGGGCGGGGCATCGCCGAGCGGCTCGGCCGGGACGGCGCGCTGGTCGCCGTGCACTACGGCCGCAACGGGAAGGCCGCCGAGGAGGTCGTGCGGACGATCGAGGCGGCGGGCGGACGGGCCTTCGCGATCGGCGCCGAGTTGGGGGTGCCCGGCGACGCCGACACGCTGTGGGCGGCCTTCGACCAGGGGCTGGCGGCGTACGGCGCCGAGCACGGGGCCGGCCACGGCGGGGGAGCCGAGGGGCTGGACGTCCTGGTCAACAATGCGGGCATGGGCCTGTTCGGGAGGGTCCACGAGCTGGCCGAGGCGGGCTACGACGAGGTGTTCGCGGTGAACGCCAAGGCGCCGTTCTTCGTCGTCCAGCGCGGCCTGGAGCGCCTGCGGGACGGCGGGCGGATCGTCAACGTCTCGTCCGCCGTGACCCGGGTGGCCTTCCCGTCGGCCATCGCCTACGCGATGACCAAGGGCGCGCTGGAGACCTTCACCCTGGCCCTGGCCGAGGAGCTCGGGCCGCGCGGGATCACGGTGAACGCGGTGCGGCCCGGCGTCGTCCCGACGGCCGTCAACCCGTGGCTGGAGGACCCGGCGGCGCGGGAGCGGACGGCCGGGCAGTCGGTGCTCAAGCGGGTCGCCGAGGTGTCGGACATCGCCGACATCGTGGCCTTCCTGGCCTCCGCCGACTCCCGGTGGGTCACCGGCCAGAACATCGACGCCACCGGTGGGGCCGGACTCGGCGTCTAGCCGGGGGTGAGCCGGAGGTACGCTCGTTGACCGTGGATCCCAAGACTCGCATGCGCATCGTGACCGGCACCCTGGTGCTCCTGCTGGTCGTCGTCCTGGTCGGCTCGCTGGTCAACCGGTAGCGGCGGTACCCCGGCGGGCCTCCCGCCGGGGGCAGTCCGGCGGCACCTCGGCGGTGCCCCCGCAACACTCCGGCAGCAGCCCCGCGGCAATGACGAGAGGGCCACCGCACGCGTGCGGTGGCCCTCTCGTCGTCGGTGTGCCGGGTGTTAGAGCGCCTCGACCACGTAGTCGATGCACTGCGTGAGCGCCTCGACGTCCGCCGGGTCGATCGCCGGGAACATCGCGATGCGCAGCTGGTTGCGGCCGAGCTTGCGGTACGGCTCGGTGTCCACGATGCCGTTGGCACGCAGTGCCTTGGCGACCGCGGCGGCGTCCACCGACTCGTCGAAGTCGATCGTGCCGACCACCTGCGAGCGCTCGGCCGGGTTGGCGACGAACGGGGTCGCGTAGGACGACTTCTCGGCCCAGCCGTACAGCCGGGACGAGGAATCAGCCGTACGGGCGACGGCCCAGTCGAGCCCGCCGTTGCCGTTCAGCCACTCCAGCTGGTCGGCCAGCAGGAACAGGGTGGAGAGCGACGGGGTGTTGTACGTCTGGTCCTTCGACGAGTTGTCGATGGCCGTCGGCAGCGAGAAGAACGGCGGGATGTAGCGGCCGGAGGCGGCGATCTCGGCGGCGCGCTCCCGGGCGGCCGGGGAGAAGGTGGCCAGCCACAGGCCGCCCTCGGAGGCGAAGGACTTCTGCGGGGCGAAGTAGTAGACGTCGGTCTCGGTGATGTCCACCGGCAGGCCGCCGGCGCCCGAGGTGGCGTCCACCAGCACCAGCGAGCCCTCGTCCGCGCCCGCCGGGCGCGCGATCGGCATCGCGACACCGGTCGAGGTCTCGTTGTGGGTGAGGCCGTAGACGTCCACGCCGGCCTCGGCGACCGGCAGCGGGTGGGTGCCCGGGGCGGTCTTGATCACGCTCGGCTCGCCCAGCCACGGCGCGGCCTTGACCGAGGAGGCGAACTTCGAGGAGAACTCGCCGAAGTCCAGGTGCTGGGACTTCTCCCGCACCAGGCCGAAGGCGGCGATGTCCCAGAAGGCGGTGGAGCCGCCGTTGCCGAGCACCACCTCGTAGCCCTCGGGCAGCGAGAACAGGCTGCTCACGCCCTCGCGCACGCGCTTGACCAGGTTCTTCACCGGGGCCTGGCGGTGGGAGGTGCCGAGCAGGGAGGTCTGGGTGGCGGCGAGGGCACTCAGGGCCTCGGGGCGCACCTTGGACGGTCCGCAGCCGAAACGGCCGTCTGCGGGCTTGATGTCAGCGGGGATCTGGATCTGAGCCACGCGCCGCAGCCTACCGGCCGGGGCACGGGCGGGGATACGGTCGTCCGCGTCCTGAGACTGTGATCTCGACTGCTCCCGGACAAGCCGAAGCGGGTCCGGCCGGAGCCGGACCCGCTGGTCAGGGACGGTGCGTCAGGGGGACGCCGGGGGCGTCCGCCTGACGTCAGTGGACGATGGCGTCCCAGCCCTCGATCTCCTCGGGGCGACGCGCGCCGGGGCCGATGTAGCGCGCGGAGGGGCGCACGAGCCGGCCCGTGCGCTTCTGCTCCAGGATGTGCGCCGACCAGCCGGCCGTGCGCGCGCACGTGAACATCGAGGTGAACATGTGCGCCGGGACCTCGGCGAAGTCCAGCATGATGGCGGCCCAGAACTCGACGTTGGTGGCGAGGACGCGGTCCGGGCGGCGGTTGTGCAGCTCCTCCAGCGCGGCCTTCTCCAGCGCCTCGGCGACCTCGAAGCGCGGCGCGCCGAGCTCCTTGGCGGTGCGGCGCAGCACGCGGGCGCGCGGGTCCTCGGCGCGGTAGACGCGGTGGCCGAAGCCCATCAGGCGCTCGCCCTTGTCCAGCGCGTTCTTGACCCACGTGACCGCGTCGCCGGTGCGCTCGATCTCCTCGATCATGCCGAGCACGCGGGACGGAGCACCGCCGTGCAGCGGGCCGGACATCGCGCCGACCGCGCCGGACAGCGCGGCGGCGACGTCGGCGCCGGTGGAGGCGATGACGCGGGCGGTGAAGGTGGAGGCGTTCATGCCGTGCTCGGCGGCCGAGGTCCAGTACGCGTCGACGGCCTTGACGTGCTTCGGGTCCGGCTCGCCGCGCCAGCGGATCATGAACCGCTCGACGACCGTCTCGGCCTTGTCGATCTCGCTCTGCGGGACCATCGGCAGGCCCTGGCCGCGGGCCGACTGGGCGACGTAGGACAGGGCCATGACGGCGGCGCGGGCGAGGTCGTCGCGGGCCTGCTCGGCGGAGATGTCGAGCAGCGGCTTGAGGCCCCACACCGGGGCGAGCATGGCGAGCGCGGACTGGACGTCGACCCGGATGTCGCCGGAGTGCACCGGGATCGGGAAGGGCTCGGCGGCCGGCAGGCCGGGGTTGAACTTGCCGTCCACCAGCAGGCCCCACACGTGGCCGAAGGAGACCTTGCCGACCAGGTCGTCGATGTCCACACCGCGGTATCGGAGGGCGCCGCCCTCGCGGTCGGGCTCCGCGATCTCGCTCTCGAACGCGACGACTCCCTCAAGCCCGGGTACGAAGTCGGACATGCGACGGCTCCTTCAGTTCTGCGATCGGCGCTCCGCCGTGGTGGGGCGGGCACGCCAGTGACCGAATGGTGGTTGGCACTCGGTGCCAGAGTGGCAGGCACGGGGTGCATTGCGCCATACACCACCGTGGTGATGTTTCCCGCGGGCCCGCTTGACTTTTCCGCCGAGGGTCGGTCGTGCCCGGGAAATCTCCGGAACCGAAAGCCGTGTTCCGGACAATTCACCGTACGACGGGCGGCCAAGCGGTGGCGAGTCACCTTATCTCCCACCGGGGTTTGTCTCGAGGTAGCGGTGCCGGTTGCTTGTCGTACGGGATGATGTTGGCGTGCAGACCCCGGAACGCGCCCAGTCGACGCCCCTGAGCCCCGCCACCCGGAACCTGGCCGACGAGGCCCGGCCCGGTCCGGACCTCACGGTGATGCGCAAGCACTACACCCACGAGGGCCTGGTCGAGGAGCAGCTCGCGCCCGACCCGCTCGGCCAGTTCACCCGCTGGTTCCACGAGGCGGACGACGCCGGCGTGATCGAGCCCAACGCCATGGTGCTCTCCACCGCCGACGCCCAGGGGCGGCCCAACTCGCGCACCGTCCTGCTCAAGGGCTACGACGCGCGCGGCTTCGTTTTCTATACCAACTACGGCTCCACCAAGGGCTCGGAGCTCTCGGCGAACCCGCACGCGGCCCTGCTCTTCCCGTGGATCGCGCTGGCCCGCCAGGTCATCGTCCAGGGCCGGGTCGAGAAGGTCGGCCGGGACGAGACCGCCGCCTACTTCCGCACCCGCCCGCACGGCTCCCAGCTCGGCGCCTGGGCCAGCGAGCAGTCCAGCCCGGTCGCCGGCCGCGAGGTCCTCGAACGGCGCTACGCCGAACTGGAACGCCGCTACCCCGAGGGCGAGGGCGTGCCCGTCCCGCCGTTCTGGGGCGGCTACCGGGTGGTCCCGGAGAGCGTCGAGTTCTGGCAGGGCCGCGAGAACCGCCTCCACGACCGCCTCCGCTACCTCGCCGACCCCGCCGCCCCCACCGGCTGGCGCGTCGAACGCCTCTGCCCCTGACGGCGGGGCGGGGGCGCGGCGGGCGCGGCGGCACAGTTGACCTGACGGTCCGTCATGATCAAGGTGCGGCGTAGTAGCATTCTGCCCGCGCGGACCTGGGTCGGATCCCACCGGGGCACCAGCCCGCCGTGCCGACACGATCGAGTGAGGGACTGATGGGCGTCACCGGTGCGGAAACCGCCGCTGGACTCGGCTCTGACCTGGTCGACGTCGCCGCCCTGCCGCTCGACGAACTCGACGCGCTGCCCGACACCGTCCTCGGCGACCTGCTGCGCCGGGTGGTCGCGGACGCGCTGACCCCCGGCGCGGAACCGCTCGCGGCGTTCCAGTCGGCGCTCGGCCGGTAGCGAGGGCGGTAGCGGGGCCGGCCGGGGCGTGCGCCCCACCACCGGTTAAACCCCCCGGAGCCTCCGAGTTCGCCAACTTCCCCGCGCGGCCGGTGGAGTTCACGACATGCTGGGTATGAAACCAGCGCCGTCGCGACACCGTCGGGCCTCGGGGGACAGAGTGCTGCAGCCTTACTTCTTCTTCAGCTACGCCCGTGTGGACTTCGAGGCGGAGGACGCCTTCGTCGACCAGTTCTTCAACGACCTGAGAGACGAGCTCGGGCGCATCGAACCCGCCGCGCGGGCCGAGGAGCTGGCGTACCGCGACACCGAGCAGCTGCGCGTCGGCGACGACTGGGCCGAGCAGCTCGCCACCATGCTGGGCCGCAGCCGCACGATGGTCGCGCTCTACTCGCCCGCCTACTTCGCCAGCCTCTACTGCGGCAAGGAGTGGACCGCCTTCCGCGGCCGCGTCCGGCGCCACCACGAGGACACCGGCGAGCTCATCCCGGCGCTGGTCCCGGTGCTCTGGGAACCGGTCGTCCCGGGCGAGTTGGCCGCCGAGGTCACCAAGATCCAGTGGGCCCAGCCGGACATGGGCGAGGCCTACGCGCGGTACGGCCTGCGCGCGCTGCTGCGCACCGGGCCGCAGGGCGACGCCTACCGGCAGGTCGTCAAGGTCGTCGCCGAGCGCGTCCGCGACGCGGCCGCGCGCCGCCTCACCGAACTCGCCGACTTCGACCTCAACGCGGTGCGCGGCTACTTCCCCGGCCCGCAGCCGGTGGAGCCCACGGCCGCCGCGGGCATGGTCCGGCTGTTCATCGCGGCCGGCCGGGCCTCGGAGGCCGCCGCCGAGGGCGGCTCCCACGCCGGCGGCTGGTACGGGGCCAAGCCCTGGCACTGGGCGCCGTACCACCCGCCCACGACGCCGTCCCTCGCGGTGCGCGCCCAGCGGGTGATCACCGCCGCCGGACACACCACCACCCTGGAGGAGGTCGGCACGGGCCTCGGCGAGAAGCTCGACCAGGCCCGCGAGGACAGCCAGGTCAGCGTCCTGCTGGTGGACCCCTGGGTGGCCGGGCACGACCGCTACCGCGCCGCACTGCGCGAGTACGACGACCAGAACCACCCCGTCACCGGCGTGATGGTCCCGATGGGCAGCGCCGACCCGGAGGGGGAGCGCGACGCGCTCTGGGCCGGCGTGCGCGGCGTGTTCCGCCGCAACTGGCTGCGCCGGAGCGACCCGGAGCACCTCTTCCGCGTCAAGGTGAACCGGGAGAACTTCGACTCCGACCTCACCATCATGGTGACGGTCGCTCAGAACAAGCTCATGGACGACAACCTGGACTGGGGGGACGATGACGGTGGCGCATTCGGCTTCGGCCCCGGCGGCACCGGCGAACGGGCGATCCCCGGGCTGGCCATCCCGTTCGGTCCGCAGCCGGCCCCGGAGACCCCGCCACGGGAACCGGGGCGGTGGCCCAACCCGCCCGACGTGCCGAACCCGCGCGACCACCACGACGACGCAGCGCCCCTGAGGGGAGACCAGGACGATGATCACTGAGCCCGGAACAGAGCCGGCCCGCGGCGGACCGGGATCGGTCGTCACGTTCTACTCCTTCAAGGGCGGCACCGGCCGCACCATGGCCCTCGCCAACGTCGGCTGGATCCTCGCCAGCCGCGGCCTGCGCGTCCTCGTCGTCGACTGGGACCTGGAGGCGCCCGGCCTCCACCGCTACTACCACCCGCTGCTGGTCGACCCCGAACTCCACTCCACCGAGGGCCTGATCGACCTGCTGCGCTCCTACGTCAAACAGGCGCTGCCCTCCGCCGTCGGACCGACCGGCCTGCCCCCGGCCGCCTGGCTCGACGAACCGGGCCGGCTGGACGCCTACGTCTGCGGCCTCGCCCTCGACCTGCCGGCCGGCGGACGGCTCGACTTCCTCCCGGCCGGCCGGCAGAACGCCGCCTACGCCGCCGCCGTCACCAGCTTCAACTGGCGCAGCTTCTACCACGGGCGGGACATCCGCGGCGGCGAGTTCCTGCGCGAGCTGCGCGAGCGCTGGTCCCGTACGTACGACTACGTGCTCATCGACAGCCGCACCGGCGTCAGCGACACCTCCGGCATCTGCACCGTCCTGATGCCCGACTCCGTCGTCGACTGCTTCACCTTCAGCGCCCAGAACATCCGCGGCGGCGTCGACGCCGCCCGGGCCATCGCCGAGGCCGAGGAACGGGCCATCCGCGTCCTGCCGGTGCCGATGCGGGTCGAGGACGCCGAGCAGGAGCGCCTCGAAGCCGGCCGCGACTTCGCCCGCGAGGCCTTCGCGCCCTACCTGGGCCGCTGGCTGCCCGCCGAACGCCGGGCCGGCTACTGGGCCGACGTCGAGGTCCCGTACAAGCCGTTCTACGCCTACGAGGAGGTGCCCGCCACCGTCGCCGACCGGCCGCAGGAGGCCCGCAGCCTGCTCAACGCCTTCGAACGGCTGGCCGGCTGGATCACCGACGGCAGGGTCCGCACCCTGCGCCCGCTCGGCTCCGAGACCCGCCGCCGCCTCTACGGCGCCTACCTGCGCTCCGCCCGCGCCGTGCCCCGGCAGGTCTTCGTCAGCTACGCGCCCGAGGACCGGATGTGGGCCGAGTGGGCGGCCGGCACCCTCACCCGCTTCGGCTACCAGTCCTCCCTGCACAACGCCGCCGAACCGTACACCGGCGGTCGCCCGCCCGAGGTCGCCGGGCCGCTCGACGGCCAGGGCCGGCTGCTCGCGCTGCTCTCGCCCGAGTACACCGCGCTGCCCCGCGCCGCCGAGGTCTGGCAACTGCTCCAGGGCCGCGAACTCGCCTCCGGCTCCCCGGCCCTCGTCGCCCTGCGGCTGCAGGACTCCGACGAGCCGGTGCCCCGCCCGTTCATCGGCCAGGCCGCGCCCGACCTCGTCCGCTCCTCCGCCGTCGCCGCCGAGTCCCAGCTCTACGGCGAGCTCGGCCCGCCGCCCGGCAGCGCCCGCCAGTCCGACTCCGACAGCGGCGAGTTCCTCGCCCCCGCGCGCTTCCCCGGCACCGCCCCGCAGGTCCAGGAGGCGCCCTCGCGCAACGCCTCCTTCATCGGCCGCGGCAAGCTCCTCGAACTGCTCCGCAACCGCTTCACCGGCGGCCCCGGCGCCGTGCTCAGCCAGGTCCTGTACGGCTTCGGCGGCGCCGGGAAGTCCCAGATCGCCGCCGAGTACGCCCACCGCTTCAAGGCCGCCTACGACGTCGTCTGGTGGGTGCCCGCGGAGGAACCCGCCAACATCCCGCAGAAGCTCGCCGAACTCGCCCCGCGGCTCGGCGTGCCCACCAGCGACGACGTCGCGCACACCGCCGCCGCCGTCCTCGACGCGCTGCGCCGCGGCCAGCCCTACCGCCGCTGGCTGCTCGTCTTCGACAACGCCGGCACCCCCGAGGAACTCGCCCCCTGGCAGCCGGTCGGCTCCTCCGGCGGGCACGTCCTGATCACCTCCCGCAACCAGGGCTGGGCCCGGCACGCCGGCCTCGTCGAGGTCGACGTCTTCCTCCGCGAGGAGAGCATCCGGCTGCTGCGCCGCTTCAACAGCGGCCTCTCCCTGGAGGACGCCGACCAGGTCGCCCACCGCCTCGGCGACCTGCCGCTCGCCGTCGGCCAGGCCGCCGTCTGGCTGCAGGAGACGTCCATGCCGATCGCCACCTACCTCGAACTGCTCGACGAAGAGCTCACCGAGATGCTGGAGCGCACCGCCCTGCGGACCGCCGACTACCCGCACTCCGCCGCGGCCACCTGGCGCATCTCGGTCGAGGAACTGCGCCGGATGAACGCCCCGGCCGCCCAGATCCTGGAGATCTGCGCCTTCTTCGGCCCCGACGCCATCCCGATGCGGCTGCTCTACAGCCGCGCGGTCACCCGCGCCCTGCGGCTGCCCCCGCGCGCGCCCCGCGACAAGCTCGCGATCGGCGAATTCCTGCGCGCCATCAACCGGTTCGGGCTCGCCCGCACCGACCAGGGCAGCGAGACCATCACCGTGCACCGGCTCGTCCAGGCCGTGCTCCGGGACCAGGTCGAGGAGGAACGGCGGGCCGAACTGCGCGGCGTCGTCCACGCGGCGCTCGCCACCGCCAACCCCGGCGACCCCGACGTCCCCGCCAACTGGGCCGAGTACGCCGAACTCCTGCCGCACCTGTGGCCCTCCGGCGCCGTCGACAGCGCCGACGAGGACGTCCGGCAGTGGATCATCGACTCCGTCCGCTACCAGTGGAAGCGCAGCCTGCACGAGTCCGGCCGGGAACTCGCCGAGCGGACGCTCGAACACTGGAGCCGGGAGGGCTACGGCGGGCCCGGCTTCGACGTCGACAACGACGCCCAGACGCTCATGCTGCGCACCCAGCTCAGCAACATCCGCCGCTCCCAGGGCGCCCTCCAGGAGGCGTACGAGATGGACCGCGACATCCTGGACCGGTTCACCGCGACGCTCGGCCCCGAGCACTCGCACACCCTCGCCGTCGCCAACAGCCTCGGCGCCGACCTGCGCTTCCTCGGCCGCTACGACGAGGCCCGCACCCTCGACCGCCGCACCCTGGACGCGGCCCGGCGCACCCTCGGGCCCGACCACCCGCGCACACTCATGATCACCAACAACCTCGCCGTCTCCGACTACCTGGCCGGCGACCGGCGGGCGGCGTTGGAGCGCCACCGCAGCAACTACCTCCAGCAGCGCGACGCCCTCGGCGCGCACAGCCTCTACGCGCTCTCGTCCGCCTCCAACTACGCGCGCGACCTGCGCGAGACCGGACGCCTGCGGGAGGCCCTCGACCTGCTGGAGGAGACCGTCCGGATCTACCAGCAGACCATCGGCGACGGCCACACCGACACCCTCCGCGCCCGCAAGAACCTCGCCGTGGCCCTGCGGCGGGCCGGCCGCTACAACGAGGCCCTGGAGATAGACGAGGACATCTACCAGCGCTACCTGGACATCAACGGCCCCGAGCACCCCGACACCCTCGCCGCCGCCACCAACCTGGCCAGCGACCTCAACGCCCTCGGCCTCACCGAGCGGGCCATCCCGCTCGCCGAGCGGGCCCTCGCGCGGTACCGCGACTACCTGGGCGAGAACCACCCGGTGACCCTGGCGGGCGCCAACAACCTGTCCGTCTACCTGCGGCTGGCCGGCCGCCTGGAGGAGGCGAAGGCGTTGTCCGGGCGGACCCTGGCGCAGTTCCGGACGGTCCTCGGGGACCACCACCTCTACATCCCGATCGCGATGATGAACCACGCGAACGACCTGGCCCTGGCCGGGGAGACGCAGGAGGCGCTGGCCCTGGAACTGGAGGCCGCGCCCCTCATGACCGCGACGCTCGGCCAGGACCACTACGACTCGATCGGCATCAACTCCAACCTCTCGCTGTCGCTCGCGACCGCGGGGCAGACCGAGCGGGCGGCCGAGCTGCGGGCGGACTGCATCCGCCGGGCCCGGGCGACGCTGGGGGAGGAGCACCCGACGACCGTGGCGGTGAAGGCGGGGCTGCGGCTCGACTCGGACGTGGAGCCGCCGCACGTGTGACGTGTCGTCAATGAATCGGTGCCCACTGCTGTCAAGGGGCTTGGCCGTGTGTCAAGGGCTTTGTCGTGCGGGGTTAGGCTCGCCGTATGGTGGCGTTCCGGCAGTTCCTGCTGAAGATCCACAGTCGGTGCAACCTGGCCTGCGACTACTGCTACGTCTACGAGGCCGCGGACCAGAGCTGGCGGGACCGGCCCCGGCGGATGGAGCTGCCGGTGGTCCGGCGCACCGCGCGCCGGATCGCCGAGCACGCGGCCGAGCACGGGCTCGACGAGGTCGTCGTGGTGCTGCACGGCGGGGAGCCGCTGCTCGTCGGCGCCGGTCATCTCGACGACCTGTTGGGGGAGTTGGCGGGAGCCGGGCCGCGGGTCCGGTTCAGCCTGCAGACCAACGGGCTCCGGCTGCTCGACGAGCCCGCGCTCCTGGACGTCCTGCACCGGTACGGCGTCGGCGTCGGGGTGTCACTGGACGGCACGCGCGCCGACCACGACCGGCACCGGCTGCTGCCCTCCGGCGCGGGCAGCTGGGAGCGGACCGCCGAAGCGGTGCGGCTGCTCGGCTCGCCCGAACACCGCTCGCTGTTCGCCGGATTGCTGTGCGTCGTCGATCTGGTGGCGGACCCGGTGGCCACCTACGAGGCCTTGCTGGAGTTCGCCCCGCCCCGGCTCGACCTGCTCCTGCCGCACGCGACCTGGCAGTCCCAGCCGGCGGGCGTGCGGCGCGTCCTGCCGTCCGCGCCCCCGGCCGGAGGGGAGGCGGCGCCGTACGGGGAGTGGCTGATCGCCGCCTTCGACCGGTGGTTCGACGCCCCCCGGCGGGAGACCGGCGTGCGGCTGTTCGAGGAGCTGGCGGTGCTGCTGCTCGGCGGGCGCGCGGCCAGCGAGGCCGTCGGGCTCGCGCCGGTGGACCTCGTGGTGATCGAGGCGGACGGCACGATCGAGCAGGCGGACAGCCTCAAGGCCGCGTACGACGGCGCCGCGGCGACGGGACTGGACGTGTGGCGGCACGGCTTCGCCGACGCTGCGGCGCATCCGGCCTTCTTGGCTCGCCAGCGTGGGGTGGACGGGCTCGGGCCGGTGTGTGCGGGGTGCCCGTTGGTCCGGGTGTGTGGGGGTGGGCTCTATGCGCATCGGTATGCGGGGGACGGGTTCGGGCATCCGTCTGTGTATTGCGCGGATTTGGATCGGTTGATTCGGCATGTGGTGGGGCGGTTGCGGGTGGGGGTCGCTGCGCGGGGCTTGGAGGGTCGTGGGCTTTCGGGTGGGTGGGGTTCGCCGGGGGTGGCTCCGGGGGTGGCCGCTCCGGGGGCTGGATGATTTTCCGACTGCCGACTCTGTGGGTGGGGTGTTCTCACCTGTC
>NZ_JBHYWI010000073.1:0-47458 GCF_042751525.1 Kitasatospora sp. NPDC059408
GCTCCGTCACAGCTGGCCGGTCCGCTCGCGCCACGCCCGCTCCTTGACGATCCACTCGTTGTCCTGCGGGAACTCGTCGATCGCCGGGACGCGCCGGATCTCGCACTTCGACCCGGGGATGGCGGGCATCCGCTTCGCCCACTCGACCGCCTCCTCCTTCGAGGCGACGTCGATGAGGTAGAAGCCGCCGAACAGTTCCTTCGTCTCACCGTAGGGGCCGTCGGTGACGACGGGGGTCTCGCCGCTGTAGTCGACCACGACGCCCTGGCCCGGGTCGTCGAGGCCCTCGGCGGCGACGAGCACGCCCGCCTTGATCAGCTCCTCGTTGAAGCGGCCGACGGTTTCGAGCATCTCCTCGAAGGGGGTCTCCATCATCTTGGTCATCGACTCGTCGGTGCCGCGCATGATCAGCATGTACTTGGCCATCGTCGTTCTCCTCGGTGTCGGGGGGTCGTCCGTCGACCCTCTCTACCTCAGGTCGAACGGCGACGTGGGGAATCGACACAAGGAGGGAAAACTTTTTCGGGACCTGTTCCCGGCCGGTTCTCAGTGGCCCGCCGCCGGGCGGGGCCAGCTGTGGTGGTGCTGGTCGATCACGTAGTGGTGGACGTGCTGCCAGCCGCCCTTGGTGGCGGGGCGGGCGTCGGTGAGGTGGGGGTGGCCGGGCGGGAGGTCGGTGTGGAGGTGGCCGAGGGTGTCGGGGTCGCGGGCCGGCCACAGGGCGGCGGCGCCGGCCGCGGCGGCCAGCGCGACGGCCCCGAGCACGACGGCCGTGACCGGGAGCCCGGCGCCCGCCGCGAGCCAGCCGGCCAGCGGGTAGGTCAGCAGCCAGCAGCCGTGCGAGAGCGAGAACTGGGCGGCGAACGCGGCGGGGAGGTCCCCGTCGGCGGACGAGCGGCGGATGAGCCGGCCGCCGGGCGTGAGGACGGCCGAGCTGCCTGCGCCGATCAGGGCCCAGGCCGCGAGCAGCGCGGCCCACGCCCACGCGCCGGGCCCGGCGGCCGTGATCGCCGTGACGGCGGCGAGCACGGCGGGCAGCGCGAACGCGGCGGTGAGCATCACCGGCCGGTCGCCGGTCCGGGCGAGGAGCCGGGGGAGCAGCAGGGCGGCCAGCATCGAGCCCGCGCCGTACGCGCCGAGGGCGAGCGAGACGGCGCCGGCCGGGCGGTGGAAGTGCTCGCGGACCACGACGACGGTGTTGACGAACACGATCGCGCCCGCCGCCGCGACGGCGAGGTCGAGCGCGAGCAGGGCGCGCAGCCGCGGGGTGGCCCAGAAGAGGCGGGAGCCGAACGCGGCCCTGGCGTAGGCGCCGCCGGTGCGCTCGACCGGGGCGGGCTTCGGCAGGACGGCGGAGACGACGAGGGCGGCGGAGGCGAGGAAGCCCGCGGTGGTGCCGGCGAACAGCCAGTTGTACGGGACGACGGTGAGCAGGAGGGCGGCGAGCGCCGGGCTGAACAGGGACTCCAGGTCGTAGGCGAGCCGGGACATCGACAGCGCCTGCGTGTAGTCGTGTTCGGCGGGCAGGAGGTCGGGGATGGTGGCCTGGAAGGTGGGGGTGAAGGCCGCGGAGGCCGCCTGGAGCAGGAAGATCAGCAGGTAGACCTCCCACACCTGGGTGACGAACGGCAGGGTGAGCGCCACTCCGGCCCGGGTGAGGTCCATGCCCGCCATGAGGGCCCGCCGGGGTATCCGCCCGGCGATCGCGCCGGCCAGCGGGGCGATCGTGACGTAGGCGACCATCTTGATCGCGAGCGCGGTGCCGAGCACCGCCGAGGCGTCTGCGCCCGCGAGGTCGTACGCGAGCAGGGAGAGCGCGACGGTGGCCAGGCCGGTGCCGACGAGCGCGACGACCTGCGCGGTGAACAGGTGGCGGTAGGCGCGGTTGCGCAGCACGGAGAGCATGCGGGCCGTCCCGGTGGTCAGGGGGCGGTGGGGGACGTGCCCATGATAGTCAATGCGTGCGTACCTGTGCACATATTGGTGGGGCGTGGGCCCGGATGGGGCCCGCGGGGGCGTCAGTCGTGCGGCGGCAGGTGCCGGATCTGGTGGTCGGCGACGTTCATCGCCTCGTCGACGAGGCGCCGCAGGTGGCCGTGGCGCAGCGAGTAGACGACCCGGCGGCCGTCGCGGCGGGTGGTGACGAGGCCGGAGAGCCGGAGCTTGGCCAGGTGCTGGCTGACGGAGGGGCGCGCGGCGCCGGTGGCCTCGGTCAGCGTGGTGACGTCGGCCTCCCCCTCGCCGAGCCGCTCCAGGAGCGCGAGGCGGGTGCGGTCGGCCAGGAGCCCGAGGATGGTGGCGGCGACGTCGAGCCGCTCCTCGGCGCGTTGGTGCGAGTGGTGTGCATCTGCCAGCTCGGTGCCACTGCTCATCGGGCCATCGTAGGCCGTCCGGCCGCCGTGGGAGTGCTCGGGTGCGCACTCATGGTGAGTTGCCGGGAAGTCCGGCGGAGTGGCGGTCGCTCGTATACCGTGCTGGGGTATATGATCCCGGACCGTTCCGGTAGGAAACCGGGGAGCCCGGGGGAAGGCCGACCACCACATGCACGCGATCCTGCACGCCCTGTCCATCACCGGTTCGATGACCTGGGAGATCACCTGGGCCCTGGTGCTGGGCTTCCTGCTGTCCGCCGTCGTCCAGGCCGTCGTGCGCAAGGCGACGATCGTCCGGCTGCTGGGGGACGACCGGCCGCGCACGCTGGCCGTCGCGTCCCTGCTGGGGGCGGCGTCCTCCTCGTGCTCGTACGCGGCGGTCGCGCTGGCCCGGTCGCTGTTCCGCAAAGGGGCGGACTTCACGGCGGCGATGGCCTTCGAGATCGCCTCGACCAACCTCGTCGTCGAACTCGGCGTGATCCTGGCCCTGTTGCTGGGCTGGCAGTTCACGGCGGCCGAGTTCGTGGGCGGCCCGGTGATGATCCTGCTGCTCGCGCTGCTGTTCCGGCTGTTCCTGCGGGACCGCCTGCTGCGCGAGGCGCGTGAGCAGGCGGAGCACGGTCGCGCCGGCTCGATGGAGGGGCACGCGGCGATGGACATGTCCGTCCGGGGCGAGGGGTCGTTCGCGAAGCGGCTGCTCTCGCGCGAGGGCGTCACGTCCGTGTCGCACGTGTTCGTGATGGAGTGGGCGGCCATCCTCAAGGACCTCGTGATCGGCCTGCTGATCGCCGGGGCGATCGCCGCGTGGGTGCCGGACGGCTTCTGGCAGGCGTTCTTCTTCGCCGACCACCCGCTCGCGAGCAAGCTGTGGGGGCCGCTGGTCGGCCCGCTGGTGGCGGTCGCGTCGTTCGTCTGCTCGATCGGGAACGTGCCGCTCGCGGTGGTGCTGTGGAAGGGCGGGATCAGCTTCGGCGGGGTGGTCGCGTTCATCTTCGCGGACCTGCTGATCCTGCCGATCCTCAACATCTACCGGAAGTACTACGGCGGCCGGATGGCGCTGTTCCTGTTCGGCACCTTCTACGCGGCGATGGCGGTCGCCGGGTACGTGGTCGAATTCGCCTTCGGCGGGCTCGGGCTGGTGCCGGACCAGCGGACGGCGGAGATCCCGATGGCGGGCGTCGAGTGGAACTACACGACGTGGCTGAACATCGCCTTCCTGCTGTTGGCGGCGGTCCTGGTGGTCCGCTTCTTCCGAACGGGCGGCACGGCGATGCTCCGCATGATGGGCGGCTCGCCGGACGGCGGGCACGCGCAGGACGAGCACGGCGCCCACGGTGGCGGCCACGACGGTCACGGCCGGCACGGCGGTGGCCACGACGGTCACGGCGGTGGCCACGACGGCCACGACGGTCACGGTGGCGGCCACGACGGTCACGGCCGGCACGGCGACGGCCACGGGCACCACTGACTCGGCGCGCCGAGCCGCGCCGACTCTGCCACGCTGAGGAGGGCAGCTACCTCGACCGAGGAGGCCCGCACCCATGTCAGCGCAGAAACCGGGGCCGGCCGAACGACGGGCCCGCGCCGCCGCGATCCGGGCCGAGGAGGCCCGCCGGGAGCGGCGACACCGATGGCTGGTGGGCGGGGTCGTCGGGGTGCTCTCGCTCGCCGTGATCGGCGGGATCGCCGGCGTGATCGCGACGAACCAGAGCTCGACCTCCCCCTCCGGCGTGCCGGCGCACCCGCGCACGACCGCGGAGGGCCGCACCACCCCGCCGCCCTGGGACGCGCCCGCCGACGTCGAGGCGGCGGTGAAGGCGGCCGGGCTGCCGATGCTCGGCGCCGAGGGCACCGCCCTGCACATCCACGCCCACCTCGACGTCTACGCCGACGGGCAGCCGGTGACCGTCCCGGCGCTGGTCGGCATCGACGAGGCCGCGCAGAAGCTCAGCCCGCTGCACACCCACGACACCACCGGCGTCGTGCACATCGAGTCGCCGGTGACCGCCGACTTCAGCCTCGGCCAGTTCCTGACCGAGTGGCAGGTCTCCGCCTCCGCCGACCACCTCGGCGGGCTGCGCACCGACGCCACCCACACGCTCACCGCGTACGTGGACGGCAAGGCGGTGTCCGGCGACCCGGCGGCGATCGTGCTGCACGCGCACGACGAGATCGCCCTGGTCTACGGCACGGCCGCGGAGAACGCCGCGGTCACCGTGCCGAGCAGCTACAACTGGCCGAGCGGGCTCTGAAGCGCGCCGTCGGCGGGGCCGCCCGGCACGAGGGGCGCGATGACGCGCTGGGTCGGGTTGGTGCTGTCGTTGTCGTCGTCCGAGGTCACCGTGGTGGTGATCGAGCTCGTCGCCCAGGAGACCACGCCGAGGACGATGAAGACGACGAGCAGGCCGCGCCCGCCGCCGCCGAGCACGAGCGGGCGGGTCGCCGACACCGGGCCGTCCGGCTCGCTGCCCGCCTCCTCGCCGAACAGGCGCTTGGGGTAGGCGGAGGTGAGCATCACGAAGTAGACGGTGGCCCGCATCCGGTAGCGCACGATCGCGGCCGTGGCCTCGAACAGCGGCTGCGGCATCCGGCCGAGGATCAGCACGACGAGCCAGAGGACGAAGGACACCATCCACCACCCCGCGTACACCAGGCCCTGCACGATCGCGGCCGGGATGACGAGGACGACGCGGAACAGCACGGCCAGCCGGTTCAGCTCCCCGGGCCGCAGCTCGACCTGCACCGGGTGCTCGGGCGTCCGGAACCGGAACGGCGGGTAGCGGTCGTGCATGAGCATCAGGTAGGCGGTGACCCGGGTGTCGTACGGGACGAACGCGGTCAGGTAGTCCGCCGCGAAGCCGGGCAGGCGGCCGAGCACCAGCGCGCCGAACCAGCCGATGACGGTGACGAAGAACGCCACCACCGACAGCACCCACACCACCACGAACTGGGGGATCAGCAGCAGCAACCGCAGCAGGACCGTCCACCGGTTCTGCGGCCCCGGCCCCGGCATGTCCAGCACCGGGAGCCACTCACGGCTGACGGGGGCGGGGGGAGCCTGCCACATCCGGGCCTCCACGGTCTCGGGACGACGGGCCCGGCGGTCGGGCGCGGCCGGGTGCCTTCCGAAGATCGCAGCAGGCCGTCCGGCCCGCGCGCGGAGCTGGGCCGGACGGCTGACGCCGCCTAAGCCGTGAGGTACGCCGGGTCGTGGGCGCAGATGATCCGGACGTCGGCGGAGCGGGTGCGCTGGAGGGCGCGCAGGCGGTCGAGGTTCTGGAGGCGGGCGGGGTTGTCGACGGCCAGGAGACGCTGGAAGGCGGTGAGCCCGGCCGGGCGGCGCGGGGAGCCGGGGGCGATGTCGGCGTGGTTGAAGTAGGCGTCCCCGGCGTGGAGCAGCCAGCGGTCGCCGGTGCGGACGGCGACGCCGCTGTGGCCGCGGGTGTGGCCGGCGAGGGGGACGAGCAGGACGTCGGTGCCGGCCTTCGGGAGGACCGGGACCGCGCGGAAGCCGTACCAGTCCTCGGTGGCGGCGTCCGGCCGGTGCTCGACCCAGCGCGGGCCGTGCGCCCACTGGGCCGGGCGGTAGCGGTCGCGCTCGTTGAAGGTGGCGCCGGCGCGGGCGGCGCGGAGTTCGTCGGCGAGCACGTGGACGTCGGCGTGCGGGAAGTCGGCGAGGCCGCCCGCGTGGTCGACGTCGAGGTGGGTGAGCACGACGGCGCGGACGTCGCGCGGGTCGTACCCGAGGGCGCGGACCTGATGCAGGGCCGTGCGGGCGGGGGAGAGCCGGGGGCGGACGGTGGCGAGGAAGCGGCGCCCGAGGCGCTCCTTCGGGCGGGCCACGTCGTCGGCGCCGAAGCCGGTGTCGACGAGGACCAGCCCGTCGGCGCCCTCGATCAGCAGGCAGTGCGCCGAGAGCAGGCCGAGCAGCCGCCCGCCGCCGCCCATCAGCGCGCGGCCGCCGAGCGGGCACATCGTGCCGCAGTCCAGGTGGTGAACGGTCATGTCGCCTCCAGGGGTCGGGGAGCTTCGGGGGTGCGGGACAGCAGCCGGTCGAGGCCGGCGGCCAGCTGGACGTCCCCGTGCGCGGTGTACAGCTCGCCGGCGGTGCGCCGGTGTTCGGCGGCCTCGGCGGAGCGGCCCAGGGAGTCCAGGAACTCGCCGAAGTGCCGGTGCGCCAGGGCGTGCAGGCGCACGTTGCCGGAGGAGCGGCACAGGTGCAGCGCCTCGCGCCAGGTGAGCTCGGCGGAGTGCGGGTCGTCGAGCGCGTGCAGGGCGAAGGCCTCGTTGACCATCGCCCACACGTAGGCGTTGGCGGTCGGCTGTGCGGCGAGCAGGTCGCGGGTCTCGCGGGCGAGGTCGAGCGCGGCGGCCGGGGCGCCGAGGACGACCTTGAGGGCGGCGGCGTTGCTGAGCACGGTGGCGGCGTGCTCGCGCAGGCCGGTGCGGCGGACGAGGGCGAGGGCGGCGTCGGAGAGGCGGTCGGCGCCGGCCTGGTCGCCGGTGAGGGCGGTCATCGAGGCGCGCACGGACAGGGCGTGGATGTGCAGGTCGCCGTCCTCCGGGGTGGTGCGCTCGACGGCCCGCCCGGCGAGGGGCAGCGCCTCGGCGACGCGCCCGGTGGAGCCGAGGGCGCAGGCCGTCGCGGCCTCCATCGCGGCCAGGCCCTCGCGGTCGCCGCTCGCTCGCGCCGCGTCCAGCCCGACGCGCAGGCAGGCGAGGCGGTCGTGGACGCGCCCGGCGCCGTAGTAGAGGGTGGCGGTCGCCCGGGCCAGTCGCCAGGCGCGGTCGTGCTCGCCGCGGTCGGCGGCGGCCGTGACGAGTGCGCGCAGCACCGGTTCCTCGGCGTGGCACCAGGCGAGGGTGGCCTGCGGGTCGGTGAGCCGGGGGAGGGCGAGGTGCCCGGTGCCCGGGGGCCGGAACGGCTCGTGGTACGGGTTCAGGCGGCGGATGGCCGTGCCGGTGGCGAGCAGTTCGTAGTCGACGAGGCGGCGAAAAGCGTCCTGCCGGCCGGCGGCGGGGAGGTCCGCGAACAGCTCGGCGCCGTACAGGCGGACGAGGTCGTGGCGGGCGAAGCGGCCGGGGGTGGTCTCGGTCAGCAGGTGGTGGGCGGCGAGGGAGCCGAGTGCGAGCCGGGTCGCGTCGGTGTCGGCGGCGAGCAGCGCGGCGGCCGCGTGGACGTCGACCTCGGTGCCGGGGTGGGGAGTCAGGAGGGGCAGGAGATTTCGTGCGTGCGACGGCAAATGACGATACGTCAGGCTGAGTGCCGAGTGGACGCCGAGGGTGCCGTCCGGAGTGGCGAGGGTCGACAGGCGGGTGCGTTCGTCCGTCAACTCGGCCACCAGATCAGCCAGTTGCCAGCCGGGGCGGGCCGCGAGCCGGGCGGCGGCGATCCGCAGGGCGAGGGGGAGCCGGTCGCACAGCTCGACCAGGTGGCGGGCCGCGTCCGGCTCGGCCGCCACGCGCTCGGTGGTGAGGCGGAGTCGGAGTAGGCGGTGGGCGTCGCCGTCGGGCAGCACGTCGACCTGGAGCAGCGCGGCGCCGTCGGCGACGACCAGCTCCTCCAGGCTGTTGCGGCTGGTGACGACGGCGACGCCGTCCGGCCCCGCGGGCAGCAGGTCGGCGACGTCGTCGGCGCTGCGGGCGTTGTCCAGCACGACCAGCAGCCGCCGCCCGCGGGTCCGTTCGCGGAACAGCGCGGCGCGCGCGGGGCGGTCCTCGGGGATCGCCGGTTCGGGCACGCCGAGGGCGCGCAGGAAGCGGCCGAGGGCGTGCGCCGGGTCGGCCGGTCCGGCCGGGTCGAAGCCGCGCAGGTCGGCGAAGAGCCGGCCGTCCGGGAAGCCGGGGGCGGCGCGGTGGGCCCAGCGGACCACCGTCGCCGTCTTGCCGACCCCGGCCGGGCCGACCACCACGGCCAGTCCGTCCCCGGTGCGGTCCGGGCCGCACTGGGCGTCGAGCCAGCGGTCCTCCGTCTCGCGGCCGACGAACCCGCGCGGAGGGGCGGGGAGTTGGTCGGGTGCCGACGATGGTGCCGCCGATGGCGCGGGCGCCGGCGGCTCGGCGGGCTCCTCGTCGGCGAGCACGTCGGAGAGGGCCTGCTGGAGCTCGCGGCCCGGGCAGACGCCGAGCTCCTCCGCGAGGCGCGCGCGGGACCGGTGGTAGGCCTCCAGCGCGGCGGCGGTCCGGCCGCTCCGGTGCAGGCAGCGGACCAGCAGGGCGGCGACGGGCTCGCTCAGCCCGTCCGCGGCGACGGCCTGCTCCAGCGCCGGCACGGCCGCGAAACCGCGCCCGAGGCGGAGCTGGCGCTGCGCCCAGGCGGTGAGGAGCTCGGTGCGGGCCCCGTCCAGCCGGCGGGCCAGGGCCGCGGCGGGCGCGGTGGCGGGGAGGTCGGCGAGGGCCGCGCCCTGCCAGAGGCGGAGGGCCCGTTCGAGGAGCGCGGCGGCCGTCGCGTCGTCGTCCGTCGCGGCGGCCCGTGCGCCCAGCGCCTCGGCGGCCAGGGCGTCGACGGCGGCCGGATCGCCGGTGAGGCGGTAGCCGGGGGAACGGGTCGTCAGCTCGAACGGGGAGCCGGGCCCGGCGAGCAGTTTGCGCAGCGCGGCGACGTGACCCTGCAGGGCGGCCTTGGGGTGCGCGGGCGGCTCGTCGTCCCAGAGCAGCCCGGCGAGGCGCTCCACGGGGACCGTGCGGTTCAGCTCCAGCGCCAGCAGGGCGAGCACCGCCCGCCGCTGGGCACCCCCGACCGCCGTGGGGGCGCCGGTGCCGCGCGTGAGCTCCACCGGGCCGAGCAGCCGTATCCTCATGCGTTCCGTCCCGCCGTCATGCCGTTGGTCCGACCGCAGCTTACCCGCGGGTAGCCACGTCGGAGCCGGCCCGTTGAACGCCCCCGCCCGTCGGTCCCGTTCACGGAGAGGGGCGCGCACTCGGGCGCCCCGGAAACACGGGGAGGACGTGGATGCAGTCCCGACGCGACCAGGTGCAGGCCCACCTGTTCGTGGTGAGCAGACTCGCCTCCGGCATGCTGCGCGCCGAGCCCGACGCCGCCGACACCCCGACCGGACGCACCACCCGGGGCGCGGTGACCGGGCTCGCGCTGGGCGTGCTGATCGGCCTCGGCGCGGCCGTCTACGGGGTGATGGTGCCCGGCGGCGACACGGCCTGGGCCAAGCCCGGCACGCTGGTGATGGTCAAGGAGACCGGCGCCCGCTACCTCTACGTCGGCGGGCAGCTGCACCCGGTGCTCAACGACACCAGCGCGAAGCTCGTGGCCGGCGAGCAGATGGCGGTCGAGGAGGTGAGCCGCGCCTCGCTCGCGGACACCCCGCGCGGCGCGCCGGTCGGCATCGCGGGCGCGCCGGACGGGCTGCCGCCGGCCGGCGACCTGGCGGGCGGCACCTGGCTGGTGTGTGCCACCGTCCAGCCGGGGGCCGCCGGGGCCGCGCCCGTGCCGAAGCTGGGCGTGCAGCTGGACCCGGCGAGGGAGGGCAAGGCGCTGGCCCCCGGCCAGGGCCTGCTGGTGACGACCCCGGACGGCGCCGTCCACCTGCTCTGGCAGGGCCAGCGCCTGCGCGTCGACACGGCGAACAAGGCCATCCAGGCGCTGGGTTACTCGGGCACGACGCCGTTCCCCGTACCGGCCGGGCTGCTCAACGCGCTGCCCGCCGGCCCCGACCTCGCCGCGCCCGCCGTCCCCGGCCGCGGCGACCCGGGGCCGGCGCTGGCCGGCGCCCCGACCCGCGTCGGCCGGCTCTTCGAAGCCCCCGGCGGCGTGCGCTACCTGCTCCAGCGGGAGGGGTTGGTCCCGCTGACCGGTACGCAGTTCGCCCTCCTGATGGGTGATCCGCGCACCCAGAACGACGCGTACGGCGGGACGGCCCCGGCACCCGCGCGGATCGGCGCCGCCGACCTCGCCGCGCACACGGCGCCCGGCGCCGGCGCCCCGACACCGGGCCTGCCCGAGTCCCCGCCGACGCTCGTCACCCCGCTGCGGGACGAGGGCGTGTGCGCGGACCTGCACGTGGGCACGGGTGCGCCGGTCGGCTCGGTGACGGTCCTGGGAGCGGCGGACGCCGGAGCGGGCCGGGCGCCGGTGTCGCCACCGGGCTGTGCGGTCACCGACCTGGTCGCCGTCCGCCCGGGCCGCGGCGCGCTCGTGCGGGCGCTCTCCGGCGGGGGCACGGGCAGCACCGAGTACCTGGTGACCGAGGCGGGCGTGCGCTATCCGCTGCCGTCCGCCGCCGCCGTCAAACAGCTCGGCTACGCCGGCGCCACCCCGGTGGCCGTGCCGTCGGGCGTCCTGGGACTGCTGCCGACGGGCCCGAGCCTGGATCCGTCCGGCCTCGGCGGCGACGCCGCGACGAGTGTGCCGGCGGGCCGGGGGAGTTCGCCCACCTGCGGCTGAACCCGCCCGCGAACAGCCTCCGTTGACGAGGTAGACCGACGAACGAAAGGAGCTCCGATGACCACCCCCGCACCCGGCGGCCTGCTCAATGTGGAGCAGCAGGCGATCCAGAACGCGCTGCAGAGCCTCGAAGGCCAGATCTCGCAGATGATCAGCTCCGGCCAGACGGTCGAGCGGATCAACATGGAGATCGCCGCCAACTACGTCTCCGTGGCCAGCAAGACCTTCCAGGACAAGGTCAACGACTGGGTCGTGAACTACAAGCGGGTCATGCAGGCCTTCGACAAGCTCACCCAGGACCTGGGCAGCGCCCGCTCGATCCTCACCAAGGCCGAAGAGGACGCCCACGTCCAGGGCGGCAACTGGGGCGCCTCGGACGGCGTCTTCCACGCACTCGGCGGCAAGAGCTGACGCTCCGTCACAACCCGTACGCAACCCACGAACACGAGGAGGAGACGCCATGAGCGGCCCCACCGACATCATGCTCAGGCACGAGTCGATCGACGCGGCCTTCCAGGACCTGCTCAGCGCGGCCCACACCATGCAGAGCGGCCTGGAGGAACTGATCGGCCGGCTCCAGGGCATGGAGGCGAACGCCGGCCAGTACAAGCAGGCGTTCAGCGAGTTCCTGAACATCGCGAGGAGCAGCTCCAGCGCCATGCACGACGACATGCGCGACGGGGCCCGAGCCCTCGACGAGATGAACACGGCCATGAAGTACGCCGACCGGGCCGCCGCCGCGGGCTTCTGAGCGGAGCACGGGCATGGCCAAGGAGCTCCGGCTCAACGACCAGACGATCGCCGACCTCACGGCGAAGGTGGACCTCTGGCGGCAGTGGCTCACCGGAGACGCCACGCCGCCCGGGATGCCGGCACCGACGGACGGTCACAAGAACCTCGTCCTGCAGGTGGAGGCGTTCGCCGGCGGCGCCGACACCCCGGGGGACAAGCACTACCCGGACACCTACACCAAGCTGCTGGGTGCGCTCGGGCTCGGCCCGTCGACCGAGATGCAGAGCAGGTTCAAGACCTTCGCGGGCGGTGTGAAGGCCGAACTGGACGTGCTGGTGAAGTCCCTGGACGACATCACCCTGGGGCTGGCGATCGCCAAGATGAAGTTCAAGGAGGGTGAGGACCACGCGCTGACCGCGGCGGAGATGTTCGAGATCCTCAGCAGCCCGTCCACGCCCCCGCCGCCGGGACCCTCGGGGGCTCCGCCGGCACCGTAGTGACGCCGCCGCCGGCGCCGGGCCGGCGGCGGCACATACCCGGGTCGGGACGGATCCCCTCCGAACCCCGGCCCCTTCCGTACGCAGCATCGCAGGAGCGTGAGTCGATTGGGCGCAACCGGAACCGGCGGGGGCGGCGACAGCAGCCCGAACTACCCGTGGGAGACGGCCCTGAAGGCCTTCGGGATCACCGACTACCCGTCCCGGGACGACGTGGCCAACCCGGCGGTGTCCGGGGACTGGCTGATGAGCGGCGCCTACTGCTCGACGACGGCCATCAGCACGAGCGACATGGACGTCGTGGCCGTCCTCCACCCGCAGAAGAAGTCGAAGAACGACAACACGCCGAGCTGGTACGTCGGCTTCAACGGCAACTGGAACGGCAACGGCGACAACCCCGGCTGGAACTCCGGGGCCAACAAGTGGGCCCACTTCACGAGCGCGTGGACCGACGTGATGTGGGGGCTGTACGCCGGCGGCGACAACAGCGCCACCAGCGTGCCCAGCCTGCAGTCGGGCAGGTACCTGATCGACCACCTCACGGCCCTGCTGGTCGAGGTCAAGGGCGACGTGCACAAGGTGGCCGACACCCTGGACGTCGAGGGGAGCGACTTCCAGGGCTCCGCCGCCGGCGAGCTGAAGTCCTACCTGACGAGTTTCGAGCAGGCCTTGAGCGTCCTCCAGCTGGAGATCACGCTGCAGGGGAACCCGTCCGACGCGCTGGGGACCGCCGCCGACGGCCTGAAGGCCGCGTACAAGGCCCTCCTGGACGCTCGGCAGGCCTGGCTCACGGACCGGGGGGCCTACCAGGCCTTCAACACCCAGGCGTCCCCGGTGCCCTGCCTGCGGTACGCGCTCAACCAGCTGATCCTGCCCGCACACGCGGACACCACCAAGAAGACGGTCATCTCGAACGGGATGGACGTCAAGTCGGACGAGTTCCGCAACGCCGTGGAGGCCCTGGCGAAGAAGGTCTGGCGGGACAACGTCGTCAAGTACCTCGACGCGGACGCCAGCACCGCGATGGGGAACCTCGGGCTGCAGTTCACCGCCGTCAGCACGAAGCTGAACACCAGGTTCAGGGTCGAGACCCCGACCGGGACGGCCATCGCGCCGCCGGCTCCCCCCGGTCCGGGCGGTGACGGCGGGGGCAAGGACGGGGGCAAGGACGGGGGCAAGGACGGTGGCGGCGACCTCGGCCTCGGCGGCGGCGGTGGTGGTGGCGGTGGTGGTGGCAACGGTGACCTCGGCCTCGGTGGCAGCGGCGGCAAGGGCGACCTCGGCCTCGGCGGCAAGGGCGGCAAGGGCGGAGGTTCGCACGGCATCAACGGCGGTGGGCCGCCCCCGCCGAAGGACGGCGGGCCGCTGACCCTCGACCCCGGCGGCACCGGCGGCATGCGCGTCCCGTTGCTCGACAAGGACGGGAACAAGCTGGTCGGCAAGGACGGCCAGCCGCTGACCGTCCCGCCCGGCTCGACCATCGACGGCCAGGGCCGGGTGATCGGGCCCGACCACAAGCCGGTGCTCGGGCCGGACGGCCGCCCCCTGGTCGTTCCGCCGGGCACCACGCTGGGCAAGCCGGCGCCGGTCGTCCCCGAGGGCGGGTACTTCACGGTGCCGCCGGGCTCGAAGGTGGACGGGAACGGCATGGTGATCGGCCCGGACGGCAAGCCGCTGCGGGACGCCCGGGGCAATCCGGTCTACGCCGGCAAGAAGGGCTCGATCGACAAGGACGGCCGGCTCCTCGACGCCAACGGCAAGCCCGTCACCACCAACGACCAGCTCTTCGCCGACGAGGAGCACGCCCTCAACGAGCTGACCACCCTCGACCCGACCACCGGCGGCAGCGGCGGGTTCGACCTCGGGTCGCTGCGCGGCGGGAACCGGTGGACCGACCCCGGCTCCTTCGACCTCGGCGACGGTTCGCCGGGCTCGCTGGGTTCGCCGGGTTCGTCGGGCGGCCTCCGCCTGCCGGGCCTGGAGGTGGGCGCCCCCAGGCCGGAGACCGGGTCCGGGGAGCCGCTGTCCGTCACCGGCGGGTTCTACGGGGGCAAGGCGCTGACCGACGGCGGCCTCGTCAACTCGCCCGAGGACGCCGCGACCCTGGCGGCCGCCAAGAAGGCCGCCGCCGAGCAGGCCCTGACCGAGAAGCCCGGCCCGACGGGCCCGAACCCGGCCCAGGAGGAGGCGCAGCTCCAGGGCCGCAACACCGCCACCACCGGCGGCGGCATGCCGCCCATGATGCCGCCCGGCGGCATGGGGGCGGGGGCCGGCGCCCAGGAGAACAAGGAGCGGCAGCGCACCACCTGGCTGGCCGAGGACGAAGAGGTGTGGGGCACCGACGCGGGCGCCGTCAGCGGCGTCATCGGCCGCTGACGGCACCCGGGTTGAACGCGGGCCGCCGCCCGTCCCGTTGTCCGGAATGACAACCCCGAAAGCCGGCGCGCGCCGGGCTCCCTCCCCCGTGGGCCCGGTGCGCGTCCTTGTCCGAGAGGAGCCCGATGGCCGTCTCCCCGTTCGCGCAGCAGATCGAAGAGGCCATGGAGACCCTGCGCGTGCAGCAGGCCAGGATCGAGGAGGCCACCCGCAAGCTCCAGGCCGAAACGGTCTCCGTCACCTCCAAGGACCGGATGATCACGGCCGTCCTCGGCGCGCAGGGCGAGGTGGTGTCGCTGACCTTCCACACCACCGCCTACCGCTCCATGGCCCCGGCCCAGTTGAGCGCGGCCCTGACCGACGTGCTCAACCGGGCCCGGGCGGACATGGGCGCCAAGGTGACGGAGTCCCTGGGCACCTTCGAAGGGCTCGGCGAGATGCTGCGCACCTCGATGACCGGCGGCACCGAACTCGACGAACTGCTGGCCCCGCTCCAGGCGATGCGTCCGGGCCCCGGCGCCGGCGCCCGGCGCGAGCGGCAGGAGGAGTTCCGTGGGTGAGTTCAAGGCCACGGCCGAACTGGGCGGCTCGTTCGCCCAGTTGGGGTCGATGACGACCCTGCTCGACCAGATGAACCGCCGGATCGGGCAGATCGACAAGTACAACAAGAACTCGGCCGGCCACGACGAGATCGGCAAGAGCTACCACGAGACGGTCGACGGGCCGACCAAGAACCTCATCGAGCTGATGGACCAGGTCGGCCAGGTCGTCCAGAAGCTCAGTGAGAACGGCGGGCACGCCGCCAAGCTCTTCACCAAGACGGACGACGACCTGTCCACGACCGTCAAGTAAGGCCTCCCGGACGCCCCGCGGCGCCTCCGGCGACCCGGCCGACGCACTTCGTACCCCTCAGGAGTCCCCCGCCATGTCGATCGAGATCCCGGTCGGGCTCGCGAACCTCTTCCACGGTCTGACCGGCATGGCGTGGCCGGAGGCCAAGGAGGACGACCTGCGCAAGGCCGGGGACTACTACCTGCTGGTGGGCAAGAACATGCCGCAGCTGGAGGACTACGTCCGGCAGGCCGCCGCGTACTGCACGGACAACATCGCGGGCCAGGCCGGTACGGAACTCGCCGCGGCGGCGGGCGCGCTGGTCGGCGCGGGCGGCAAGGACAACGCCCTCGACCTGGCCGGCAAGCAGTGCACCCAGCTCGGCCAGGTCGCGCACGACACCGCCAACCAGGTCGAGTACGCCAAGTGGATGACGATCGCCCAGCTCATCCAGCTGGCCCTGGAGATCGCCTGGGCGATCGCCGCGAGCCCGTTCACCGGCGGGGCGTCCCTCGGCACGATCGTGGCCGCCCGGGCGGTGGCCGAGGGCGTGATCCGCAAGATCCTCGCCTGGCTGATCGACCGGATCGTGATGCACACCGTCGTGAGCATCACGGGCGGTCTGGTGATGGACACGATCATCCAGCTCATCCAGATCGGGCGCGGCGACAAGACCGAGTGGGACTCCAAGTCCACGCTCCAGGCGGTCGAGTTCGGCGCCCTCAACGGCATCGTGGGCGGCCCGCTGGCCCTGCTCGGCGGCGGGCTGACCAAGCTCTTCCGGGGCGTGATCGGCAAGAGCCTGGGCAAGGAGGCCGGCCGCGTCCTCGGCGGCGACCTCGCCAGGGTCTCCAACGGGCTCGCCAAGGACGGCCTGGCCGGCGTCCTGTCCAAGGACGCGGCCCGGACGATCGGGGAGACGGCGGCCAAGGACCTCGCGAAGGGCGCCGGGAAGACCCTGGCCAACGAGGCCGGGCGCAGCGCGGCGGACGCGGCCGCGCGGGACGCGGCGCGGAGCGCCGAGCACGCCCTCGCCAACGAGGCCGCCCACACCGTCGGCAACGAGGCCGCGCACGCCGCGGCGGGAGCGGCCGCCCGGGACGGCGAGAAGTGGCTCGCCAGGGAGTCCGCCGAGGCCTTCGGCAACGACCTGGCGCAGACCATCGGCCGCTACTCCCACGAGATCGGCAACGCCTTCGCGGGTGGCCTGCGCGAGCTCGGCAAGGACGCGGTGGCCCGGTTCGAGAAGGACGTCGCGCAGGTCTTCGAGCAGCACTTCGGCAGCGTCCTCGGCAAGGAGGAGGCCGCCCAGCTCGGCAAGGACTTCGCCCACGCGATGGCGGTGAGCGGCGGGCGCGGCGCGGCCGAGCACGAGGCGCTGCGCACCGCGATGCGGGACGCGCTGGGGTCGCGCGGGCTGAGCTCGGAGGGCGTCGACCACCTGGTCGAGCAGGTGCCCGGCCTGCTCGACAAGGTGGGCGGCAACACCAGGCTGTTCAGGATGGGCGTCGCCGTCGGCGGCTACCTCGGCGCCGGCGTGCAGAACGGCCTCACCGAGGGCTTCTACAACCTCACCTTCGGGCCCGACCACTCCTTCTCCGTCACGTGGGAGAGCTTCGTCTCCGGCATGGCCATGGGCTTCGTCGGCCACATGGGCCACAAGGGCGTCGCCCCGCTCGCGGAGCACTACGGGAAGTGGGTGAGCAAGAAGCTGGCCGACCCGAACGACACGGGCCCGGGGGTTCAGTACCTGCCGTGGAACCACCCGCTCACCATCCTCTCGGCGGTGGCGAACCTGACCGGCCGGTCCGCCCCGTTCCCGGTGCCGCGGCCGAAGCCGCTGACGGGCGGGCCCGAGCACGTGGGCGGGGCCGCGCACCCGGAGGCCCCGAAGGCGGGGAGCACGTCGACGGTCGGGGGCAAGGCGTCGTCGTCCTCGTCCTCGTCGTCGTCGTCCCGGTCGTCGTCGGAGAAGGCTCCGACCGCGCCGGTGCCCGACTCGGTGAAGGTCCAGGGCGGCGCGGAGCACCAGCAGCCGTCCGAACATGGGACCGGCAGGCAACAGGGGGCGGTCAAGACCTCGTCGGAAGGCGGCAGTTCGCCGTCCGCACCGCCGTCGAGCGAGCCCGGGGCGCCGGCGCACGCCGCGACGGCGGGCGGGGAGCCGGGGCAGGTCGCCCCGCCGACGCGGGTCGCGACGTCGGGGTCCGTGGCGCCCGAGGCACCGAGGTCCGTGGCGCCCGAGGCGCCGAGGAACGTCGACGTCCCCGTCCTGCCGGTCGTCGAGGCGGCCCCGGACGTCACCGCGCCGCACGAAACGGCGGCGGCCGGTCGCCACCTCCCCGACGGGGGCGGCTGGCTCCTCCACGACACGGGCGCCGGTGCGCCGCGCTTCCCGGCGGACCTCGGGAGCGTCCTCGGTCGTGCGGCGGAGGACGGCACCCGGTTCCCCGTCGTCGTGCACGTCGGCGAGAACGGCCGGCCCGTGCTGGACGGCCGGGAGATCCCGCCGGAGCGGATGGCCGACCTCCTCCGCCGGCGGGAGGCCGACGGGGAGTGGGAACCTGCCGCCCAGACCGTCGAGTTCCTCGGCTACGGCGACCGGCGCGCCGTCGACCCGCAGTACGTCCAGCACGTCGTCGACGACCTCACCCGCTCGCCCCGGTTCGCGGACGCCCAGGCGCGGACGAGCGGGAACGGCACCGGGCCCGTGTTCCGCAGCGCCGAATCCGCCGAGCGCGCACGGGTGTTCGACGAGTCCTCGCCCGACCGGCGCACCTTCGGCGACCTCCTGCGCACGTCCTCCGACGGCGACGGTCCGACCGCCGCCGAGCACCCGCTGCTGCCCGATCCCGCACGGCTGCACGAACTCACCGCCGCCGAACGGGTGGAGGCGCTGCGCAACCTGCCGGACGAGCGGCGCCGGGAGCTGGCGCGCGACGCGGCCGTGATCGAGAGCCTGAAGAAGCTCGGCGACACCCGGGAGTTCGCGGAGGCCGCCGCACACCTGATGGTCGACTCCGGCCCCCGGACCGGCGGGTCCGGGCCCGCGCACCGGGAGGCCGTCGAGCAGGTCGCCCGGATGCTGCGCAACCGTCACGTCGCCGTGAAGCTGCTGGAGGCGGGCCACCGGGTGGGCGCCGTGCCCGGCGGGCACCCGACGACGACCCACGACGTCGCCCACGCGGTCCTCGACGTGCTGCCCACCCGGGACCGGGCGATCATCAGGGAGGCCTACCGGACCCGGACGGAGGGCGGGGAGCAGGGGGCCGGTGCGGGGCAGCGGACGGGCGACGACGCATCCCGGGGCGAGCACGAGTACTTCGCCCGCGTCACCGAGGGCTACCTCGGCGCCGACGGCGGGCCCGACCGGGTGCGGCGGAACGAGCCGCCGGAGGTGTCCGCTCTGCTGAAGCGCCTCTACGGCAAGGATCCGGTGCACCCGAACGACGGCACCGGCCCGCACCTGGCGCCCTCCTCCCCGGCCGAGCAGGGCGGGCAGCCGCACCAGGTCGCCGCTCCGGGCCAGGGCGACGGGCCGACGACCTTCGTGGCGCCGCGACTGACGAGCGGAGTCAGCGACCTGATCGGTGGTCTCGGTACGGACGATCGACCGGGCAACCCCGCCTTCGAGAACGTCACGAGGAACGTCGGGGCCATGCCGAAGCTGTCCGAGGCGGACTACCTGGCGTTCGTCAAGCCCGGTGAACCCGATGCCCTCCCCCCTCTTCGACCGCTGGGCTTCGTGGTCAGCGCCATGACGAGCTACAAGAGCGCCGGCGAGATCAGGACCGTGATCGAGCGGATCATGGAAGGCTCGCACGGCATGGACCGCCGGGTGGCCTTCGTCATCGGCCTGAACGCCCCGAAGGGCGAGGAGGCGGCCCTCGCCGCCGCCGCCCGGGAGGCCAGGGACATCGCGGCGACCATGAGCGTGCCGGTGGCCGTCGTGAAGTCGACGTTCTCGTGGCTCAAGGTCAAGGGGGAGGAGGTCTTCCCCTACGGCGAGATGCGCAACGCGCTCCTCGACAGCGCGCCGACCCACCAGCTGATCAAGGCCATGATGGACAGCGACCTGCATCCGTACCTCGCGGTGCAGGACTACGACATGGGCTCCCGCAAGGTGCCGTCGGGCAAGCACGTCTTCAACTTCGTCGAGGACACGCTGCACCGGCCGCAGCCGCACCCCGACCACTCGCCCACGGGCACGGGCGAGCAGACGGACCACCGGTTCGACCTCGACGACGACGCCCTCGACCCCAGCCGCCCGCTGGCCTTCGTCGGCGGGTACCGGATGCCCACCGAACAGGCCGACCTGGACCGGCTCGTCGCCGATGTGGAAGGGAGGTTCACCAGGAGCGGGAAGCAACTCCCGGCGCAGTGGCTGGACGCCCGAGGCCGGGCGGAGATCCTGGAGCAGGTGAGGCTCGCCGTCGAGACGGACATGCTGGAGCGCGACTGGCAGGCCTCGTACGCCCCGCTGCTGCCCTACGCGCCGGAACCCAACCTGATGGTCGACGGGCCGGCGGTCCTGCTGGCCGACGGGACCGGCACCCAGGCCCTGAAATGGGGCCCGGGCCGGGCGGAGTTCGAGGAACTCGGGCGCGGGCTCAACCGGATCAACGCCTGGGAGCTCGACCGGTACTACCGGAACGAGCTGGAGGGCAAGCCGGAGACCGTGGCCGTGCCGAACAGCACGCGGTCCACGAAGACCTCCACGCCCCTGGGCCAGGGGCGGGACGAGATCGTCGAGAGGGTACGTGCCGACGCGTCCAACAACCGTCTCCCGAACCGGGGTGAGGCCTTCCGTACCGACTTCCGGGGCGGTGCCACGGTCACCGACCTGTCCCGGCTCGTCGTGGACCACCTGGAGAAGCTGGCCGCGTACAAGGGCAAAGGCGCGGGGCCGAAGATGGCGCTGGGGCAGTCGCACGTCGGCCTCGCGACCCCGTCCGCGCGTCTGAACAGCAAGGACTTCCGCCTGGGCGACGGCGATCCGAACTCCTCCGCCAGGTCGGCCCGGCACACCATCGGACTCGGGCCCTACCGGGAGGACTACGGGAAGAACCTCGCCGACCGGTTCCGGAGCGAGGACCGGCTCAACCGGTCGCACCGGGAGCCGGCCGGGGACCGGAACGCGATGGTCCCGGTGGACCCCGCGAGCTACAAGTCGACCGAGGCGTGGCAGAAGGAGATGGTCAGGACGCGGGTCGGCCGGGACTGGCTGCTGGCCGGACAACCGGGCCCGGACGGCAGCGCGATGCCGCCGCACCTGATCCCGAGGGACGGCCTGGGCAGGCCCGAATTCGGGCCGGGCGGGCTGACCAAGAACGTGCTGAGCCACTCGACGTCGGCCCCGCTGGACCCGCGAGGGCCGTTCGCCGGCATCAAGGCGGGCATCCAGGACGAGCACAAACTTCCGACCGCCCAGGCGCTGGCCCTGTCGACGGCCGCCATCCGCCTCGGGCGCCGCCTCGCCGACCTGCGGTTCAACCCCGAGCCGGGGCGCACGGCACCGCGCGCCGAGGACGCCGCCGGGCCCTGGAGGATGCCGACGGAGCCGGTGCTGCGCGAGTACGGCGGGCTCTACCGGGCCTTCGGGCACCTCCGGGCGGAGAACCGGCCCGGCGGTGCCGCGGGGCAGCCCGCCGGTGCTCCCGGGGAACTGCGGGCTGCCGTCGAGGAGGTGCGGAAGGAGGTCTTCGACTGGATGCTGAAGCCCGCGAACCTCGAACGGGTCACCACCTACGCCCGGGAGAAGGGCGTGAACCTGGACGACCTGTACCTGACGATCGAGCACGGCGAGGACCGGACCGGTCCGACGGGTGACGTGCTCCCGAAGATCCTCGCGTCGATCCGGAAGGCGAAGCTGGACTTCGGCACCGGGGAGCCCGTGCTGCCCTTCAAGGGAAACCCCAAGAAGGTGATCAGGGTGGACGGGCCCGGGGACGGTGACACCGCGATGGACATCGATCACGTGACGCACACAAGTACCGCGATGCACACCGGTACCGCGATGCACACCGATACCGCGATGGACATCGACAACCCGGCTCCGGAGGGGGCGCCGGAGCCGGGCCCCGCCGTCCCGGGCGGCGCGCCGGCGCCCGTGCGGTCCGTCCACGAGCTGGAGCTCCTCGCGCCGGAGGCCCGGCGTGAGCTCGCGCGCGACGCACAGTACGTCAGGGGCCTTCGCGAGAGCCTGGAGCCGGAGGACTTCGCCGAGGCGGCGGCCCGGCTGATCGTGGACGTCGACCCCCGCATCCACCAGCCCGTCGCGGCGCGGCACGCGGCGTACGAGCAGGTCGCGCGCATGCTGCGGGATCCGAAGGTCGCGGAACGGCTCCTCACGCAGGAGGTCCGGGTGGTCGTCGTTCCGAGGGACGTGCCGATCACCGAGGTGGCGGGCCTGGAGCACCTGAACGACCTCCCCGAGGTCGACGGCCGGCCCTGGCGGACCGTCCGGGGCGTGCAGTCCAGGAAGATCGTGGTCGTGACGGAGGAGAACCTCCTCGGTGCGACGACGACGCTCGGACGGGCCTCGACCCACCCCGAGGGCTACTCCACGACCACCCACGAACTCGCCCACGCCATCCACAAGTTCGGCCTGACGGGCGACGAGCACGCGCTCGTCAGGGAGGCCTACCGCGGCAAGCGCCAGGCGGACGGGCTGACCGACCTGTTCGGCGAGGAGCCCGTCGCGGCGTGGCCCGACGGCGGGCGACGCAATGCCGCCGACGAGCTGGTCGGCAACTACTCCTCGGCCGACGAGTACGAGTACTTCGCCCAGCTGAGCAACGCCTACCTCGGCACCAACCACGGGAACGACCCGAGCACCCGGTCGGCCCGCAACAACGGCGCCGACTGGGTCAGGCGCAACGACCCGGAACTGCTGCCCCTGCTGGAGCGCCTGTACGGCCCCGACCCGCAGGCCGGCCACCCCGCCCCGGCCAACCCGGTCAGCCGCACCCGTGCCGAGGAGGAACTGTACGGAGGCTTCCGGGAGTTCATGCGCACGGCGACCGGCGAGCCGCACCCCGAACCGGAGGGGCCGAGCCACCCCGTCTCGGAAGCCGACCTGATCGAGCTCGCCCTCAACCCCGCCGCCACCACGGCCCACGGAGCTCACGAAGCCCACGGTGTCCTCCTGTCGCCGGAGGGAGAGGACCCGAAGCCCGTCGTCCTGACCGACGAGGAAGTGCTCAGGCCCCTGGTCAACGAGATCCTCCCGGGCCCGCACCCGGGCATGACCTTCGCCGTCGGGCACTTGCGCCTGGAGGGGCAGGACAAGGCCGGGAACCCCTACGTGTGGACGTCGAAGCGGACCAACAACGGCGCGAAGCAGTTCCCCGAGCTCAATGACCGGACCCGACTCGACGAGCTGAAGGCGCAGTCCTGGCCCGAGGACGAGAGGGCGATCAAGCAGGGGAAGGGTTACCAGAGCGCGGAGAAGTGGCGGGCCGAAAAGGTGGCCACCGTGCTCCGCGAGGCGGCCGCTCAGCACAAGGCCGCGTCCACCGGACTGACGGAGGCGGTCGCCGGGTACAAGTCCGCGTTCACGGCTCTGGACACCTGGGTCACGAAGCCCGCCGAAAGGGAGGCGGCCGGAGAGCACTTGGCCGCGGTCGCCAAGAAGATCGACGATGCGGTCGCGCTGGCCGCCACCGCACGGGAGAGGACCACGGAGGACGAAGGGGGCAGGCCGAGGGATCCGCGCGAGTTCTGGAACAAGATCGAGCTGGCGGAGACCCGCCATGGCGAGGCGGTCGAGCTCCACCGGCAGGTCGTGGACATCCAGGAGAGGGTGAAGGCCGCCAGGACCCGGAACGAACCGCGGGAGACGATGGCGGAGTTGCACAAGCGGGCGGCGGACCTCCACAAGCAGGCCTTCGAGAAGTTGAAGGAGTACGCGCGGGCCGAGGACGAGGTGGCCGCCGAACTCCGGAAGCCCGCTGCCGACCACTCCTTCGGCTACCAGCGGAAGGACGCCGAGGTCACCCTGCTGAACGCGGCGTACCGGCAGCTGGAGAGCTGGGGTTTCAAGGAGAAGAACCAGGTGTCCGGGACGTTCACCGTCTTCTCCACCAAGGGGACCTGCGAGAGCTGCAAGGACGTCGTCCGCGACCTCAACCAGGCGTACCCCGGGATCCGGGTGGTGGCCGCCTATCCGAAGGACGACGGCAAGGTGCCGCCGAGCCGGGAACTCACGTTCGGGGGCGCGAAGATCAACGTCGCCATCCCGTACGGGTACGAGCACGTCGACGGGACGTTCGACGTCACCGTCACGGACGACCGGGGGAGGAAGCAGCGCCACCAGATCGCGTACAAGACCGTCGCGCCCGTCGCTCGCCCGAGCGACGCGGCGACGACCGCCGGGGCGGAGTCGCAGAAGCCGGAGGCGGGGGCGCCCGAGTCGTCGTCGCAGCCCGTGAAGCCGCAGGCGAAGGGCGCGTGGGGCAAGCCGGCGCCGCAGTCGTTCGGGCAGCGCGAGCATTCGGGCCCCGACGCCGAGCACCCCATCGCCGACCGTCCCGGCAGCGCCGACGCGCCGTTCTGGCCGGCGGGCGAGGCACCGGACCCGGCCACCGCCGACGCCCTGGCCCACTTCCCGCACGATCCGGCCGTCCGGCTGGTCGCCCTGCACACCAAGGACGCCCAGTTGCCGCTGAGCCCCCGCCGGCTCGCCGACCGGCTGGTCGAGTGGCACCGGAGCGGCGGCTGGGACGGCCGGACGACCCTGCGGTTCGTCGCCTGCGACCTGGCCTCGCAGGGCGGCCACACCCAGGTCGCCGAGGTCCTGGCGCACCTGGCCGAGCACGGGCTCACCCCGGAGATCCACGCGGCCACCGGCCCGGTCTGGTTCGTGCCGGACCACGGGAACCCGGACGGGCCCGGACACCTGCTCGTGGCCGCCGACGTCGGCATCGACGCGCACGGCCGTCCCGTCGTGGTGCCCGGGGGCCACTGGGTCGGCCACCGCCTCGGCGAGGACGGCACGGTCGTCCGCACCGAGCTGCCGTCCGGGGACCTCCCGTCGGGGTACCACCCGGCGGAGCACACGGCGGGCCCGGGCGAGCACCACTTGCGGCCGATGGAGGACACGGCACGGTTCGGCGGTCCGGGCGGCCAGGAGGAGAGTTCGTCCTCGGGCGGGCATCGCGAGCAGCCGGAGAACGGCAACCCGGTGAGCGTCGATTCCGACGGCTTCTGTCTCCTGCGGGCGGTGGCCACCAGCGATCCGCGCGGCGTGGCAGGGCTGTTGACCGACCACGGGCTCCACACGCTCGAAGAGCACGAGGCCCTCCGCAGGGTGGTCGAACAGTACCTCGCAGCTCGGGATCCGCAGGGTCTGCCGAACGAGATCACTCAGGCTTACCGCGTCCTGAGGGGAGATCCGGCCGCTCACCTCACCCGGGACGACTACGCGGGACTGGCGCACGCCGTCGCCAACTGGCGGACCCACTGGGCGACCGCCGAAGGAGAGATGTTCGCGCCGCTGGTGGCGCACGCGCTGGGCATCCGGTTGCGGATCGTCACCCCGGAAGGCCGGCAGGCTCCCGTGGAGTTCGGCGACCCCACCCACCGCCAGGTCACGGTGTTCTACTCCAGCAGCCGCAGCCACTACGACGCGAGCGACCTGCTCCACCGTCCCGAGGCGCCGGAGCGTGCCCAGGCCCTGGCGACCCAGATCGAGACGACCGGCGAAACCATCTCCCGGGTGATCATCCGCGGCCGCCCGGACGGCCCGTACAGCGACACCATGGGCGACCACTCCACCGCGTTCGCCGTCCAGGTCTCGGCGGTGATCAGGCACCTGGAGGGCCGCACCTTCGACCACGCGCTGGCCGGGCTCCGCAGCCTGACGGACGAGGCGCGCAAGCTGCCCGGCGCCGCGATGATCGAGGGCCTGCCGCCCGTCCACCGGTGGCGGATCGCCGAAGCAGGGCGTGAACTCGTCGAACTGGACTACCTGTTGCGGCTGGTCGCCGGCTCCGAGTTCCGGACCTCGTTGCTCCAGCAGTACGCGTCCGCCTTCCTGCACTACCGCGAGCTGATCCCGCTGTCCACGATCAACGTGGCGGCGGTGAGCAGGGCCACCGCGGGGAAGGGCAAGGCCGAGGCCGCGCCGAACCGCCTGCTGAACGCGTTCGAGGACGGCGCGGACCGCATCGGGCAGACGGACCTGCAGGACGCGATCCTCGGCCTCTTCGACCCGCGCGCCGCGGCCCGGGTGGTGGCCGAGCTCGACCCCGACACGCTCGCCAGGCTCGCCCCCGGCATGCCCTCCTCCGCGACTCGTGAGCAGCGGATGGCAGCGCTCGTCGAGCAGCACCTCCGGTCGGTGGACCTGGCCTTCCCGCGAGCCTTCGACGAGGCCTGGGGGCACGACGGGGAGAGGATGGAGCGAGCGGCCGTGCAGCTGAAGATGCGCCTCCGTCCGGAGGTCCGGCAAGTGGTCGACGACTACCTGCGGAACAGCAGGCTCGACGTGCAGGCCAACCGGGACCAGCTGGTGAGGGCCCAGCAGGATGCCGTCGTCCTGACGGGCAAGAAGCAGAAGGAGAAGGCAGAGGTGGCGATCGGCACGCTGCGGCGCGAGGGGACGGCGCTCGAAGAACTGACCAGGCAGTTCGAGGAACTGCAGTTGGACCTCTCGAGCGAGTCGGCGGGCACCGGCCATCCCACTGCGCCGTCGCACGACGGGGATCGCCCGTCCGGCCGCAACGTGCAGGACGCCGCGGGCGGCGGCCTGCCGGAGGAGGAGGCGGGACCGCAGGCGCGGCTCGCGACCCAGGCCGTCGTCGGACCGGACGGGAGGGTCGAGCGGCTGCTCTTCGCGGGCCGCAGTCCCTCTCCGTTCTCCGGCACCATGGGGGCGCACACCACCGCCTGGGTGGTCCACCAGGACGTGATCCGCCGGGCCGTCACAGGAGAGGGGATCCCCCAGGCCATGCGGAACCTGGCGCTGGTCGCCCGGCACACCGCGCAGCAGGAGACCGCGCGCGGTGGGGTCGTCGGGATCGAGCCCTACCACCAGGAGAGGCTGAACGCGGCTCGCTCGGAGGTCGAGGACCAGGTGCGCGACGTCGAGAACGGACACGCCGGGACGTCCCCGCAGGCTCTCCAGCGGTTCGTCAACAGCCTGCTCACCTACACGAACTACCTCCCCGGGGCCACCATCGAAACGGCGAACACCAACGGCCGGGCCGAGGCGACGCACCGCGCGTTCCTGCGGGAGCATCCGGCCGGTGCCGGCGCGAGCGCGGCGCAGCTGGTCAGCGCAGTGGTCGGCCTGTTCGACGTGCACGACGTCCAGGAGGAGGCGGCGCTCGTGCTCGCCGAGCACCACCGCGAGCTGATCGAGTGGGCCTACCCCGGGGTGCTCGCGGCCGCCGGGCTCGGTACCGCGCAAGCGCTGCTCACCGCGGCGCGAAGGGCCGAGCGGGCTCGGGAGAGGCGCACATAGGTATGCCCGTGCCCCGGCCGTGTCGGTCGGCCGGGGCACGGGAGGGGCATCGCGGCGCTCAGCCGCCCAGGGCGCGCAGGGAGTGGTAGAGGCCGCAGGCCTGGAGGGCCAGCGGGAGGAGGGCGAGGGCGGTCAGGGTGTGGAGGAGGTCGGCGACGCGGCCCCAGTAGGGCAGGAGGCGGCGGCCGGGGACGGTCCAGGCGGCGACCAGGAGGGCGGCGGTCAGGGCCACCAGGGCGCCGAGGAGGGCGAGGCGTTCCGAGGGGGAGGCGCCCGTGGTGAACCGGGTGAGCAGCACGGCGCCGCCGTACACGCCGGGCAGCAGGAGGACGAGGCGCTGGCGGATGCTGCCGATGGCGCGGGCGTGGAGGACGAGGAGCAGCGCGAGCGCCCCGGCCTCGGCCGGGCCGGCCCAGCCGCCCGTGAACGGCAGGACGGTGAGACAGACCGCGCAGACGGTGCCGATCGCGGTGTAGAGCGCCATCAGGTAGTCGTCGGCGACGAGCGCGCGGGGGAGGACGGCCGTGGCCGGGACGGGATCGATGTTCTCCTGGAGCTCCTCGGCGTTGCGCGGCAGCATCGGCAGCCGCAGGCCGGAGAGCCGGAACGCCACGGACGGCACGAAGGAGCCGACCAGGACGGCGAACACCGAGACGAGGGCGACGAGTTGGTCCGCGGCGAGGCCGATCAGGAGCAGGGCCCCGGCCAGCACGCCGAGCGCGGCGACCAGCACCAGGCCGATGAACAGCGGCGCCGCGGCCCCCACCGCCGCCAGCGACAGCACGGCCGCGCCCGCCGCCGCGGAGGAGGCCGCGAGCACCCGGGCCCCGAGCAGGTCGTCGCCGCCCGGCCCGGCGGGCAGCAGCAGGGCGGCGAGCCCCAGGTACGGGACGGCGGCGGCGCCGAGCGCGGTGCCCGCGCCCGCGTCCGCCATCGCGCGGGAGGCGCTGGCCGCGCCGAGCAGCAGGAGCACGGCGACGCCCGCCGCCGCGGCCTCCCGCGGGGCGGCCGGGCCCGGGAGGGCCAGCACGATCCAGCCGGCCGCGAGGGCGGCCAGGGCGAGCGCGAGGGCGAGGCGGCGGGTGAGGGCCGGGCGCCAGGTGTCGCCGCGCTCGTGCATGCCGGTGGCGACGCCGTCGACCAGGTCGTCGAAGTGCACCGGGGGCAGGGCCTCGTGGCGGGGGCGCAGGTAGAGCGCGTCGCCGTCGTGGAGCGCCAGCGCCTCGACGCTCCGCTCCTCGTCCAGCGGCTCCTCGCCGAGCCGCTGGAGCACCCAGCCGCCGTGCTCCAGGCCGCTCTCGGCGAGGCCGGGGCCGGCGTGGCCGATGATCGCGGGGAGCAGGTCGGCCAGGGGGACGTCGGCCGGGACGGCGAGTTCGAAGACCGCCTCCGGCGCGTGGAACCTCAATCGGCACAGTCCTGCGACGGCGCTGGTGCTCACGCCTCTCCTCGGGGTCGGGGTCCGTAGTGTTCTCCGTCTTCTCGAACGGGCCGCGCGGGAGTCGGCGTTCACGCACCCGGCCGCGTCCGGCCGGACCCCGCTGAACCCCGCGGTCGCCGCCGCCCGTCAGCGTGAGAGGACGGTGGCGGAACGTGAGGAGCCCTGAGTGAGCGTGGTCTTGGTCAAGCGGACGCCCAGGCGTCCTGGGCCCGAGATGCCGGACGGCGACGTCCAGCTCCAGGAGCCGCCGGTCCTGCCCGAGAAGCAGAGCGGCATGTCGAGCATGATCGGCATGGCGCCGATGGCGCTCGGCTCGCTGTCGATGGTGTTCATGTTCCTGCGCCCGGCCGGGCCCGAGGGCGGCGGCGCGCTGAGCTACGTCGCGGTCGGCATGATGGCGCTGTCCGCCGTCGGCATGCTCGTCACCCAGCTGTTCCGCGGCTCCAGCGACCGCAAGCACCAGCTGCGCGCCGAGCGCCGCGACTACCTGCGCTACCTCGCCCAGATGCGCCGCCAGGTGCGCCGCTCGATCGACGCCCAGCGCAAGGCGCTGGCCTGGCGCCACCCCGCGCCCGGCGAGCTGTGGTCGCTGGTGGGCACCACCCGGCTGTGGGAACGGCGGGCCGCGCACCCGGACTTCAGCGACGTCCGGATCGGCCTCGGCGCCCAGCGCCTCGCGACCCCGCTCGCCCCGCTCGCCACCAAGCCGGTCGAGGACCTCGAACCGCTGTGCGCCCACGCGCTGCGCCGCTTCATCCACGCCTACGGCACCGTCGCCGACCAGCCGATGGCGATCCACCTGCGCGGCTTCGCCCAACTCCTGCTGCGCGCCGACGATCCCGAGGCCGCCCGCGCGCTCGTGCGCGCGATGATCGCCCAACTCGCCGTCGTGCACGGGCCGGACGAGCTCCACGTCGCCGTCGTCGCCGACGCCGAGCGGCGCGCGCACTGGGAGTGGGCCAAGTGGCTGCCGCACGCCCTGCACCCGACCGACACCGACGGCGCCGGCCCGGTCCGGCTCGTCGCGGGCAGCCTCGGCGAGGTCGAGCAGCTGCTCGGCGAGGAGTTCACCGGCCGGCCCGCGTACGAGCCCGACGCCGACCCGAGCCGCGACGAACCGTTCACCGTCCTCGTCCTCGACGGCCCCGGCGCGCACGCCGGCAGCCGCGCCGCGCTCACCGGCTACCGCAACGCCGTCCTCGTCGACCTCGCCGACACCCTGGAATGGCGCCCGGCCCGCACCACCCTGCGGCTGCGCGTCGAGGAGGGCCGGCTCACCATGGTCGGCGCCGACCGCAACCGCAAGGACGTCGTCACCGACCTCGGCCGCCCCGACGCCCTCGCGCTGCCCGCCGCCACCCGGCTCGCCGCCCAGCTCGCCCGCTACCGCATCGCCGACGGCGTCGACGTCGCCGAGCCGCTGGCCACCGACTTCGACCTGACCGCCCTGCTCGGCATCCCCGACCTGCACGCCCACGACGTCGAGGCCCTGTGGGCCCAGCGCGGCATCCCGCAGCGCCTGCGCGTGCCGCTCGGCCTCGGACCGGACGGCCGGCCCGTCGACCTCGACCTCAAGGAGTCCGCGCAGGGCGGCATGGGCCCGCACGGCATGCTCATCGGCGCCACCGGCTCCGGCAAGTCCGAACTGCTGCGCACGCTCGTCCTCGCGCTCGCCGTCACCCACTCCTCCGAGGTGCTCAACTTCGTCCTCGTCGACTTCAAGGGCGGCGCGACCTTCCTCGGCCTCGACACCCTGCCGCACACCTCCGCCGTCATCACCAACCTCGCCGACGAGGCCTCGCTGGTCGACCGCATGCGCGACGCCCTGCACGGCGAACTCGTGCGCCGCCAGGAGCTGCTGCGCGTCGCCGGGTACGCGTCGCTGCTGGAGTACGAGACGGCGCGCGAGGGCGGCGCGGCGCTGCGGCCACTGCCCACCCTGTTCGTCGTCGTCGACGAGTTCAGCGAACTGCTCTCCGCCCACCGGGACTTCATGGAGCTGTTCGTGATGATCGGGCGGCTCGGCCGCTCGCTGGGCGTCCACCTCCTGCTCGCCTCCCAGCGGTTGGACGAGGGCCGGATGAGCGCGCTCGAATCCCACCTGTCCTACCGGATCGGCCTGCGGACGTTCTCGGCCATGGAGAGCCGGGGCGTCCTCGGCGTCCCCGACGCCTACCAGCTGCCCTCCCAGCCCGGCAACGGCTTCCTGCGCAGCGACATCTCCACCCTGACCCGCTTCAAGGCCGCCTACGTCTCGGGACCGTACCGGCCCAAGCGGCGCGCCGCCCAGCAGGCCGTCGTCGCCGGACAGGTCGTCCGGTACGGCACGGACTACGTGATGCAGCGCCAGACGCCCGTGGTGGAGGTGGAGGAGGAGGCCACGGCGTCGGCCGGTTCCCTGCTGGAGATCGCCGCCGACCGCCTGCGCGACGCCGGACCGCCCGCCCACCGGGTCTGGCTGCCGCCCCTCGGGGTCCCGCCCACCCTCGACGAACTCCTGCCCCCGCTCGTCCCGCACCCCGACCGCGGCCTCACCACCGAGGACGAACACACCCACGGAGCCCTGCGGCTGCCCGTCGGCGTCGTCGACCGCCCCTTCCAGCAACTGCGCGACCTGCTCACCGCCGACCTGTCCGGCGCCGGCGGCCACGTCGGCATCGCCGGCGCCCCGCAGAGCGGCAAGAGCAACCTCCTGCGCACCCTCGTCACCGGCCTCGCCCTCACCCACACCCCGCGCGAGGTCCAGTTCTACTGCCTCGACTTCGGCGGCGGCACCCTCTCCGCCCTGCGCGGCCTGCCGCACGTCGGCGGCGTCACCGGACGCCACGACGGCGAACGGGTGCTGCGCACCATCGCCGAGGTCAACGGCATCATCACCCGGCGCGAGAAGTACTTCGCCGAACTCGGCATCGACTCCGTCGCCGCCTTCCGCCGCCGCAAGGCGGCCGGCGGACTCCCGGACGACCCGCACGGCGACGTCTTCCTCGTCATCGACGGCTGGAACACCCTGCGCCAGGAGTTCAACGACCTCGTCCAGCCGCTCACCCTCATCTCCCAGCGCGGCATCAACTACGGCGTCCACCTGGTCATCGCCACCACCCGCTGGGGCGAGATCACCGGCGGCCTGCGCGACCAGCTGCAGACCCGCTTCGAACTGCGCCTCGGCGACTCCGTCGACTCCGTCATCAACATGCGCGCCGCCGCCAAGGTGCCCAAGCTCCCCGGCCGCGGCCTCACCGACGACCAGCTCCACTTCCTCACCGCCCTGCCCCGCATCGACGGCTCCGGCAGCGCCGACGACCTCGGCGAGGGCGTCGCGGACCTCGTCGACGCCGTCGCCGCCCACTGGACCGGGCCCCGCGCCCCCGAGGTCCGGATGCTGCCGCTCAGCCTCGACGCCGGCCGGCTGCCCGCGCCGGAAGGGCGGCTGCGCGTCGCCATCGGCCTGGAGGACACCGAAGTCGCCCCGCTGTGGCACGACTTCGAGGAGAACCCGCACCTGCTCGTCGTCGGCGACAGCGAATCCGGCAAGACCAACCTGCTCGAACTCGTGATCCGCGGCATCACCAGCGCCTACACGCCCGCCGAGGCCCGCATCATGCTCGTCGACTTCCGGCGCGGCCTCTACGACGCCGTCCCCGAGGAGTACCGCCTCGGCTACGCGGTCGCCGTCGACAAGCTCCGCCAGATCGTCGACGGGGCGTCGCGCGCCATGAAGAACCGCATCCCGCCCGCCGACATCACCCCCGCCCGCCTCAAGCTGCGGGACTGGTGGGAGGGGCCCGAACTGTTCATCCTCGTCGACGACTACGACCTCGTCGGCGCCGGCACCGGGGCCCACCCGTTCGCCGCCCTCCTCGACGACCTCGCCCAGGGCGCGGAGATCGGGCTCCACCTCGTCGTCGCCCGCGGCGCCAACGGCATCGCGCGGGCCATGGGCGACCCGCTGGTCCGCAAGCTCCAGGAGGTCAACTCGCCCACGCTGCTGCTCTCCTGCCCGCCGTCCGAGGGCTACCTGTTCGGCAACCTCAAGCCGAGGGAGTTCCCGGCGGGGCGCGGGCTGTACATCACGCGGCGACGGACGGTGCAGGTGCAGACCGGCCGCCTGGCGGGGCCGGGCGGCTCGGGCGGCTCCGACGGCCCGGGCGGTTCGGGCGGTTCGGGCGGTTCGGGTGGTTCGGGTGGGGAGCCGGGCGCGTAGTGGTCGGCGGAGGGTCGGCGGGGGCGGACAGCGGTCGGCTGTCCGAGGTGGGCGGGTTGATGGGGGTCGATCGATGAGCCGGGTGACGACGGAGGGCGTCGAACGGTCGACGCTGCGTGGACTGGGGCCGCACTTCGTGATCGCGCCGCCGGGTGCGGAGGCGGCGGGGTTGGCGGCGGCCCTGGCGCCGGTGCGGGCCGAGGCGCACAGCCTGCTGGTCCTCGCGGCGGCCGAGGACGCGGCGCCCGTGCTGCGCGCGTCGCTGCCCGAACTGACGCGTGCGGCCTACGGGTTGGGCGCGGACACGCTCGTCCTCGCGGCCTCCGGCCTCGCCGCGCCGGGGCCGGACGGTCGCCGGCCGGCCGAACTCCTCGCCGGGCGCGCCGGGTTGACGGTCGTCGCGCCGGACGCGGTGGTGTCCGTCGAGCCCGACGGCACCCTGCGGGCCGTGGCCGGCTCCTGGTGGCGCTGCCGGCCGGGCGGCGGCCAGGCGGAGCCCCTGGGCGAGCGGTGGCCCGCGGCGGCGACGCTCACGCCGCTGGCCGGGGGCGCGTTCTGGGCGACGTCCGGGACACCCGCGGGGCGGCCCGCGATCCTCGACCACGCCTCGGGGCGGGACGGCGCCGTCGTGCTGGTGATCGGCGAGCCGTCGGGGAGGCTGCCTTCGGGCGCCCAACTCGTCCATTCGGCCGCCGATGTGATGACGTCCGCGCGCCCGGACTCCGTGCTGCTGCTCAGCGCTCCGTGGGCCGAGCCGATCGAACTCGTCGAGCTGGCCGCGGTCGTGGCCGCCTCGCTCCGGTACGAGGTGCGGGCCGCGATCGGCCTGCCCGTCCGCGACGGCGCCGGGCACCACCACGTCCACGTGGCGCCCGACGGGACGGCCGGCTGGGAGCCGTACCTGACCGAACTGGCCGCCTGCCCGGTCGAACGCAAGGTCACCGCCGTCGGCTGGCGCAGCCGCCCCGACGCCCCCACCGCCCCCGGACCCGCCCGCTACCCCGCCTTCCCCGGCTGGGAACTGGAGGCCGTCGCGGCCGGCCTGTGGCTCCGTCCCACCGGCACCACCAACCGCGGCCCCCGCATGCGCCGCCCCGACCCGGCCCGCCCCGTCCTCGTCGTCGGCACCCCGGGCCGCCCGGTCACCGAGGACACCTGGGCCCGCCTCGGCGACGCCCTCGCCACCCTCCCGTCCGCGCCCCGGCTCGGCCTGGTGGTGGCGGGCACGATGGACGCGGAGTCGCAGACGGTGGGCCGCTTCTGCGCGCGGCTCCACGGCATGGACTGGCTGGGGCCGGAGCCCCTGTGGCCCGCCCCGGAGCCGGGGGCATCCGTCCCGGCGCCGGAGCCGCTGCGGGGGCGGGGAGAGGCGGGGGTGTCGGCTCCCGTGTCCGTTGGGACGGCGGCGGCCAGGCCTTTGGCCGTCGGCGGTGCGGCACCGGGGTCTTCCGCTGCCGGCGCGCCGCCGGTCGCGATTGGGCTCGCGTCCGTGGCGGCGCCGGTGCCGGAGCCGGATTCCACCGTGTCGCGGGATGGCGGCGCGGTGCCCGGCGCACCATCGGTTTCCGGCGTGCCGCCAGTGGCCCCTGCTGAGGCTCCTGGACCTTCCGCAGCCCGCGTGCCGGTGTCGGATTCCACCGTGTCGTGGGATGGCGGTGTGCTACCCGGCCATCCGTCGGTTGCCGGTGTGGCGCCGGTGGCCGCTGCTGAGGCTTCTGGGCCTTCCGCAGCCCGCGTGCCGGTGTCGGATTCCGCTGTGCCGCGGGATGGAGGTGCGGTGCCTGGTTCTGCTTCGGTGCCTGGGTCTTCGGGCGTGGGTGCGCCCGAGCCCGGCCTTCCGTCGGTCGCTGCCGTGCCGCCGGTGGCGTCGGCATCGACGGTGTACGCGAATCCGGCGCCGGACGGGCCTTCCGCACCCGCCGAGGATCCGTCGACGTTCTGGAGCGGCGACGCGGCCAGGGCGCCTGGCGCGCCAGGGCTGCTCGATGGGGTCGGGGCAGGGGAATCCACGTCTCCTGCGTCGACGGCATCGGTCGGCCCGGATGCAGCGGCTCGGCTGTCGGAATGTGATGGGGGGCCGGTCGTGTCGGCGGCCATGGTGGCGGGAGAAGTCGATGGGACCGACTTCTCGGTACCTGCCCCGCCGCCGGCGCCGGCTCTTGCGGTCACCCGAGGCCCGGATGCAGCGGCTTGGCTGTCGGAATGTGATGGGGGGCCGGTCGTGTCGGCGGCCATGGTGGTGGCAGAAGTCGGCGGGACCGACTTCTCGGTACCTGCCCCGCCGCCGGCGTCGGCTCTCGTGGTCACCCGAGGCCCGGATGCAGCGGCTTGGCTGTCGGAATGTGATGGGGGGCCGGTCATGCCGCTGGCCACGGTGGTGGCAGAAGTCGATGGGACCGACTTCTCGGTACCTGCCCCGCCGCCGGCGCCGGATCGGGGGGCTGCCGGGGCGTCCCCGGCACCACCGGTGGCCGAGGCCCCGGGGAGTGAGGAGCTTCAAGAGCCCGTACCTGCGCCGACTCCTGTTTCGGCCGTCGGTGGCCTGAGGGATGGCGCGTCGCCGTCCGCCACCAGCGGAGCCCCCGCGTTCCCGGACGCCGGAGCGCCCGTGCAGGCGCCCGCCAAGCCGGCGGGATCGGGTCCCGGCGGTCCGGCAGCGGCACCGGCCGGCGATGCGGCCTCCGTGGGCATGGACGAGTCGGCGCCTGGCGGGCGGCCGTTGGCTGGGCCGGAGGGTGCGTTGCCGGGCGCCGCGTCGGGTTCTGATCCGAGCGCGACGGTGGTGCCGGGCGTCGGCGGGGTCTCCGGAGGCACTGACGGGTCCGTCAGCGCGCCGCCGGTTGGTGGGCCGGAGAGTTCGTGGCCGGGCACGGCGGCGGGGCTGGACGGCGATGCCACCGCCGTGGGTGCGGAAGGGCCGGCCCGCGGGGCGACGCTCGGCGAGTTGTCGTCCGATCTGGCGGGCGATCGGCCGAGTTCGATCCCGGGAGCCGCCGTACCGGACACGGACGGCGGCGCGATCGCGCAGCGCGCCGGCGGGGCCGCTGCCACGTCGGCGCCAAGTGAGCCGTCGTCGGACCGGGCGGACGCACCCCCTCCCCAGCCCGCCGAAGCCCCGACCCCGACCCCGACCCCGGCCGCGGACCGCACCGCCCTCGTCGCCCTCCTCGGGTCCGCGTACCCGCGCCTCGCGCGCCGGGCCGAGGACGCGTCGACGAGGCTGCCGGGTCTGCGCCCGCAGGCCGCCGGGGGCGACCCCGGGCCGGAGCTCGTCGCGGTCCTGGTGCACCACGCCGAGTCCGCCGTCCCCGTCGCCCGTGAGGACCTCGTCGCGGCGGCCCGGACGGGTGCGCCCGGCCCGCTGGGGTCGTACCTGCGGTGCCTCACTGCCGGGTTGCGCCGGCTCCCGAGCCACTACGGCGGCGTGCTGCTGGCGGCCCCCGCCGACGGATGCGACCTGGCGCGCTTCACGCCCGGTGCGGTCTTCACCGAGCGGGCGCCGGTGAGCGGGCTGGCCGCGGTGGGGGCCGATCTCGGGGAGGACGTGGAGGTGGAGTTCGCGGTGTGGTCCGTCGGCGGGCGGCGCTGCTCGGCGTTCGGTGAGCCGGGCGAGCCGGCGGCGGTGGTGTTCGCACCGGGGACGGGCTTCGAGGTGGTGGCCGTCGACGCCGCGGACCCGGCCGCCGGGGTCCCCGCCCGTGTGCTGCTCCACGAGGTGGGGAGCATCCGTCCCGCCCCCGACCGTCTCCGCACGTGGCTCGCCCGCCGGGACGCCATCGCCCCGGCCGACCGCGTCCGCCCGCCCCACCCGGCGCACTACCGCCTGGACTTGGGAGCGGCCGGCCGACGGTGATCGCAAGGGCATCGTCGCACTGACGCCCGCGCCCGGTGACACCGTCCTGTGAGCCACACGTGAGGCGCTGCGGGCCCGGTGACGCGCGGCGCTGCGCGCATCGGGGAGGAGCAGCGCGAGGACTGGCGCACCGACCTGGACCCGAAGATCCAGGCGGTGCGCCGCCTCGCCCGCCGGTACGGCGCCCGACTGCTCGCCGCCGACGGCATGTTCGCCGGACTCGCGGCGGTGGTCACGCCCGAGCACTGGTCCGCGGGCGGCGTGCACCCGACGCCGGCCGGGCACGCCGCGCTCGCGGAGGCCTGGCCGCGTCTGGTCGCGCGATCGGGGCGCGCGGTGTCGAACCGGATTGCGTACCGGGCGGGTTGAACCCGTTCCGGCGGGGTCTCCGTCAGCACTTGTGAGGGGCCGACGTGTTCGCCCGGCCCCGGCTGGTCCCGGTGTCCCTTCCCTGGAGCAATGGAGCAATCATGAAGAAGATCAAGGCCGTTGCGGCTTCCGTGGCCGCGCTCGCCGCCCTCGCCATCGGCGCGGCGCCCGCGAGTGCGGCGGGCACGGGCGGCAGTGGCACGGGTTCGGGTGCCAATGGTGTGGGCACGTGCAGCAGCAAGGTGTGGGAAGGCAAGTTCCTCTGCGGCGGCGCGTACGGGGACGGCACGGCGACGTACTACTTCCGCGACGGCCGCCAGGAGGTGTTCGTCATCGGCACCGACCACGCGGTGTGGACGCGTTGGACCACCGACAAGGCCGGCCACAAGAGCGGCTGGCTCTCCATGGGCGGTGTGCTGGCGGGTCCGGTCAGCGTTCTGGCTTCGGACATGGGGTTCGGCAACTTCGAGATCGGGGCGGTCGGTTCCGACGGCCACATCTGGGCGCGTGCCCGTGACACCAACGGCAACTGGACCGGGTGGGCCTCGGTCTCGTAGTCGGGTCCCGGTTGAACCCTCCGCCGTCGCCCGGCCGTCGGAGAGACGTGGGCCCCGGTGCGGAACGCGCCGGACGTGCGGGAGGAGTGCCGAAGGTGAACGAGGCGGAGCGGGACGGGTTCAGGCTCGCGGCGGTCTTCGACGCCGTGGATCCGGTGACGGGCCCGGGGTTCGCGCCCGGCCGTCCCCGGCTGGCGGAGGGGCCGGAGCGACGGGCCGTGGTGCGCTACCTGCGGGACGGGGCGGCCGTGCTGCTCACGCCGACGTTGATGGACGACGTGGTCGACCCGGAGCGGCGCGGCGTGGTGCCGCTGGGCTTCCGGACGGACGGGCAGTGGATCTGGACCGACACGGTGACCTACTACCTGGAGACGCACGGCGTGGCGCCCGAGCCGGGCCTGCTCGCGCACGTCCGGGCGCAGGGGGACGGGCCGTGCGTCCGGCCGGGCCGCGAGGTGCTGGAGCGGGCGGCGGCGTTCGTCCTGGCGCCGCCGGAGCCGGGTCGGGCCGCGGTGTGGTCGGTCGGGTCGTAGCGGACCGGACGCGAGCGGGACGACGTCCGTCGGTGCTTGGCGGACGGTCGGGCGGTAACGGACTGAACGCGAGTGGGGGCGCCGTCCGTCGGTGCTTGTAGGAGTGGCGTCGAGTGCAGGGGATGAGCGTGGGCGAGGAGAAGCGCGGCGAGGGGGGCCAGGGTTCGCCCGGGTTCCACCTCCCCGTGGTCAACTGGGCCGTGGCGGCCGAGGCAGAGGGTGAGGACGAGACGGCCGAGATCGGTCCGGCTCTCTCCGAGCCGGGTTCGGGCGGCGCGGTCGGGTCGGCGCCGGAGGTGCCGGCCGGGAGCGAGCCCGCCCCGCCGCCGGCACTGCCGGAGTCCGCCCCCCTGGTCGAGGCCGGGACGGCCGCCGCCACGCCGGAGGCGCTCGCGGAGGCGGCCGTGGCGGACCGCGAGGGCGCCACGACCGCCGCCGACGGCCCGCGTCCGGGCCGGGTTTCGCGTCCGATGGTCGCGGCCGCCGTCGCGGTGGGCCTGGTGCTGGTGGGTGCGTCCGTCGTGGTCACGCAGTTGGGCGGGGGCGATCCGAAGCACGGTCCCGCGCAGGCGGACAACCCGCCCGGGTACGGGCAGGGCGGCGGCGACGGCGGCAACGGGTACGTGCCGGGCACCGACGGCAACAACGGTGGCAACGGCGCGCCCCCCGGAGACCAGGGCGCACCCGGCGGCACCGCACCGGGTGCCGCGGTGCCCGTCGGCGACCCCGCCGCGGGCGCGCCGAGCACGGACGCCGGTCAGCCGCTCGTCCCGGGCCAGTCGGCCGGTGCCCCTGCGGCGGGCGCGCCCGGAGCCGGTGGCGCGCCCGCGGCCCGGCAGCCCGGCACGGTGAACCAGGGCGGCGGCAACCCGGCGGCCACGACGGGTGGTTCATCGGGCGGCGGCTCCGGCGGCTCCGGCGGGTCCGGCGGCGCCGGCGGCAACGCCCCGCAGCAGCCCGCGCCGGGGGCCGCCAAGCCTGCCGTCCCGGGCCAGCAGCAGCCGGCCCCGCAACAGCCCGCGCCCCAGCAGCCGGCCCCGCAGCAGCCCGTCCCGCCCGCGAAGCCCGCCGACCCGCCGCCCGTGGTGACGGTCCTCGGTCCGGGGTGCAGCGGCAAGGGCTCCTACCGGGAGAACGGCCGGTTCAGTAAGGGCATCGAGGGCTGGATCGGCAACTCCGGCGGCTGGAGCGGGGACGGCTGCAACGGCAGCTACACCTCGGTCCCGATGTACGGCGACGCCTCGAAGGACGACCCCTCCGCCTCGGTGGTGTGGACGTTCAACCTGGGCAACGCCAGCACCTGCGCCCTGTCCGTCTACGTCCCCGCGAGCGGAGACGTGACGAAGGTCGGCGGCCACCCGACGTACTACACGGTGCAGAGCGGCGGATCGGGCGGCTCCTTCAACGTCAACCAGACGGCCAGTCAGGGAAGTTGGGTGAACGTAGGCAGCTTCGCCTACAGCGGCTCGCTGTCCGTCACCCTCCACACCCGCGGCGTGGACTGGGGCAGCGGCGTGTCCCACGCCCACCACGCGGCGAGCGCGATCCGCGCGACCTGCACCTCCTGACCGCCCCACGCTCCACGCTCCACGCTCCACGCTCCACGCTCCACGCTCCACCCCCAACGAAGGGAACCCCACGCATGTCACGCGCGGTGCTGACGGTCTGTGCGGAGCAGCGGGAGTCCGGCTCGCAGCCGGGCTTCTACCGCACGATCGGCGAGGCCCTCCAGGCGGCCCGCAGCGGCGCGGTGATCTCGGTGCGCCCCGGCCGGTACGAGGAGAACCTGGTGGTCACCAAGATGGTGACGATCACGGCCGAGGACGTCCGGGGCAGCGTGCGGATCAGTCCGCGCCGCGGCTCGGTGCTCCAAGTGCTGGCCGAGGCGGTGCAGTTGACCGGCCTTGTGCTCCAGGGCCGGGACGAGGAACTGCCCGCCGTGGACGTGCCGCGCGGCCAGCTCGCCCTCCAGGACTGCGAAGTGGCCGGCAGCGCGTGGACGGCCGTACTGACCCGCCAGCAGGGCGAGTTGGCGATGCGCGGCTGCCGCGTGGTGAACCCGGCGGGCGCCGGCCTGGTGGAGACCTCGACCGGCGCGAGCGTCATCGAGGACAGCGTGATCGAACACCTCGGCACCTCCGCCCTGGTGATCGGCGAGCGCGCCAACCCCACCGTGCGCCGCTGCGTGTTGCGCGACGCCCGGGGCAACGGCGTGTGCGCCAACGGCGAGTCCCGCGGCGTGATCGAGGACTGCGAGATCTCCGCAACCGACAAGCCCGCCATCGCACTCGAGGAGCAGAGCACCACCCGCGTGGTGCGCACGCAGATCCGCGACAGCGCGCTCGGCGTCTTCATCGGCTCCACCGCCCGCGTGGAGCTGGAGGACTGCACCGTCAGCGCCGTGCGCGCCCACGGCTACGTGCTCACCAACGGCACCGACCCGCTGCTGCGGCGCTGCCGCGCGGTCCGCACGCAGGGCAACGGCCTGCACGTCTCCGGACGCGCCAGGGGCACCTTCGAGGACTGCGAGGTGACGTCCGCCGTCCAGGCCGGCATCCACGTCGGGGAGTCCGCCGGGCCGAGCCTGGTCCGGACGGTGGTGCGCGACGGCGAGACGGACGGCGTCGAGCTGACCGGCGAGAGCGCGGCCGAGTTCGACCGCCTGGAGGTGCGGGACGCGGCCGGCGCCGGGGTCGTCGTCCGCGACGGCGCCAACCCGCTGCTGCGCCGCCTCGCCGTCACGGCCGCGGCCGGGCACGGCGTCGAGGTGCTGCGCGACGGGCGCGGCCGGATCGAGGACGCCACCGTCGTCGACTCGGGACGCGACGGGGTGCGGATCGAGGACGGCGCGAACACCTACGTCGGCGGCAGCACCGTGCGCGGCAGCAAGGGCTGCGGGATCTCGGTCGGCGCCGAGGGCGTCGCGACGCTGCGCGACGTCGACGCCGAGGACAACGCGTACGACGGCGTGAGCGTCGAGCACGACGGCGAACTCACCGCCACCCGGGCCGGCCTGCGGGCCAACCGGCGGCACGGCCTGCACCTCCTGCCCGGCGCCAGGGCGACCCTGACGGGCTGCCGGATGACCAACAACACCGTGGACGGCGTCCGTTCGGAGTCCGCGGAGCCCGTACGGCTGAGCGACTGCGTGGTCGCCGAGAACGAGGGCGCGGGCCTGCGGCAGACCGAGCCGACCGAACGGCTCGCCGTCGAGCACCTGGACAGCCGCGACAACCGCTCCGCGGACGCCCACGGCACGGCCGCCGCGGCCGCCGCGACGACCCCGGCCGCCGTGGAGGCCGCTGCGGACGGCCCGGCCGGCGAGGCGGCCGCCCCCGTGAAGGAGCAGGGTCCGCAGGCCGTCCTGCAGACCCTCGTCGGCCTGGAGGGCGTCAAGGACCAGGTCGCCACGCTCGTCAACCTCAACAAGCTCGCCCGCCGCCGCGAACAGGCCGGCCTGCCCGCCCTCCCGATGAGCCGCCACCTCGTCTTCGCCGGCCCGCCCGGCACCGGCAAGACCACCGTCGCCCGCCTCTACGGCGCGATCCTGGCCGAACTCGGCGTGCTGCGCAGCGGACACCTCACCGAGGTGGCGCGCGCCGACCTGGTCGCCTCCATCATCGGCGGCACCGCGCTGAAGACCACCGAGGTGGTCAAGGAGGCGCTCGGCGGCGTCCTGTTCATCGACGAGGCGTACACGCTCTCCGCGGGATCGGGCGGCAGCGGCCCCGACTTCGGCCGGGAGGCGATCGACACGCTCGTGAAGCTCATGGAGGACCACCGCGACGACCTCGTGGTGATCGTCGCCGGGTACGAGGACGAGATCCGCGAGTTCCTGGCCTCCAACCCGGGCCTCGCCTCCCGCTTCAGCCGCACCGTCGAGTTCGAGAACTACGACGACGACGAGCTCACCACCATCGTCGAGCGGGCGGCCGCGAGCCACGGCTACGAACTCGCCCCGGGCACGCGCGAGGCCCTCGCCGTCCACTTCGAACGGATGCCCAAGGGCCCGGACTTCGGCAACGGACGGGCGGCGCGCAAGGTGTTCGAGGAGATGGTCGACCGGCAGGCCGGGCGGCTCGCCGAACTCGAGCAGTTCGACAACGCCGACCTCACCCTGCTCCTCCCGGCCGACGTCGGCGAGGAGGCCGCGGCGGCGGTCGCCCGGGCCGCGGCGGGGGAGGAGGAACCCACGGCGCCCGGCCTGCTGGACCGGCTGCGCGCGATGGTCGGCCTCGCGGCGGCCAAGGAACAGGTCGAGGACCTCGTCAACCTCACCCGCCAGACCCGCCGCCGCATCGAGGCCGGCCTCCCGGCGGCCACCATCAGCCACCACCTCGTCTTCTCCGGCCCGCCCGGCACCGGCAAGACCACCGTCGCCCGCCTCTACGGCGAACTCCTCGCCGAACTGGACGTCCTGCCCGGCGGCCAGCTCATCGAGACCGCCCGCGCCGACCTCGTCGGCCGCTACATCGGCCACACCGCCCAGCTGACCCGCGACGCCTTCGAACGCGCCCGCGGCGGCGTGCTCTTCATCGACGAGGCGTACACGCTGACGCCCCGGCACGGCGGGGGCGGCGACTTCGGCCAGGAGGCCGTGGACACCCTGATGAAGCTCATGGAGGACCACCGCGACGAGGTCGTCGTCATCGTCGCCGGCTACCAGGAGGAAATGCGCGGCTTCCTCGCCTCCAACCCCGGTCTGGCGTCGCGCTTCTCGCGTGAGATCACCTTCGACCACTACTCGGACGACGAACTCATCACCATCGTCCGCCTCCAGGCCGAGGCCGCCGGCTACACCTGCACCCCGGACACCCTGACGGCCCTGAGCACCCTCTTCCGCGCCGTCCCGCGCGACAACTCCTTCGGCAACGGCCGCTTCGCGCGGCAGGTGCTGGAGGCGATGATCACGCGCCAGGCGGGCCGCCTGTCCCGCCTGGACATCGGGGACCTGGACGAACTCAGCCTCCTGCTGCCCCAGGACATCCCGGCCGAGCGCATCGGCAGCTTCGCGTGAGCCGGGTGACGGGGGCGGTGGCAGGAGCGGCGGCGGTCCGTCCGGCCGACCGGGCCCCACGGGCCCGCCGACCGGTGCCGCGCGGGGCTGCGGCAGGCCGGATCGGCGGCTTCTCGTGAGGCGCCAGGCGGACGACGTGGTCCCGGTGGACGACGTGGTCCCGGTGGACGAGGTGGTCCCGGCGGCCGTGGTCCCGGCCGCCCCTATGACAGCCGTCGGCCGGCGGATCAGGGAGGGGAGGGGACTGGCAGCCGGGGCGTCGGCGTCCGTGGGGGACGCGTGTGGGGATGAGCCCGCGCTGCCGACCCCCTCCCCGGCCACCGCCGGCCGACGGCCTTCGCCCGACGAGGAACCGGGCCAGGCGGGCGGGCGCAAGCCGTCGGCCGGCCGGCCTCGGGCGCGGCGGGCGTTGTCGGCGTCCGTACCGTCCGCCGCCTCGACCACCGCCGGCCGACGGCTCTTCGCAGCGCGGGCGTCGGCGACGGTACTGGCCGCTGCGCTGCTGCTTCCGGCGGGAGCCGCATGGGCCGACACACCTGCGCCCGCGACCGCGCCCTCGCCGTCCTCCTCGCCCGGGGACGCCTTGCCGGGCGTCAGCCAGGTGCGGCGGGACGTGTCCGGGAAGCCTGCGGGCTGCCTGCCCGCGTCGGCGAAGGGCACCCAGCTCACGCCCTGGCCGCAGACGTTCCTGCGGCCCGACCGGGTGTGGCAGCTGAGCCGTGGCGACGGAGTGACGGTCGCGGTGCTCGGCTCGGGGCTGGGCGACGGCTCCGGACTGCTCGCCGGCCGTACCGACTTCGCGCCCAGGCTCGACGGCGCCGCCGACCCGGCGCACGACTGCGTCGGCCACGGCAGCTTCCTGGCCGGGCTGATCGCCGCCGACCGCCGCGACGGCACCGGCTTCTCCGGCCTGGCGCCGCACGCACGGGTCCTGGCCGTGGGCGTCACCGACGACACCGGTACGACCACCGCGGACCGGCTCGCCCAGGGCATCACGGCGGCGGCCGACCGGGGCGCGCGCATCATCGCCGTCGGTGTCACCGTCCCCGAGGCCAACGACGCACTGGCCGGGGCCGTGCGCCGGGCCCGGGCCAAGGGCGCGCTGATCGTCGCCCCGGCCGGGCCCGACACCGCACCCACCGCGCAGACCAAACCGACCCCCGTCTACCCCTCCGCCTACCCCGAGGTGCTGGCCGTCCGCGACCTCGGCCCGGCCGGGGCGCTGCCGGAGAACGCGGCGGTCGGCGGCCGGGTGGACCTGGCCGCCCCGGGCGACGCCGTGACCGGCCCCGGCCCGGCGGCGGGCGGCTACTACACGGGCGCGGGCCCGAGCTTCGCGACGGCCTTCGTCGCCGGCACGGCGGCCCTGGTCCTCGGCTACCGCCCGACCCTCACCGCCGACCAGCTGACGGCCCGCCTCGAAGCCACCGCGTACCGCCCGGGCGGCCCGGTGCCCGACCCGCAACTCGGCTACGGAACGGTGGACTTGGTCGCGGCCGTGACGAGCACGCTCGACCACGAGACGTCCCCGAGCCCGCACCCCGCCACCCCGACCACGGCCGCCCTGGCGATGCCACCCGGCCGCCCCACATCCGAAGCCCCCGCCCAGGCCACAGCGGTGGCCCTGACCGCACTGGGCACGATCGGCCTGGTAGCCGTCGCCGGAGCCATAGCCCCCCGAGGCCGCGCCCGCCGCTGGCAACCGGCAAAGGCCGACGACGCGTCGTAGCACCACCCCGAGCCCGGCGGACGGGGGATCCCGTCGGTCTCGGGGATGCCGTGGCTCTGTACGACAACCCCGAGGCCGACTTCAGTCCGTCCAACGTCTGGGCCGCGGACCGGTCGTGGCTCCTGTGCACCGACTACGACCTCTGGGGCACCAAGGTCGCCGGACCACCGGGCCTCGTCGAGGCGCTGCTGAACGACCCCGAGCCGAAAGGCCCGCCCTAGCCCAATCCGTTGCTCAGCAGGTCGAAGGCGCGCTCGGTGGCGTGGACGGCGGCCGGGTAGTGGTCGTCGGCGGAGGTGCCGGCGGCCAGGTGTTCCTGGTGCATGATCGCGAGCTCGCGCTGCACCACGATCACCTGGGCGGCCACGAGGCGGGCGGTGAGCGGGTCGACGTCGGCCTCCTGCAGGGCCGCGCACAGGGCTTCGGCGCCGCGTTCGGAGTAGCGGATCAGCCGTGATGCCAGGCTCTCGGTGCCGGCGATCAGGCGGAGGAAGGCCATGACCTCGGGGTCGTCGCAGAGGCCGGTGTTCGGGTCGCGCCGGGCCAGGGCGTCGAGGCGGGCCGTCCGCAGCGCCTCCAGCGGGGGTTGGCCGTCCGGGCGGGCGCGGACGATTCGGGCCGCTTCGCTCTCGTGGTCGGCGAAGCGCTGGAGGACGAGGTCCTCCTTCGTCGGGAAGTAGGCGAAGAGGGTGCGCCGGGAGACGTCCGCCACCTCGGCGATCTCGGTGATCGACACCTGATCGAAGCCCTTGTCGAGGAAGAGGCGGATCGCGGTCGCCGCGATCGTCTCCCGGGTGCGTTCCTTCTTGCGTTCCCGCAGGCCCATGTGCTGATTCATGCACTCAGTCTACCCTGTGGTAGACTGAGTGCAGAATTGCACCTGGTTTCTTCTTTCGGAGGTTGCTGTGCAGACCGAAGTCATCGTCGTGGGGGCGGGCCCGACCGGGCTGATGCTGGCGCACGAGCTGACGCTGGCCGGGATCCCGGTCGTCGTCACGGAGAAGCTGCTCACCCGGAGCACCCAGTCCCGGGCCGGCAGTCTCCAGCCGCGCACCGCCGAAGTGCTGGACCTGCGGGGGCTGTTGGAGCCGCTGCTCGCGGAGCTGCCGGCGGGGGAGAGCTCGGGCGGGCACTTCGCCGGCCTGCCGGTCGAGCTGGACTGCACGCCGTGGCGCACCCGGTACCCGCACCCGGTCGGCGTCCCGCAGGCCGCGCTGGAGGCGCACCTAGAAGGACTCCTCGCCGAGCGGGGCGTGCCCGTGCTCCGCGGCCGCGAGGTGACGGCGGTCGCGCAGGACGCGGACGGGGTCACCGCCGAGTGGCGAGCGGAAGACGGCGGCAGCGGCGAGATCCGGGGCGAGATCCGGGGCCGCTACCTCGTCGCGTGCGACGGCGGGCACAGCACGGTCCGCCGACTGCTGGGCGTCGCGTTCCCCGGCCGGGAGCGCCGGATGTCCGCCGTGGCCGCGGACCTCACGCTCGTCTCGCGCTCGGACAGGGTCCGCACCGAGCCCGGACACTTCAGCGAGTACGCGCGGTCGGCCAACGGCTTCCACACGATCCTGCACCCGATCGGCCCGGACCTGTACCGGATGCTGTTCGGCAAGCTCTCCGGGGACGGCCCGGACCACGCGTCGCCGGTCTCCGCCGACGAGGTCCGGGAGGCCCTGCACGCCGTGTACGGGCCGGAGACGGTGCTGGGCGAACTGCGCGCGGCCTCCCGGTTCGGCGACGCCGTGCGCCAGGTCGAGCGCTACCGCGAGGGCCGGGTGCTCTTCGCCGGGGACGCGGCGCACATCCACATGCCGATCGGCGGCCAGGGCGTCAACCTGGGCGTCCAGGACGCCGTCAACCTGGGCTGGAAGCTCGCCGGCACGATCGACGGCTGGGCGCCCGCCGGCCTGCTCGACAGCTACCACGAGGAGCGGTACCCGGTCGCGGCCCGGGTGCTGCGCCACACCCGCGCGCAGGGCGTGATCATGAACCCGGGGCGGGACGAGGAGATCGCCACGGTCCGCGAGATCGTCACCGACCTGCTGCGGCTGCCCGACGCCCACCGGTACGTCTCGGGCATGATGTCCGGCCTGGACCTCCACTACCCGGGCGTCGGCCCCCGGCTGATCGACCTGGAGCTGACCACCGAGGACGGTCCGGCCAGGGCGAGCTCGCTGATGCGCTCCGGCCGCGGCCTGCTGCTGTCCCTCGACGGCCGGCGGCGGTCGGTCGGCGACCGGGCCGACCGGGTCGAGCACGTCCTGGCGAAGACCGAGGAGGACGTCGACGGGGCCGGGGCCCTCCTGATCCGCCCCGACGGCTACCTCGCCTGGACCGACACCGACGGCACGCCGCTCGACACGGCCCTGGCCCGCTGGTTCGGCTGAGCACCGGCCCGGGCCCGGGGCCGGTTCGCCCGAGGTCCGCTCAGGCGAGCCGGTCCGGGGACGGGAGCCGGGTGACCGGGTCGTCGGACCAGGAGTAGACCTCCAGCAAGGACAGGTAGCCCTCGGACGCGAACAGCATGACGCCGCCCACCGGTTCGCCGGTCTCGTCGAGCACGGTGGCCTCGGCGAACGGACTGTCCACGGCGGGCGCCGCGGGCACCGCCGACCGGTCCAGGGCGAAGTCGATGCTCGGGCACGGGCAGCGGCAGTGGCCGGCGACGCGCAGATGGGGGATCTGCGCGGACAGCTCCGGGTAGGCGTCGCCGAGGAGGGCCTTCAGGAGGTGCACCGCTTCGTCGGGTACGGGCTCGCCGGTCATGGCCCGAGCCGATCATCCGGCGGCCGGGCAGGTCAATCCCGGGGCGGCCTGGTCAATTCCGGCGGTCGGCCATCGCGTCGCCGGTGAGGGCGGCCAGTTCGAGGACCGCCGCCGCCCGGGCCCTGGCGCGGCGGGGCAGGACGACGACGCCGCGGCAGCGGGTCCGGAAGTGGGCGATCAGGTGGCGCCGGTCGGGGCTCGGAGCAGGACAGTCTTCCCGGCTATGCCGCCCATCTGAAGGGTCTGGTGGACCTGGCGTCGATCCGTCCGCTGAAGGTCGTCGTCGACGCGGGCAACGGCATGGGCGGTCACACGGTCCCCACGG
>NZ_JBHYWI010000074.1:0-46834 GCF_042751525.1 Kitasatospora sp. NPDC059408
TAACGACTGGGGGGCTGGTATTTGTTTATAAGAGACAGGGTCCCTACGGGCCTTCGGCCCTCCGTTCGCGGCCGTCCTTCGGACGGCCGGCGGACCCGCTCCGCGTGTCCGTGACCTGACCTTCGGTCAGGTCGGCCCGGCTTCGCTCGGGCCAGTCGGTCACTCCGCTTCGCTCCACTCCCTCCAGTGGTTGAGGCTCCATCATATCGCTGAACTGGGAATTTGGCTGGATTCACGACAGGCTGACTAGGGGAAGGGTGGCGCGCGGGGGCGCGTGCGGGTCGGCTTCACTCCCGCTGGATTGGTCTAGTCCACGGTCTAGACCACTGTTTCGGCCTCACGGCGGGTCGGGGTGCGCTACCCTCGGAGGGTGAGCAACGGTCTCCAGTGTATCAGTCTTCAGACGTCAGGTGATCCCGCCGGAAGTGGGGTCCTGACCCGTGCTTTTCGGGCGTTCACCGGAATTTGCGGCCGGGGACTGATATCCTGCCGGATAGTCGCTTCTGTCGCGCGCTATATCCGGTCGCCTCGATTCTCGGGCCGTCCATCGAATGTATCAGTAGGGCACTGTCAGCATTTCCCGCGTGGTCCCTGGTGTGGGTCCGGGAATGAGTGAGGGGAGACACGTCTTCGTGAATGTCGTAAAGCCTGGCTTGAAGGCCGCTCAGGCAGCCGCCGGCATCTCGCTGCGCGGGCACCAGGAGGAGGCGCTGGAAGCCATCGTGCGGGGCCTGACGCCCCGTCCGGGGCACCCGGCTCCGAACGGGCTGCGGGTGACGGTGCAGATGGCCACCGGCTCCGGCAAGAGCTACGTCGGTGCTGCGGCCGGCCAGAAGCTCGTCCCGCGCGGGACGGTGCTGGTGGTCGTGCCCACGCTGGACCTGCTGGTGCAGATGGTCGGCGCCTGGCGGGCGGCCGGGCGCTCCGGGGACATGCACGCCATCTGCTCGCTGGTCGACTCGGAGCTGCCGTTCGGGGTGATGGCGAGCACCAGCCCGCTGATGATCGGCATGTGGCTGTCCCGGGCCGCGAAGCACCGCCGGCCTACCACCCTGTTCGCCACCTACACGTCCGTGGGCGCGGTCGCCGACGCCTACGAGTACTGGGCGGAGCACCAGGGCGAGCTGCTGCCCCCGCTCGGGCTGATGGTCTGCGACGAGGCGCACCGCTCCTCCGGCAGTGTCGAGAAGACCTGGACCGTGGTGCACGACCAGGCCGCCATCCCCGCGGACCGCCGGCTCTACATGACGGCGACCCCGCGGATCTGGGCGCCGCCCAAGCGCCCCGTCAAGGGCCGCGAGGGCGCCCATCAGCCGCTGCCGGAGGAGCTGGCGGTGTCCATGGACGACCAGCGGATCTACGGCCCGCACGTCTACTCCCTGGGCCTGGCCGAGGCCATCGACAGGAAGCTCCTGGCGCCGTTCGAGATCGTGGTCCTGGAGCTGCGCGACCCACTCGGCGACCGGGCCGCGGCCGAGGCACAGGGCGTGCCCTGGGGTCCGGGGGTAGGCGAGGCCCCCGACGGCAGTGAGGACGAGGTGCCGGCCGCGCGCATCGCGGCCATCCAGGCCGGGCTGGTCAAGACCGTGGTCGAGCGGGGGCTGGAGCGGTGCATCACGTTCCACGGCCGCACGATCGAGGCGCGCTATTTCTCGGAGACGCTGAACCAGACCGTCGAGAAGTTGCACTTCGAGAACCCGCAGAAATACCCGCCGGAGTTCTGGACGCAGTGGCTCTCCGGTGAGCACGACGTGGATTTCCGCAAGGAGGTCATCGGCGACTTCGGTAAGGGCAAGGAGGACGACGGACTGAGGCATCGGATCGTTTCCCAGTGTAAGGTCCTGGGCGAGGGAGTTGATATCCCGAATGCAGATTCGATTATTCTCCAAGGCAGGGGCAGCATGGTTGATATCGTCCAGGCCATCGGCCGGGCCCTGCGCATGCAGCCCGGCGAGGGAAAAACTGCCAGCCTGATTGTCCCGGTTTTCCTCAAGCCCGGGGAGCAGCCGGGGGACATTGTGGAGTCCGATTCGTATGGGCCCCTGATCAAGATCCTTACCGCTTTGAGGTCGCACGACGCCAAGGTGGTTGAGGCCCTCGCAGTGCCGCAGAAGTCCGGCAAGCGGACCAAGGGGCGCAGCGCCGAGGCTGCTTCCGGCCCTGGTGAGAGCATGGTTGGTGAGGATGGCGGGTCGGGGGCGTTCACGCTGCCGGTGCGGTTCCAGTCGCCGGTGGACGAGAACGTGCTTGCCCTGTTCATCGCGTCCCGCGTTCTGGTCGGCGAGACGCAGTTGTGGCGTGAGGGGATCGGGCATGCGCGGAAATGGTTCGAGGAGACCGGCGGTCTTGACGTGCCTTATTCCGCGCTTGTCGGGGAAAACGGGAATTATCCTCTCGGAAAGTGGCTGTCGGACCGGCGCGGCGAGAATTCGGCTGGTGAGTTGGCGTCATACCGGGTGGAGATGCTGGATGCGCTCGGGATGATCTGGTCCGTGAGCGATGCTCGGTTCGAGGCCGGGCTGGACTGGGCGCGGGTGTGGGCGAAGGGCCACGGCGGCAGCCTGGCGGCGCCGGCGCGGGCCTCGGTCGGTTCTTACCCGATCGGCACGTGGCTCTCCGAACTGCGGTCTGCGGCCCAGGTGCCGGCAGGCGAGCCGGGGGCGTTGACGCCGGAGCGGCGGCGGGCGCTGGAGGAGATCGACCCGTTCTGGTGCCCCGCCTGGCCGATCACCTGGCAGCGCGCCTTCGCGACCGCCCGGCAGTGGTGGCTGGAGTCCGACGGCCTGGTCGACTGGACCACCCTGCCGGTGGACACGGTGTACGACGGCGAGCAACTCGGCCGCTGGGTGCAGGCGCAGCGGGCCGGCTGGCCCGGCCTGGAGGAGGACCAGCGGGACCTGCTGACGGCGATCGGCATCGAGGCCGACCAGGAGCTGGTGGCCGCCAAGGCCGCCGCCGAGGCGAAGCCAAAGGTGTCCCGCGGCGACAGGTTCGCCCAGGGCGTCGCCGCGCTCGCCCAGTTCGTCGAGCGGGAACGGCATCCCCGGGTGCCCCGCCCGCACAAGGAGCCGGTGGCGACCATGGAGGCCGGCCCCGGAGGTGAGGAGCAGGTGGCGGTGTCGCACTTCGCCCTGGGCACCTGGCTCAACAACCAGAAGGCCCGCCGGGCAAAGCTGACCCCGGGCCAGCTCGCGCAGCTCGCCGAGCACGGCGTCGAGTGGGCCTAGCGGCCCGTACCGGCCGGGTTGATGAGGATCCGCGAATTTCCCCAGGCTTGCTCTTCGCTCCCCAGGTAAGTGCACATACATGGAAGGTGTCGATCTTGCGCGCCGCACTCACTAGCATGCATGCGGGCAACCGCCTGAGAGGTAGGAGGCGACGGCGTGGAGCCTGACGTCGGCCAGGACAGGGACGGGAAGCACCGTGAGCGCCAGGGAGATGTACGGAACGTGCTCAGAGCAGATCGTGGGTGTCCTGAAGGGTGTCGGAGACTCGGCCATGGTGCTCTCGTACGAGGAGGATCGGGCGTTCGCGGCACTGAGTCTGGACCGCTTCGGAGCGATCGGGTCGAGTCGGCTGGACTGGGATGGGGCCGAGGTGCTCGGACGGTGCGAGGGGTTCGACGGTGGGCACTTGCGCAGCATGGTTCGCCTGTACGCCGATGTCGGTCCAGTGCAACCGATGGCGCGGCGAGGTTGTCCCAGAACACGATGGCAAGGCCGCGCTGGTGGCCGACCATGCCGAGGCGGTCGTTGACGCCTCTCGCGCGTGCTGGATCTATCTCACCGGCAGCGGGGTGCTGATCGAGTTCCAGGACGGTGAGGGACTGACGGCGGGGCGGGTGCCGTCCTGACGTTCCACGGACACGTCATGAGCCGTGTGGGTGGGGAATCGAGGTGAGCAGGTCTATCCCACCACCAAGCACGGGGTGGGGATTTTCAACGAGCGCCATCAGGGTTGATGTCGTCGCCCGGCGGTAGGCTGCCGAGGCCCTGAGAAAGCACTGGAAGGCCGTCACCTGCGGGTGGCGGCCTTCGGGCTTCTCTACCCTGCCGCGCGCTCCGTGGCGGTGAATTCTGCTGCTTCGGGCACGCGGTGCGGCGCCGTCCTGGAGACTCCCCGTTATGGACGACAGGACCGTGGGCCAGGACCCGAAGACCGTGGAGAAGAGCCTGGAGGGCACGTTGCCGTGGCTGGTGCCGTCCGGCCTGGCCGCCGAGGCACTCGCGCAGCTGGACCGGCCGCTGCTGGCCTGGATCCAGGACCCGGAGTACAACGAGTTCGACTCCGCCGACTTCTACGCCGAGCACCGCGAGGCCGGCGACAAGCTGTCGAAGCTGGAGAAGCGGATCGCTAAGCTGCCGGTGCGCCAGTCCTGGCGGATGGAACGGGTCTGGACCCCGGACGAGGAGAGCAGCGAGGCGTACGAGGCGGCGTACGAGAAGGCGTCGGTGACGATCGGCGACCGCCGGCTGCACCCCAGGGACCTGGACGCCTACGCCACGATCGCCTACGAGGTGGCCGGCCTCCACCAGGAGGAGGACGGCTTCGACGAGGACGACCAGGGCGAGGTGCCCGGCGAGCTGGACTCCGCGCTGGAGTGGGCCCGCGCCGGGGTGTGCGTCCTCCAGCAGTCGCTGCCCTGGCCGTTCACCGACGTCCTGCTCTACAGCGAGCTCGACAACCGGCCCGCCCACCGCATCCTCTACTGCTACGCCGACCTGCTGCGCCGCCGCGACCCGAAGGCGGCCGCGGCGTGGTTCACCGCGCTGGTCTACCTCAACCCGAACGACAACCTGGGCGCCCGCTTCATCGCCCCGGGCGGCCCCCAGTACCCCGGCTTCTGAGCAGTGCGGAAGGCCGTCACCCTGCGCGCGGGGTGACGGCCTTCGGCGTGTTCGGCTCGGATCGGGGCGGCCGGTGTGTACGGCCGGCTGCCCCGGACAGCGGTGCTGGCCGGCGTCCGGGCGCCGCAGGGGTGTACGAGGCGGGCGGTGAGGCCAGGGCATCGCCGCGCGCCCTGGTCGGGACGCTCGGTGTGCTCAACGAGTGGGCGCGGGCTGGGGTACGTGGTCCCCGGTTTCCCATCCGCAGCGTCGGCACCACGGCAGGCCGGGGATTCCCGGGTCGTACTGGCCGCAGGGCACTTCCTGTTTGGGCAGCGGGGTCGGGGTGTGGAAGTCCCACAGCGGCAGTGCCGCGGGGTCCAGTCCTCGGGCCACCAGCCGGCGGTAGAGCGCTGCGTGGGCGTTGTACTCGGCGACGTCGGTCCCCAACTGTCTGCCGGCCTCGATCACGTCGGCGGCATACAACGTCCTCAGCCCGGCCGTTCCGCTCTTCTCCAGGGCGTGGACGATCGCACGGTCGGCGGCGACCAGGGCCGCTTGAAAGGCGCGCCAGCGCTCGAGTTCCTGCGGCGTCGGGCGGAAGGTCATCCGCAGCCGGCGGCGAATGGCCCTGGCTCTGTCGGCCGCCTTCTTCATCATGACTCGCACACTACCGACCACGGTGGACGACGGTGGCGGGAACGGCGTCAGCGGTCAGCTCTTCTCGGGCGGCCGAGGGTCCGGCCGCTGACCGCTGCGCCCGGGCCGCGAGGTCGGCAAGGTGTGGGTAGTCCGGCCGGCCGGGAGCGCGAGGCCGGGAGGTCGGTGCTTCAGATCCGGCCGGGGATCCGGGTGTCGTGCATGCCCCAGGAGGAGTCGGCGGTGCCCCAGATCGTGTCGGGTGTGCTGAAGCCCCACACCGAGTCCCTGCGCGCGCGTGCGGTCATGACGTCCTCCCAGCGTTCGGTGATCGGGCGCACCACTGTAGGCGTGCTGACCAGGGATGTCATTGCTCCTTCCGTGCTTGGGTCCCGTTCGGTGGCGGGCCTGTCGGTCTACGGGCGCTTCCATGGCTGGTCGGGGGTGGTCATCGGCATGATGGTCTGTCGGTAGGCGGTCTCGGCTGCGGCCATCGCGGCCAGGACTCGTGCTTCGAGGTCGTCGTCGCGCTCGTCCGGGTCGGTGAGCGATTCGGCCAGGGCGAGTGCGAGGTCGAGATGGTCGAGCGTGTGCGGGTAGTGCTCGGCCAGCACGGCGTAGCGGTGGTCGTGGGCGGTGCGGAGTCGGTGGACCCAGGTCTGCGGCCCGGCTTCGTCGACCGGTTCGAGGTCGGGCAGCCAGGTGCGGTGGTGCGCTCGCATGATCGGTTCGAAGGGCCGGTGGTCGACGACGGTGCCGCACGGGTGTGCTTCGGTGGTCGGGGCCATGCCGCCGCGGCTGTGGGCTCCGGCCAGGTAGGCGACCTTGCGCCGGTGGGCGCGGCAGCCGTACGCCTCGAAGCCGCCGCCGCGGCGCCGGATGGTCTTGAAGGTGGCGGGTTCGGTGCACGCGTTGAGGTTGCGGATGGACGGCACAGCGGCTCTCCCCAGGGGTTCGGTTCTCACGTTCCTGGACCGGAGGCTAGAGCCGCGGCCGCCGATCGCTTCCTGCGTTCGGCAGCACCACCGGGCTCGGATCCGTGCTAGGGCGGGGGCTGCCGACCCGTCGGAGCCGGAGGGTGGGCGGGGTACCTCTCCATGGCTGTCGCGTGGGAAGAGGTGTCGTCCGTCCTGATCGGCTTGCCCGACGGGTCCGACCTTGGTGAACAGAGGTGGGCCGTGCGGGGGTGCCCCTGCTTTCGGTGCGCCTCTCGGTGCCCGGGTACGGCCCCCGGCCGGGACAACCCCGGGGCCCCCTGTACGGGCAACCGCCCGGCCGGGCCGGCTGTCACCGGCGGCGGTGACGCCCGGTGGACCGGTGCGGGCCTCCGGGCGGGGGCAGGTCGACCGTCGCGGGGACGTCGACCAGGGCGGCGACGTCGCTCGTGAGCGTGCCGCAGGCCGAACACGCCCCCGGCGCCGCCGAGAGCCCCGGCCCGGCCAGCACCTGGAACAACAGAAGCGTCCGCGCGCACTCCGCACAGCCGAGCGGGCCGGCGCCCAGCTCCGGACGCACCTCCACCAGGTCGAACCCGAACTCGTCCGTGCCGTGTCCAGGTCTCCCTGTCGCTGTGACAGCCCGCTTAGACGCGTTGATCAGTATGGAAGGTTGCAGCCCAGCTGGGACCGGCTGGAATGCCAGCAGTTCGAGAGCTTCATGAAGTGCCGTTCCCACTCGCCTGTGGAAACGTTCTGGGCGTTGATCTCCACGGTCTGGTTCGGCTTGAACCACCAGTGGGGCTGATGCCCGCAGGGGACGAGCCGGAAGTTCGGCGTATGTACGTACTGGTTGTACTGGTTGTAGCCTCCCACGTTCGCGTATTGGCCGAAGTAGGCGTGATCTGAGCAGACGACGACCTCGTAGTTTCGCTCCGCTGCACTGGCGGCCGGAGCGGGCACTGTCAGGCCCAGGGTTGCCAGCCCTAAGGTGACAGCGAGCGTGGTACAGCGCTTGCGGACATTCATGGACACGGTTCCTTCCGTCGTAGCGGGGCTGCGCGGTGTACCGCTGAACCTTGGCTTGCACAGACCACGGTGCACCGCAGTTAGCGGAAAGACGAGGGGGCGGCTCGGCCAAGTTGTGCCTTCTCGGGGCGCCCCACTCCGACAGCCTGTACTGCTGCGGGCGGCCTCTCGTGCGTGGCGAGGATGCGGGGTCAGGCGACTCGCTGGTCGGCCGCCACCACGAGCATGGTGATGGCGTGGTCGGCGTCCTGGGCCACCCAGGGCACGAGGTCGGCGGCGTCGACGACGGCCCGGCCGTCGATGAACGCGAGCCATCCTGTGTCGTTGGTCCGGCGTTCGATCCAGCCCAGCAGACGCCGGTCCGGCCGGCGCACCGCGAGCACGGCCGGTTCGGCGTCCCAGCTCTCGGCCAGCACCGTGCCGCCGTGGGCGGTGCGCGTTCCGGTCGGCGCGCCCAGTCGGCGCAGCAGCGGGTTGACGGAGGTTCGCTCGGTGGCGAGTGCCAGGCGCAGCTCTTCCACCGCGACGGCGCTGGTCCGGGGTTCTGCGTCGGCCTGGTCCACGTCTGTTGATTCGACGCGCGAGGTTTCTGCGGGTGCCGCGGCGGGTGCTGCGCCGGGGCTTGTTTCGACGCGCGTGGAAATGTGGGGGCGGGCCGCCGGAATGTTCGGGCCACCGTCGACGTCGGCGGCCGGGGTGGTGGATCGGGCGCCGTCGGCGGGGGTCCCGCCGGCCGGTGCGGCTGGGCCGGCGAGGCCGCTTGTTTCGACGCGCGACGATTCCGCCGGCGTGGGCACGGCATTCTCGGCGGCGGCGGAGTCGGCCTTCAGTCGGGCGGCCGTCATCTCGTAGCGCAGCACGTGGGCCTGGCGCAGCAGGCGCTGGGTGGCCCCGGTGACGCCGGCCTCCAGCGATCGCAGGGCCTGGTTGCAGCGGGGGTCGTCGCCTTCGCCGCGGCGGGCCTGCTCCAGGCGTTGCAGGTAGCGGGCGGCGCTGCGCTGGACGGCCGCGGCGAGGTCCATCAGCTCGCGGGCGCCGCCCTCCGGACTGCCCAGGGTTTCGACGCGAGAGGAAATGAGGGCGTCGGCGACGGCGTCCTGCTGGCTCTCGGCGCGCCGGCGCCGGTAGGCCTTCGACGAGCAGGCCCGGCCGCAGTAGACCGGACGACGGCCCGGGCCGGAGGCACGCAGGGCGGCCCCGCAGCCGAGGCTCCGAGCCTCGACCGGACCGCACGGTTCGTCGGTGGTGTGCCATAGGGTCCGCTCATGATCGCGCGTCCCACTGGGCAAGCGGAGGGGCCGTACGATGCCGCCTTCCTGCCACGCCAGCAGATGATCCTCAGCGCCACCGAGCTGCCGATCTCCGATCCGGTGGCCAAGTTCGGCGGCGAGCCCGTCTGGCTCGCCGAGCCGACCTGGCCGGTGCATCCGAAGTCCGGCGAACCGCTGGTGTTCATCGGACAGTTCCCCGTACCCGGTCCCGAACTCCGGCTGGCCTACCTCTTCCTCCACGAGGACCACATCGTCATGGGAGGAATCGACCCGGAGGACGGCGAGGCCGTTCTGCTGGTGCAACCGGACGGCCGCATCCCGCCCTTCGCCGCCATCGGCCCGCCCGGAACGCGTGGACGGACCCTGTGGCGCTGGGGCCCCGGGTACACCGAGATCCCAGTCGAATGGCGCGTCGACCTTCAGCCGGTGCCGCCCGACGTCGACCGCACGATCGACGAGGAAGCGGCATACCAGCGCGGCATGCGCGGCGACGGTCCTGACATCGACGACTGCGATGGGGAGGAACTGCACGACTACTACGGCGGCACCGCTTGCTACCCCAACCACGAGGCGCGGGTCGACGCCCCCTGGCAGTTCCTCTTCAAGATCAGTGACGCCGGCGAGGGCAAGAATGATCCGTACTTCCTCAACTTCGGCTACGGGTACGGCTTCGCCTTCGTCAGCCCCGACCACCGAGAAGGCCGCTTCTTCTGGGAGTGCTCATAAGCGCGCAACAGTGCCGAGAAGACTGACAACTCGCGGTTGGCTGCAGGAATCGTGACCACTTGGTGCCAGCAAGCGTGTCCCATCGACCGTAGACCACCAGCTCGCCGAGCCTCACTGGTTCCAACTAACGTGTCACGGCTCAGTCGCGTTGAGTAGTGGTCATGTGCCGTCTCTGGCAGCGCTGAGGTATGTGGCCGTGGTGCTGTTGACGGGTGCCGTGACCGCATAGGTTCGCCGGGTTGCCGGTCGGGACGGGTGGCCCGGTGCGCTCTCGCTGCGGTAAGGGCGCGATCATCAGCCCGGCCGCGGCTGAAGCCTCCTATGACCGCGGTCTGCTGTGCCAGCGCCACGTGGTGAGACGAGGGTGCCCCGGCAGTTCGGCGCGGCCGGTGGCCCACAACAGGGTGAGCCAGGGATCCGCGCCGCCCGGAGCCTCCGGAAACAGACGAGCGAGCACCCGCGAGCAGAGAGCGGAGGGCGGGGTCCAGGCAAGCCCGAAGCCTTCCGCCACATCGTGCACGTGTACCAGCGTCTCTACCACCCCCACCTCCGCGAAGCCTTCAGGATCCGACACCCCGGCGGCGTGGTGGGCGCGGACCCGGGGCGGCGTCGTACGCACCATGGCGACCAGCAGCGCGCCGCACGCCTCCAGCACCTGCACCAGGCCGGCCGGACCCGCATCACGCTCCGCGAAGAGGAAGTACGCGGGTCCGTCCGGCCTCTTCTGGCGCAACGCGAAAGGCACATGGGTGTCCAGCGGCGGGTCCTCACCCTGCAAGCTCCGCCTCGGCCGGTGACCCGCACCGCCCTCCTCCGCCGTCTGTCCGCCGGCCTCCGTCGTCTCGCGCTCGACATCGAGGCCGACGCCGAGCTGGTGGCCGCCAAGCAAGCCGCCGCGGCGAAGCCGAAGGTCTCGCGCGCCGACCGGTTCGGTGCCGGCCCTGGCGGCACGCGCAGCCTTCGTTGAGCGCGAGGGGCACGTCCGGGTCCCGCGCACGCGCAAGGAGAACGGCGTCTCGCTCGGGACCCGGCTGAACAACCAGACCTGGTAGGCCGGTACCGGGTCGCGCTGGTGTCGTTGGCCTGCCGGGGGCCTACGGAGGCGTTGGAGGCCGCCGTCCCGTACTGGGGCTGCGGCCTCCACATTCGTCGGGTCTGTCGCGGTCAGTGTGATCAGGAGCCTGAGCTGCCCTGCGGCTTGGGTAGGGCATGGGCGGTCGATCAGTTAGCGTGGACCGCTGTTGGACGTGGTCGGGGGCATCGTGGGCGCTAGCAAGATGTACGGAACACATGCTGGGTCTCTCACCCGGATGTTGGACGCCGTTGGCGACTCGGTGATGTTGCTCTCGTACGAGGAAGACACGGCATTCGCCTCGCTGAGCTTGGGCCGTTTCCCGGCCGTGGGGTCGAGTCGGCTGGACTGGCACGCGGCGGAGGTGATCGAGCGGTGCGAGGCATTCGACAGCGGGCAGCTGAACAGGATGGTGCGCGCGTACGCCAAGAGCGGCGAACTCGTGGTCGTGTTCTGGTCCAATCTGGCGGTGCCGTCGGTCGCGATGGAGGCCGGGCTGATGGCCGAGTATGCGGGGGAGGTGTTGGAAGTCTCGCCCGCGTGCTGGATCTATCTCACCGACAGCAGGGTGCTGATCGAGTTCCAGGATGGCGAGGGTATGACTGCGGGCCGGGCGCCGAACTGACGTCACTGGAGCCGGCCGTAGGGCGAGGGCCCACCGCAGCTCACGACGACGCGAGCGAGCCGGCAAAGACGACGGACGGGCGGGCGCCCCAGCGAGCGGCACGGGCGGCAGGCAACCTGGGACGGCGGCGCAGAGGACGACGGCCGGACCAGGTACAGCGCAGGCGCGCGGCTTGACGGGTGGGGCCGGTGCTGACGAGTCGTCCCTGGGCCCTTTCGCCCCGGCCGCCGGTTAGGCCGTAGCCACCCCCGTGCAGACCGGGAGGTCTGCCTTTTCGTCTCCAGTGCAGGACACTCCGGTTCCGGCCCCACCCGCACACCACTGTAGAAGCCCCCACCGACACCCCCTCCGGCCACGCGGTCTAGACAGGGACAACCAGTCACCAAGACCACGGGCGCAGCACAGACCACAACGAGAACGACGAGCGCCCACAACGTCAGCTATGACGTGCGCTCTTACCGCCCCAGATCGGCGTGGGGCCGGGGAAGCGGGCGGCGGGAGGGCAGTGCTCAGCGGGGCCTCCGGGGTCTTACCCGCCCTTTCCCGCCCCTCGGGGCGGTCTCGGACCGGGTTGTTGTCCGAGGCGCGCGCTACGCTGCGGCGGCCCTGAAAAGGCTGTGGAGGTCGTCGCCCTGTTGTGGGGTGGCGGCCTTCGGGCATTCTCCGGTGTGGGCCCCGGCGGGCATCCGTGGGGCCGGTAGTTCATTGAGATTTCATGACGCTCACTCGCCACCTGCTGAAATGCATGATCTTTAGCAGTTCTTCCGTGCCGACCAGGCTTGTGCGGGATTATGCGGGGCCAAGGGGCGGTACTTGGCAGGCGTGGGCAGACCGGCACCGCCCTGGAGGCGCTCACGGCGAAGCGGAACCCTGCTCGCGGCGAATTCCCGCGAGACGCGCGCCGCGTCCCGCTGCTGCCGGAGCTTCGCACCCGGCACGGCCGGCCCCTCCGGAGCCGGATGGCGTATCCAAGCGAGTGGGGTCGGCGTGCAACAGGAGGGGCGAATGCTCGCAACGGGCAGGACGCGATGATGCAGGACCAGTTACTCGGAGGCCGCTACCGGCTGCTGCGGCAGCTCGGCGAGGGCGGCATGGGGCAGGTGTGGGAGGCCCTGGACGAGACGCTCGGCCGCAGCGTCGCGGTCAAGGTGATCTCCCTGCTCGCGGGTGACGGAAGCCGCGGCAACGAGGCCCGCGCCCGATTCCTGCGCGAGGCACGCATCACCGCCCAGCTGCAGCACCCGAACATCGTGACCATCCACGACCTCGGCGAGACCGGCGAGGGGAGCGAACGGGCCCCGTTCCTGGTGATGGAGCTGGTGCGGGGCGAGGACCTGCACACGGTCCTGCGTCGAGGTGCGGTCACCCTCGCGAACGCGGCCCGATGGGGCGCGTCGATAGCGGACGCACTGGCCGCGGCGCACGCGGCCGGAGTCACGCACCGGGACATCAAGCCGTCCAACGTCCTCATCACGCCGTCGGGCACGGTGAAGGTCCTCGACTTCGGCATCGCGAGGGCGGCCGACCCCTACGCGACCGGGGACCGGCTCACCCAGACCGGCTTCATCGTGGGCACACCCCCCTACATGGCGCCCGAGCAGGCACGCGGCTACCCCGAGCCGCGCACTGATCTGTACGCACTCGGTTGCGTCCTGTTCGAGATGATCACCGGCCGGCTCCCCTTCCAGGCCCCCGACGCCGTGGGACACCTCACGGCACACCTCACCGAGGAGCCGCCCGTACCCAGCTCGGTGACCGCCGGTGTGCCCGCCACCTGGGACGACCTCCTGCTGAGGCTCCTGGCAAAAGACCCCGACCAGCGATACCCGAGCGCCAGCGACCTTTCCATGGCCCTGCGGCACCTCGACGGCGCACCCGAACCCGTCGGCGGCCTCACACCACCGGCAAGCCCAGCCCTCCGGTCCCCCACGGCAGCGACAGCCCCACTCCCGCCACCGGCCCCCACCCGCAGGCAGAGCGGCCTGACTCCACGGCCGGACACCGCCCCGGCACGCACCCCCGCCCGCCGCGGCCGCGTGACGCGCCACATCCTCTCAGGGGTTCTGTGGCTGCTGCTCCTCGCCGCATCGGTGCTCGCCATAGGGCCCGTCACGATTCTGCTCGCGCCCCTGGTCACCCTGGTGTACACAGCAGTACTCAGGCCGCACTCCAGCACCCTGACGCGCGCAACGGGATTCGTGGCCGCGGCGGCCGTCACCTTACTAGACGCCAGGGTTGTTATCTGGATGATCCGTTACAGAGATTTCTCGTTCTGGCGGACGTGGATCTTCTTCATAGTGTTCACCCTGATCATCGCGGCGTACCTCTACCGCGAGATCAAGACCAGACGCGCGGCACGCTCGCTCTCGACATGATCCCGGGCCACTGCGAGGCGCTGAGCCGGCATCGTGCCGGCCTACGTCTCCGACCGCCAGGCCGAGGGCGCAGGGACGGTGCCGGTCTTGGCGGCCGGGAGGTGTCGTCCAGCGGCGTCCGGGGGTGTACGGGGTCGTCCGGATTCTGCGTTGTGCTCCGTGCCGTCGGCTGCTGAGCTTCAAGGTGCGCCCCGGCACCGGCTCGGGGCGGGACCGACGAACCGGAGGGTTCCATGCGATTCACCAGGACCAGGAAGCGTGCCTCGGCCGTCGCGCTCGCCGTGGTGGCGATGGGCGTGACCGGAGTGGGGAGCGCGACCTCGGCACAGGCAGCCGAGGGCTCCTGGACGATCCGCAGCGGCGGCTGCGTCGCGTTGGAGAAGGTCGAACTCCAGAGCGGCCACGACCACATGGCGATCGATCCGATCGCCGCCCCCAGCGGCTGTACGTTCGGCATCATGGACCTGAACACCGGCCAGTGGGCGTACGGCCCGACCACCTACCCCGGCCAGTCGCCGTGGTTGTACGACGGCCCGGGCATGAGCCTGCAGGCGTGCACGTGGGGGCCGCGCAGCGCAGAGGTGTGCGGCCCGCCCAACTGAGCCGCCACAGCGCGCGGCCCGGGCAACTGACGCCGAACGCTCCGGGCCCGACTGGAATCCGTTCGGTCGCTGTTCGTGGGAGTGCTTCGACCAGGACCGGGCGACCGCTGCGGAGCAGCAGGCGATGATCGATTCCGCGCCCGAGGCCTTCGCCAAATTCGCCGGCTTGGCGCCCGGACGGCGGCTGGACGACGGGCTGCCGTGATGGCGCTGCTCTTCGCCCTGCCGGCGGGTGTCGCCCTCGCCCGCGCCGTCAGCATTCTGCGCCCTGAAGTGGACCCGCCGCGCCGGCCGCGACTGGTACACCTACCTGTCCAGCAGGACGTGATCACGGTTCCCAGGCGCTCCGACGCGGCTCACTGGAGCACGACCGTCACGCCACACCGCTCCAGGAGCTGCACGATCTCCTCGAAGTAGGAGAGCCGACCCTCGGGATCGTCGATGACCTCTGCCAGTGCGCGCCGCGCGACCTCGGAGTCGTGCCAGACCAGGGTGAACGGCGGCACCACACCGAATCCACCACCCAGACAGTCCTTGAAGGCATTCCATTCTCGACCGAAGTACCGTCCCGGCCCCAAGACCGCCTCGCCCATGGCGCAGTGCAACCCGGGAACATCCGTGACGAACCGGCCGTCAAGGTGGTGCTCACCTCCGGAACAGTCCGGCTGCGGCCCTCGCACCCTCCAGGCACGGGTCGTGAGCTCCAGCCACTCGGTCCTGCCTCGCGAGTCGTACGGCGCCCACAGATTGGGCACCGCCGGCGCGCCCTGGTGCCACGCTTCCCAGACCGGGCGGGCCGCCAGTGGTGGCCGATCATCCCCGCCATCGGTGAGGGTGATGTCGACGAGCGCGCCCCCGAGCACGGACGGGCGCGCGCCGGTGATGGCCAGACCCACGGTAGGGGAGGCCATCACGGCACCATGGCGATCGAGCACGAGAAGGTAGGCCCAATCTCGTTCCGTCCGACGCGGGCGTCGCAGTGCGGCGAGTAGCGGCTCCGCAGGCTCGCAGCCGATCAGCTCCATCGGGACGGGAGCCGGGTCCGGTCGCGGCTTGAACAGGCCGTCCACCGCCGAGCACTGGCCAGCACCCGCGGCTGCAGCCGTCGTACCCGCGAAGATCTCGAAGCGTGGCGAGGCGGGCAGTTCGAAGAAGCTCTCCTCGTTCCTCACGCCTGCGCCGAGAACGATGTCGTACCGTGCCGAGTCGGCCACGTTCGTCTGGTAGGCCACCACAACCGTGTCCACCAAGGTCCACCACTGCACAGGCTGTTCGCTGTCCCAGACCTCGACACACACCTCGCCCAGAGCCTGCGGCAACGTGTCAGGCTGCGCGACCGCCTCAGCCAACGGCCCCCTGGGGTCGCACCCCCGGAGAGTCAAGATTTCCCGAGGCGGTGGGACCCGGTCGATGAACAGGCCCTCGACCCCCGCGCACTTCCCCCACAGCCGGTCGCCGCCGTCCTCATCATCCTGAACCAGGAGGTACTTCACCGGGAAGCCCCGATCCCACGCGGCATGATCTGCGGCCTGCACCCAACCCCCGACTGTTCGAGCAACCATCGAACTCACGATACTGTCCCACCCTGAACGGCCGGCCGGAGGCCCCACAGCCGCGGAATACGGCCGCCTCCGAATACATGCCGGTTACCAGCTCACCGAGCCGACCTCACACCGGACCTGCTGACACCCGCAGAAACCCGAATCCGCGCGCCCACCGGGTCCGCACGGCGTGCGCACGCCGCTTCACCAGGGATGCCGGACGAGGGCACGAACCCGGACGTGAACCGCGGCCGGGTCCATACCGGTGAGCTCCGCTACCTCGACCTCGGGGAGTTCCAGCACCAGGTGCAGAAGCAGCACGTCCTGTTCCGGGGCGGTGAGGTGAGCGACCGGGCTCAGCGGCAGGGGCCCGGCCAGGGCGCACACCCGCTGGCGGACAGCCTGCCAGGCACACGCTGCGGGACTGGCCGTGCTCAGAACCTCTCGCCACCGTCGGGCGAGGTCGTCGAATGCGTCGTGGACGACCATCGACGCGACCGTGGCGGGAAGAAGGAGGGCGGCGAACAGGAGATATCGGCGAAGGTGGAGTTCACGCAGGGCGATGAGGTCGAGCGCGGGAGAACAGCAGCACCTGCCGGCCGGTCCAGGTGGTGCGCAGGGTGAGGTCGCCGGTGATGACACCGACGTCGACGGTCATGACGCCGCCGGGGCCGACGGTGATGCCGGTGGTGACGAGCGGCTCGGCCCCGGCGCTGTTGGCCTGCTGGCCGGGGGTGGTCATGAGCCCGCCGGGCAGGTGTCGAGCATCTGGCCGAGCGCGGTCTTCTCCGGCTCGGTGACGGCCAGCTTGTAGAAGGCCTTCACGTCCGTCCAGGGCGACGTCAAATACACCTACCAGCTCAGCATCACCGACACCGAGAAGACCGCCCTCAACCAGATGCTCGACACCTGCGCGTAACAGTGGCCGGCCCGCCCGCCCCTATGCGGGGCGGGTGGGCCGGGTGGCTGCCGTGCGGGTGCGCGCAGCAGAGCTTGACCGCGATGGGCCTCAGCCCCCGGTGAGCCAGGGGAAGTCGTCGGGGTTTCGCATCTGGGTGAGGCACACGAGCAGGCCGTTGTCCTTGGCGCCGTCCTGCGCGTCGCGCAGCCAGGGGACCGGGGCGAGGAGGGCCGTCAGCTCGTCGGTGACCGCGGTGTCGAGGAGGGTGTCGAGTTCGGCGGGGACGGGGTCGGCGACGAGGCAGAGCCAGGCCAGGGCGGCGCTCACGCGCACGTCCGTCGGCTGACTGGGGGCCTGCCACCACTCCCGCAGCTGCGCGACGGCCGTCGGATCTCTTTCCTCCCATGCGAGTTGGCCGATCGCCAGAACCACGCAGGCGCGTGTCGCAGGGTCGCTCTCGCCGGCGAGGCGGGCGTACAGGGCGCCCGGGGCGTCTCCGGGCGGCGGCAGCGCGGCCGCCAGGGCATAGGCGGCGGCCTGACGGACGGCCGGTTCGGGATCGTCCAGCAGGAAGCACAGCAGGTTCGCATCCGCCGCCACGGCCTGCCGGGCCGCCTCGATCGACCAGGTCCCCTGGTAGCCGCTCGGCTCGATCCGGATGGAGCCCGCGGGCTCGCCCGCGCGCAGGAGACCGGCACGTGAGCCGTCGCCGAAGTGCGGGCGGCGCGCCACCGCGCCCACCAGACGCAGAAGGGCGGCCCGGTGGCGGGGGTAGGCGAGCGCGATGCGGATCAGGAAAGGGACGGCCAGAGCTCCGGAGGCGGACGTGCCGCCCTGGTGGCAGACCCGGTTCCACAACCTACCGAGGGCCCGGCCGGAGGCCTCGTCGTCACCGAGACGAACCTCCTCCAGAAGGGCGGGAACGTCGCCGCCGGAGCCGCAGGAGTGGTGAAACCGCGCCCAGGGCACGGCGCCGTAGCGCAGGTCGTCCTTGACCTCCGAGGTCATCGCCGCCACCACGGCCCGTACGTCCTGCGGCGTGCCCGCATGGAAATCCTGCCCGCCCTCGTCACACACCCCCGGCACACCGGCACCGCCCCGCCACCCCACAAGACCCTCTTTCCGACCGTACCCACCCGAGACCCAAAGCCCCACAACACCGACCCACGCCGACGCGAACTCGTCCTACCACCCGCCACCGACACTGACAGTGGGCGTAGCGGGCTGGCGCCGGCCAGGACGGGCTGTTGTCCGAGGACCGGGTTACGCTACGGCGGCCCTGAGAAGGCGCCGGACCGTGCGGGGGCCTGACGGTCGCGTACGCATGGTCGTTGAAGCGCACGGTGCTCGGCCGGGGGGATTCAGGCCGACCCCGCAGTGACGACCAGATGGTCACCGAAGCGGTGTGTGCCCTACTCGGCCGGTCCGGAGAGGGGCGGGATGATGCCAATCTGTTGGACCAAGCCGAGTTCGTCCTTGTCGGACCACTTCTCGGCGAGCCTGCCGTTCTCGATCCGGTGGATCACCACCGCGGTCATGTTCATCGGGTTTCCGGTCGCGGGAGCTCCGGGGAGGTCGCCGCGGTGGACTCCGGTGGCGGTCAGCCGGGTCACCACTTTGTCGCCCTCGGCGATCTGATCCTCGATTCGGTGGGTGCCCGGGGTGGCGTCCCAGAACAGCCGGAACGACTCCTTGAGCCCCTCCCGGCCCGGCGAGGCCTGGAAGGGCGGCGGGTGGTGGTCGATGTAGTCATCGGCGACGAGTTCGTCCATGGCGTCGAGGTTGCCGGCGTCGATCTCCTGGTAGAAGCGTCGGACCAGGCTCTTGTTGTCTTCTGTCGACATGGCCGAAAGCGTGGCGTTCACGTGGTGAGCCGTCCGTCCGGCACGCCGGATCAGCCGGGGCTTCACCCGGACGCAGCGTCCGGCGGTAATTCTCCGCGGTCTGCCTCGTGAAAACCGATCTGCCCGCCAGTAGGACTGGCGGGCAGACGGTGTGCCCCTGTGGGCCGGTGGTCTCACGGGCCGGATCGGGCGGAACCTATTCGCGGGACCTGCGGGAGTTTGCCAGGTAGATCAATCGCCAGGCGCGGCCGGGCCAGCTGTCGTCCGGCGGCCCGAGATGGACCTGGGACTCGATGAGTACTCTCCCTTCGAGAATCGCGTCCAGGTCGAACTCGATGTCCTCGACGTCCTCCTCGAATTCAGGAGAGTTCCTTGATATCGAGAAGTGCAGGACGATCCGATCGTGGGCGGCTTGCACCGCGATTGCGTTGACGTTCTCGGTGATCAGGCCGAGGGTCGCCTGCAGGGCTTGGAGGACGACATCGTTTTCGCGGTCCGAGTAGTCCGGGCGGTCCGAGTGGTTCGTGTGGTCCAACTTCACGGGGTCCAATTCGGATTGGTCGGGACGATGCTGGGCCTGGCCGTCCCCTTGATCATGAATACGTTCGTCGGCTGGTCGATGATATTGTTTCTAACATTGTTGTTATATCCGGTGACTTTGTCGTACCGAATGATTATATGCCCGTTCTTGGTCTGCCCCAGCACAGTGACCTTGCGTGCATGGTAGGCGTCGAGGATCTCCTGCGCTTCAGCCTCGCTCGTCAGATATCCTCCGCCGTTGAAGTCCGCGTGTCCCTTGATGTGCCGGCCCTGCCTTAGGCTGATCTTCTTGGCGACGCCGCAGATGAACGCGCCGCCCGGGGTGCTGTTGTGCACCAGGACCGGCGTCGTTCCGGCGAGCACGTAGTAGGTGTGGAGGTCGCGGACGGTCAGGTTGTAGGCGGGCTGAAGACTCGTCCAGTGCCGGACCGACGTGACCGTCACCTCGTCGGACGTGGAGGTCCGCAGGGTGTCGCCGCCGGCCAGGTCGGTGGCGTCGACCCATGCCTGACGGCTCTGCGACCAGAAGGGGTGGTGGGCGGTGGCGGTGATGGCGCCGTTTCCACCCGTCCGGTCGGTCACGGCGAGATCGACGAAGTCGCGGTCGTCAGGGGTGTAGATGGTGGCGTCGACCCGCCGGGCGGCCGTGGTGGCCGTGTTCGGGTCGGTGGCCAGGACCTGCTCGCCGACGCGGACCTGCTCAATCGGCCGGCCGGACCCGTCCGCCATCAGGACGCGGGTGCCGGCGGGAAAACTGTTCGAGGTGGGGCAGGTTCCGGAGAACTTGGAGAAGAGCTTCTCCAGGAACTGGACGACCTTCTTGCCGCCGGGGACCTTCTCGGCCCACTTGGAGAGCTTGGCGACGGCCGCGGCATCTCCCGCCAGCGGAATGGCGCTGACGCAGGACATGATCGCGTTCGTGACGTCCTTCTGCAGCGCGTAGATGCCGCAGTTGATCAGCGCCGCAGGGGTGCCGGCGCCGGGGACCAGCGAGACGACGTCCAGGATTCCATGGGTGATTTCGAGGGCGAAGTCCAGCCACCCCGAGTTGCCGTCCTCCTTGATCTGCTTGCGGAGGTCGTCTTCCAGGTCGGCGACGTCGTCCTTCGCGTCCTGCTCGTCCTCGGCCTTGATCTGTTCGTCGGCCGCAGCCTGCGCGGCAGCCTTCCGTTCCGCCTCCTGCTCCGCGGCGTGCTTCGTCGTGTAGCTCTGGAAGGCGTTGATCGCGGCCTGGGCGGCCGTCTTGGCGTCCTGGCCCGCCGCCTGTGCGTCGGCCCGGGCCTGGGCGGCCGATGCATAGGCGTCCGCAGCGGACGCATTCGCGCTGTCGGCGGACCGCTGCGCCATGCGCGCCGAGTAGGCGGCGGACGCGGCGGAGTGCCGTGCCGAAGTCTCGGCGACTGCAGCGGTCTTGGCCGATTCGGCGGCCTTCTGCGCGCTCGTGGCGGCCGCGTCCGCCTTGGTGCGGGCGTTGGCCGCGAAGCCGGCGGCCTGGTCGGATGCGGCCTTGGCCTGCTCGGAGGCGGCCTTGGCCTCGTCGGCGGCGTTGCGGGCGACGGCGGCGGCCTGGACTGCTTCGGCGGCGCTCTGCTGGGCGTAGGCGGTCACCGCCGACGCCTCGGAGATCATCCGCTCGATCTCGGCCTTGTGGGTCGCGGCCAGGGCGTCCTTGCGCGCGGCGGTGTACTGGCCGGTCTCGATGAAGGCGTGCAGGACCTCGGGCGTGCCTTCGAGGGCGACCTGGGCGGCGGCCTTGACCTCGTCGCCGCCGGACTGGCGCAGTGCCGCGGCCTTGACCTGGTCGTCGGAGAGCTGGGCCAGGTAGCGGCCGTTGTTCAGGAAGGCGCGCAGGGCGTCGACGTTGCCGTTGAGCGCGGCGCGTCCGGCCGCCTGGACGCCGGGGCCGCCCTCGCTGACGATCTTGGCGACGCTGACCTGGAAGTCCGGGACCGCGGCCTGGTACTGACCGGTGTTCAGGAAGGCGGTCACCGTGTTCGCGTCGCCCGTGAGCGCTGCGGTCGCGGCGGCACGCACGGCGGGCAGCTCGGAACCGACTGCGAGGTTCGAGGCGCGCTCGCGGTCGTCGAGTGCGACCGCGTCGCGCCGCGCGGTGCGGACGAACTCCAGCACAGCGGTGTCGTCACCGGAGAGCGCGGTGCGCGCGGCGGCGCTCTCCCACGGTCCGGCGATCTTCATCGACATGACCGCGAGCTTTCGCCCGTCCGTGACGATGGCCGCAGTGTCGGGGTTCGGCTGCGTCAGTGCGGTGGCGAGGCGGTCGGCATCGTCCTTCGCCTGGCGCAGCTTCTGGACTGCGTCGCCGATTCCGGCCTGCTTGTCGTCGTACGCGGCCTTCGCGGCCCGCGCCTTCTCCACGTCCGTGGCGGTGCGGGCGGTGCGGTCCTCGTCCTCGGCCCGCTGGGCGAGGTCGTGGACCTGGTTGGCCTTGTCGACCGCGTCCTTGGCGGTCTGCGCGGCAGCCACTGCGGCGTCGGCGTGGGTCTTGGCCCGGGTGGCGGCCTGGTCCGCCTCACCGGCGTGCTGGGCTGCGTCCCTGGCCGCGGCTGCGGCGTTGCGGGCGTGCTCGGCGGCCGAGTCGGCGAGGACCTTGGCGGCAGCGGCTGCCTGCGCGGCTTCGCCGGCCAGCGACTTGGCGGCGGTCGCGGCGCGCGTCGCCTCCTGTGCCTCGCGGCGCGTCGCGGCGGCGGCGGCCTTGGCCCGAGCCGACTGGGCGCCGGCCGCGGAGGCGAAACCGCCGGCCTGGTCGGCCGAGTCCGATGCCGCCAGGGCGTTGCCGCCCGCGCTGATCGCCGATGCGGCAGCCTCCTGGCTGGCCGTGGCGGCTGCGTTGGCCTGGGTGAGCGAGCCCGAGGCCGCGGTGGCGGCGCTCGCGGCGGTCTCGGCCGCCGTCGCCGCCTGCGCGGCGGCGTCCGCCTTGGAACGGTCGGACGCCGTTGCGGCGGCCGCGCTGCGGGCAGCGCTCGCGGCCTGCGCCGCGCCGGCCGCCGCATAGGCGGCCTGGGAGGCCGCACTGGCCGCGGTGCGCGCCGAGTTGGTCGCGCTCCGGGCGGCCTTCACCGCCGTCTGGGCAGCCTGCGCCGCCCGTCCCGCGGCGTCCGCCGCACGTCCGGCCGCCGCGTCCGCGGCGTTCGAGTCGCTGCCCGCGGCCGCGGTCTCGGCCGCCGCCTTCGCGGCCGACTCCTTGGCCAGCTGCGAGGCCGCCACCGCCTGGGCAGAGGCCTCCTTCGCCGACTCCGTCTCGCGCACGGCCTGGGCGGAGGCCTCCTTGGCCTGCTGCGTCAGCTGGGCGATGCTGGTGCGCTCGGCGTCCCGGGCCCGGGCCACGTGCACGCCGACATTGAGGAACTCGCGGACGTCGTCGATCGAGCCGTTGATGGCCAGGCGCGCGGCTGCCTGGGTGTTGGGGCCGCCGGTGCTGAGGATCTGGACGAGTCTGACCCGGTCGTCGGCCTCCCGCGCGGTGAACTGGCCCTCGTTGAGGAACAGCTGCACGTCGTCGGCGGTGCCGTTCAGCGCCGCCTTGGCGGCTTCCTGGACACCGGGCCCGGCTCCGTTCATCAGCGAGGCCGCCTTGACCTGCTGATCGATCTTCAGCGGCTCCTGCCAGCCGCTGTCCAGGAAGGTCCGCAGCTCGTCGGGCGTGCCGGCCAGGGCCTTGCGTGCGGCCTCCCGTACGCCCGCCCCGCCGAAGGAGGAGATCTGCGCGGCGCTGACCTGGCCGTCCTGCACCTGGGCAAGCAGCCGGTCGTTGTCCAGGAACTTGCGTACGTCCGCGTCCGACCCGGTCAGTGCTGCCTCTGCCGCGGCCTTGACCGCGGGCCCGCCGTCCTTCCAGAACGCCACGATGCGGCCCCGGTCGGTCAGCGGGACCGTTCCGCTGCCGGCCATGGAATCTGCAGCGGCCACAGGCGCTGCTCCCAGCAGTCCGGCTGTCAGGGCCAGGGGCAATAGACCTGCACTGAGCAATCCGGATATGGAATGCCCGCCTCGCCTTCGCCGCCTTGATTCGGAAAACATTCTCTCCACAAAAGACCCTTCAACGTCAACTCGGCCGCGCTTCGGCCCAAGCGAGCATAGCGGCACCTGATGACCCGCCAAGATAATCCAACGCAAGCGGAACTGACGTTCCGTCCTCACTGGGTTTCAAGCGAATCAAGTCATGACAATTCGGGCAAAAAGCAATCAAATACATACCTTTCCCGGCTCCGTCGAGCGAGGATTGGTCGATTCTTGCGACCCTAGAGTCAACTTCAAGAACAGGGAATGTCTTAGACTGCAGCCCGCCAAGTCATCCAGGGCGCAAATAAATCGGTGGACATCCGACGCTTCGTCTGCTTGTCGTCACCGGATCCGGCTGTAGCAGTCGCCTCGGAAAGCTCCGCTTGGCACTCCCGTCGACATACCGTCAACTAGCTCGAGAGGAAAGCCAGATGAAGAACGGCATAGCCCGCTGGCTGGTCGCCGGCACACTCGCCGTCGCCACCACCTTCGGTGTCACCGCGTTCGCCGCGGCCGACAGTGTCCCGGCCGCCGGCGACACCGCCACTCCCCCGCCCGCCGTCGAGGACTTCAGCTACCCGGGCACGTCGCCCTACCCGCAGCTCAAGCTGATCCGCGGCGACGGCCACATCGTCCTGGCGGACTGCAACACCGCCACCCAGATCCAGCTGTGGAGCCGGGCCGTCCCGAGCCCCAGCGGCGGCCCCGGCGTGTGCTTCCGCGTCACCGGCACCAGCGGCTACCTGGCGCTGGAACTCCCGCAGACCTTCATGATCCAGACCGGTGACAAGGCCGTGCGCGCCGACCTCACCTCCGACGGCATCGGGCAGAGCGTGGACGTCGCCAAGAACGCCGCCGTCGCCGTCGGCGAGGGCCTGGGCCAGAAGCCGACCATGCTCGTCGAGCTGCGCGTCACCGGCTGACGGCCCACGGATCGCCGACCACCACCGACCGATACGGGATCACTCATGAAGCACCGCATCCGCGGCTGGACGGCGGCCATCGCCGCCACCGCCGCCGGCGTCTTCGGCCTGAGCGCCCTCGCCGCTGCCGACACCACCCCACCACCCACGCCGGCGGCCGATGCCTCCGCACCGCCGACCGCGGTCGAGGACTTCTCCTACCCCGGCGCCTCCGGCATCAGCAACGTCAAGCTGCTGCGCGGCGACGGCGCCATCGTGCTCGCCGACTGCTCCAAGCCCTCCCAGATCCAGTTGTGGACCCGCGCCCCGGGCAACACCGACAACAAGATCTGCTTCACCGCGCCCTCCGCGACCGGCTACCTGTCCCTGGAACTGCCGGACGTATTCGCCGCGCAGACCTCCGGCCGGGCCGTACGGGTCGGCCTCACCGCCGCCGGCGCCTCCCGGAGCACCGACGTGCCCAAGAACGGCTTCACCGGCGTCGGCGAGGGACTGGGCCAGACCCCGACCACCGTCGTCGAACTACGCGTCACCGGCTGACCCCGGCTCCCCAATCCTCCTCATCCGACAGGAATCCACGTGCTTCACAGGACTTCGTCCCGCTCGCTGCGGGCCGGCGTGCTCGCCGCAGCCGCAGCCGCTGGCGCGCTGACCACCTTCACCACCCCGGCCGGAGCCGTCGTCGGCGACCCGGCGGCCAACGGCTCCTACGCCTACACCGCCAAGCTCGCCATCGGCGACAACTTCCGCGCCTGCACCGGCGCGCTGGTGGACCCATCCTGGGTGATCACCGCCGCCAGTTGCTTCTCCGACGACCCCGCGCAGCCGCAGGCGCTGGCGGCCGGCGCGCCGAAGTGGAAGACCACCGCCACCATCGCCGGCAACGCCGTCGACGTCGTCGAGCTGGCGCCGCGCGCCGACCGCGACCTCGTCCTGGCGCGCGTCGCCGCCCCCGTACAGGGCGTCGCCCCGCTCGCCCTCGCCACCACCGCACCCGCCGCGGGCGAGAAGCTGCGCGTGGCCGGCTACGGGCGCACCAAGGACGAGTGGGTGCCCGCCGCCCTGCACACCGGCGTGTTCGGCCTCGACGCCGTCCAGCCCACCAGCATCGCCACCACCGGCACGGGCGGCGCGGCGATCTGCAAGGGCGACACCGGCGCCCCCGCCGTCCGCGAGACGAACGGCAATGCCGAACTCGTCGCCGTCGCCTCGCGCTCCTGGCAGGGCGGGTGCCTGGGTACCCCCGCCACCGAGACCCGCACCGGCGCCACCTCCTCGCGCGTGGACGACCTCGGCGCCTGGGTCCAGCAGGTGCGCGACACCGCCACCGCGCCGACCGCCAGCGCGGTGTACGACCCGGTCAAGCAGACGTCCACGGTGTTCACCGTCGACAACAAGGGCCGCGTCGTCGGCGCGTACAACATCAACGGCCAGGGCTGGAGCACCTGGTCGCCGATCAGCGAACGCCCGGCCGGCACCAAGCCGTTCGTCGGCTCGCCCACCGCCCTGTACAACCCGGCCACCGGCGCGATCGAGCTGTCCGCGATCGACAGCGACGGCCTCATGTGGCGCACCTACTACACGGCCGACGCGCAGGGCTGGCGCCCGTGGGCCGGCACCGGATCGACCCGGTTCACCGGCAGCGCCACCGCCGTCTACAACCCGGCCACCAAGACCGCCGAGTTCTTCGCCACCACCGTCAACGGCCCCGTCGCCCACACCTACTACACCGCCGGCATCGGCATGACGGGCTGGAGCGACTGGGCGACCATCAACGATCGGCAGTTCAACGCCACCCCCGGCGCGATCTACAACCCCGCCACCGGCGCGATCGAGCTGTTCGCCGTCGAGCGCGGCGGCACCATGTACCACACCTACTGGTTCAACGACGGCAAGCCGTGGGCCCAGTGGCTCCCCCTGGACGGGGCCGCCTTCACCGGCAGCCCGAGCCTGGTCTACAACCCCTCCACGAAGACCGCCGAGGTCTTCGCCACCGCCACCGACGGCACCGTCGCCCACCGCTACTACACCCCGGGCATGACCAACTGGAGCAACTGGGCCACCATCAACGGCGACTACCGCTTCGCCGGCGCCCCCAGCGCCCTCTACAACCCGGCCACCGACGCCATCGAGCTCTTCGTCACCGGCCGCGACACCGCCCTCTACCACGCCTACTGGTTCAACAACGGCAAGCCATGGAGCGCCTGGGAGGCCCTGAGCGGAGCCACGAAGATCGCCGCCGGCCGCATCCCGGCCCCGCTGTTCAGCGCCTCCTCCAACACCGTGGACGTCTTCGACGCCGGTACCACCGGCGCCGTCAACCACACCGCCTACAAGCCCGGCATGCCCGGCTGGGCCCCCCTGGACACCCTGACCGGTACCACCCTGCCCACCAGCTGATTGACAACGCACCACCTGGGGGCGCGGGCTGCAACCACCCCCGCCCCCAGGACACACCGCACCACAAGCCACGACGTGAACCGGTGTCAGACTGATCCGTCGGCGCCGAAGCGGCGCAGCGGCGGCAGCATGATGGCTACCACCAGCAGCAGACGGTGGCAATCGCGGGTGCGGACCGCTTGACCGCCGTAGACGGGCGGGCGCTTGCCAGGACGCCTTCGGAGGCGTCTCGACCTCAAGCAGGCCGTGCAACAACCGCTGCTGGTGCCACACCCAGGCTCGACTGGGCGCGGGTGTGGGCGCAGGGCCGCGGCAGCTCTTTGGCGGCGCCGGCGCGGGCGTCGGTCGGCGGGTACGCGATCGGGACGTGGCTCTCGGAGCTGCGGGCCGCAGCCCAGGTGCCGGCGGGCGAGCAGGGGGCGCTGTCGCCGGAGCGGCGGCGGGCGCTGGAGGAGATCGACCCGTTCTGGTGCCCCGCCTGGCCGGTCACCTGGCAGCGCGCCTACGCCACCGCCCGACGGTGGTGGCTGGAGTCCGACGGCCGCGTCGACTGGGCCACGCTGCCCGAGGACACCGTCTACGAGGGCGAACAGCTCGGCCGCTGGGTACGCGCGCAGCGGGCCGGTTTCTCCGAGCTCGAGCAGGACCAGCAGGACCTGCTGACGGCGATCGGGATCGGCGAGGACCCGGAGCTGGCCGCCGCGAAGGCCCCCGCCGAGGCGAAGCCGAAGGTGTCCCGTGCAGACCGCTTCGCGCAGGGCCTGGCGGCCCTGGCGCAGTTCGTGGAGCGGGAAGGGCACGCGGCCGTCAAGCGCCCGCACAAGGAGGAGCTGGAGATGGTGACGATCGGCGCCGGCGGCGAGGAAACGGTGGAGACGGTCTCCGTCTCACTCGGGACCTTCCTCAACAACACGAAAGCCAGGCGGACGAAGCTCAGCTCCGGTCAGCTCGCGCAGCTCGCCGAACACGGCGTCGAGTGGGCGTAGCGACCGGGTCGGGTGGTGTCCGGGGCGGGCGCTACGCTACGGCGACCCGTTCCCTAGGAGGAGTCAACGAGGTGGCGCGGATGGACAACGCCGCGCTGCCGGTGCCGCTCCCCTGGCCGGTACCGGACCCGCGCCCACCACTTCGTGCCCCCTGCTCAGACATGCCTGCCTCGGTGTCTTTCACGGGATCCCGATGCGACCGATGACGCCTGGTCAGGCCGTAAGGGATGCCGTTGTACTGTTCCAGGCCTCGGAGTGGGTCAGTGCCGAAGCGGCGATCGCAGCTGCGGCGACCTTGTCGAATTCGTGTTCCCAGCTGTTCCAGACTGGTCCGGTTCCCGTGGCCTCGGCGATGAGGGCGTTCCTGGCGTGCCAGGGCAGGGCAAGGAGGCCGCGACGCGCTTGATGGCTTCGAGCGGCGTGTTGAAGTGTCTGGGGCAGGTATGAGGCCGGGTCGGTGCGCCGCAGTGCCCCGGCTAGTTCCTCGGCTGCTTGTGCAGGCGTCTTGTGTGTGAGGTCGTGGGTGTAGGCGGAGATCAGGAGGTTGCCGTGGGGGCACCTTGCGGCGAGGGCCCCGAGCGTCGACGCTGCCTGGCTTCTGGCGAGACGGTCGGCGGGACCGCCTGGGCGGATCAGGGCATCTTCGAGATCGGATAGCCAGGCGGGCCCATCGGCTTGGTAGGGGGAAGCGCGCTGTGCCACGCCCCAGTGGGTGGGGCTGATGGCAGTGGCGAGGGCGGCATCGGGTGAGGGCGCGCGGGCAGGTCGGGGCACGGGGGCGGTGCCGACTGGGAAATGCCTGGTGGCGAGTGTGAGATCTGTGGTCGAGAGCGGTCCTGCGAGTACGAGCGCAGCTGTGTCTCGGCGGTAGTGGTCCGTCAGGTGGTGGTTGATCTGCTCGGCTGTGAGGCGGCTGATTTCCTCGGGACCTGCCTCGTGTGCTCGTCCGAATCCGGTCGCGGGAAGGATTCGGTCTGCGACGAATGCCGCGATTCTTCCTGTCGTGGTGTGGTTCATGGTGAGCTCCAGCCCGACCACGGGCTTTTCCTGATCAACCATCCCTTGGAGGTGTTCCAGGGGTGGCTGGGCTATCGCTGCGAACAGCTGAAGCGTGGCTGCGAGCTCGCCCGGCAGGACCTCGGTGGTGAAAGTCGTGCTGTGGCAGTGGGTGGTCGCGGTGACGGTAGGTACCGCTACTGATACGAACGGGGCCAGTGCCAGCGCCACGTGCTCGCTCAGATGTGTGGCCCCGGGCGCCTCGGGTGGGTCGTCGGCGAACCCCACGGGGATGGCAAGGCCGATCGCAACGTGCTTCGCGGACGGCAGGTCGACCGCGTGCACGCCTCCTTCCCTGATCTGCGTACCACCTGCGGGGTGCTTGCCGCTCACCATGTCTGCTCCACCGCTCCTAGCGTCTGGTCTGGTACGGGGCCGTGGACAGCCCACTGCGGCCGTACTCCGGCAGGGAGGTGGTCAGAGAACGCCGCGGTGGCAGGGGCGGATTCGGATGTGGCGGTGGTGCAGTCCGCTTCGAGAAGCGAGCGGTGTACGGGCCCGAGCGTTTCGCCAGCCTCGAGTAGCGCGTGCGCAAGGCTGACCTGCCGCGCCAGCGCCGTACGGGCGTCAGCGACCTGGTCGGGTGCAGGCGGTGCGGAGAGGAGTTCCCTGACTTCGTCGGCGAGGTGACGTGCGCACTCGGAAGCGTTGGCTGTCGTGGTGCTGGCCGCCGCCAGGAGCGCGACCTTCCGGCCTCGGACGACGGGGATGGCGGCGATTCCGTAGGCGAGTGCGCGTTGGATCCGGAGCCGGTGGAAGAGCCGGCCCGTCTGAGGCGCGCCGAGCAGGGTGGCGGCCACGGTGGCGAGCATCGGGGCGCCCTCGCCTGTGAGAGGTACCGCGATCGCCAGTTCCGTGCGGGTGGATGTGTCGTCGGCGCGGGTAGGTGCATCGTGGTGGAGAGGCCCGGGGGCCCATTCGCCGTATCTGTGATCGGGTGAAGGAAATGCCGCGGAGAACGGCTCGTCCCGAGGCGGAGCCGACGCCCATGCACCGATCAGAGCGGTGACGTCCTGCCCGGTGAACTGGAGTTCCTCCGCGCCCCAGTATTCGCTCCAGCGGCTGGTGCCCCATGCCGCCGTCTCGATCCGGTGGAGCGCTCGCTCCACCGGATCGGACAGCATCCTCTGGGCGTTGCGGCGGTGCAGGGGCGTGAAGGCCTCGGCAATCCGGTCGGTCGCCGGGTCCGTGGAAAGCCAGCGTGCAGGCGTGTCCCGGGGATCCGGTGAGGACAGGGTTACCTGGAGGGCGCGCGATGCCAGCGTCAGCCCCAGCTCCCGCCCCTCAGAGGCAGCTCTGGTGACTGGTGTTCCGGTGACGGGTGTCGAGAGCAGGAGGGCCCCGAAGGCGGCCAGACCCGGCGGATGGTCACTGAACCCGCCGGGGACGACGAACGCCTGCCTGTTCACGTCCGGTCCGCCAGGTCACGGCCGCCCATCAGGACGACGATCAGTGTCGTGGCCAGCACGCCGCCGACCAGCAGGGCCTGCCCCGGGGAGAACCAGTCTGCGAGGTAGGGAAGGGCAACGGACGACAGCGCCAGAGCACCGTTGGTGACACTGCGCCGGAGCGCCACTACCTGGCCTATGGAGTCGGGTTCCACCAGTTGCTGCCAGCCCAGGGAAGCACCTGAGGCGACGAGGGAGTTGGCGGCGCCGGCCCACACGCCAGCGATCAGGAGAAGAGCCGGCGGGCTGATCTCCATGGCGGCGACAAATGCGGCGGCAGCCGGAATGAGTACCGCACCGGTCAGCAGGGCGCGCCGAGGTGCCCGCTTCCTCGCCGGCAGGATCAGCATGGACACGAACAGCCATGCCGCCCCTACGCATGCCGGATACCATCCGGCCAGGGCCTCTCCGACGAGGCCGGCAGCATGGGTGATGACGACGGCGGTGGTGCCGCCGAAGAACAGGAAGTATGCGGCCTCCGCGGCCAGCAGCCGGCGCAGCGCCGCGGTTCCCCGGACGATGGCCAGACCGTTGCCGAGTCGGGGCCGAGGGCGGCTGGCTACAGGGGCCGCCAGCGGCTGTTGGCTGCGGATCGCGGTGACGCAGGCGCCGCCGATCACGAAGGACGCGGCGTTGGCCAGTAGAGCCGCTGACGGCCCCAGGGCGGAGAAGAGCAGCGCGCCGGCGGGCGGACCAAGGACGATGGTCGCGCCGGTCAGCCCCTCGAAGCGTGACACCGCCTTGGGCAGCGCCGTCTCTGCGGGCAGTACCGCGCGGATCAGTCCTTGCAGCGCGGGCACGGAGATCGTGTTGATCGTCTTGATCACCGCGGCGCAGGCAAGAGCGCCCACGATCGAGTGCGCCCGCACCGAGAGCGCCATCGCTACGACGACGACGGCGGAGACGGACTCGGCGAGGAGTACGAGCCTGCGGCGGTCGTAGCGGTCTGCCATGAGCCCGGCCCACGGGGCCAGGATGATGATCGGCAGGGTTTCGACGGCGAAGGCCAGTCCGGAACCGACGGCCGATCCGGTCTCGGACAGCACCCACAGCGGCAGCGCGATGTACTGGATCATCGTGCCGGCCATGGAGCAGAACTGGCCTGTCCACAGGAGGGTGTAGTCCCTGCCCAGGCGAGTCGTGCCGCTCTGCGCGACGGGTGCTTCAGCGGGTGCGGTCATGCGCGGGAACCCTGCCATCCGGCGATTCGGGCGGCCAGTTGGGGCTTGGTGGTGTGGCTGGGCGCGCTGCCGAGCACCGTGTCGGCTGCCGATGCCAGGTGTGCGAGGGCGTTCAGGGCGCGCTGGTCGCCCGAGTTGGCCTCGATCTCGAACCACCAGGTGGGTGTGCCGGCGTCGGCCTGCGTCCCGGTGGCTGACAGGCGGCTGCTGTCCAGGGTGATCCCGAGGGCCAGGCCTTCGCCGAGGCGCCAGAGCACCTTGCGACGACGCTGGACGACCTTCCCGAAGGGCACCAGCTCCGGAAGCGAATTTCCCAGGCGCTGGCTGGCTCGGCGCAGCGGTTCTGCCTGGCCTTCCGTCATGGCTTTTGCCAGCTCGCGTGTGTCGAGGGATTCGGCGACCTCGAGGGCGTCCCTGCGGTGCCCCGCCCAGCGGACCGTCTCCTTCAGCACCAGCCAGCCGGTTCCGGTCATGGCGCCGTAGTTGACGAGCCCGGCAAGCGACAGGTTTCGCTCGGCGAGGTCCCAGGCGGCCGTGTCGAAGTACAGCGCCGACTGCGCGAAAGTGTGGAGTTCACCATGTTCGCCGCCGAGCGCGGGGGCTGCGGAGCGGAGAATTTCCTCGACGATGGCATCGCCGCGCTCGGGCTCCTCGGGTGCCCAACCATCCGCGAGGGCGTCGACTCGCCACTTGTACTCGTACTCCACACCGACCGCCGAAACAGGCATCCGACTCGTCACACCTTTTCCTCTGGCTAGCGATTACTGGGGAGAGTTCCCGGGAACGTCTGGAACAGTGAGGACATCACACGATTCCGCCGCAAGCCCGAGGCTTTCAGCGCACGCGCGCCGAACGCTGAGGGCCGCCTCGGGAGACGGCCTAAAGTGGCCGGATTTGAGGTTGGCCACCACTCCGGTGATTTGGTCTCCAAAGATAGGAGTTATCTCTCCCGCAGCCCTCACCCTCAGCCGCTCGGGAACAAGCATTGGGTGCGCAACAGGAACCCCGGAAACCGTCGCCCTGTTCCGGCCCAGAACAAGGTCAGACATCCGGAATTGGCGGACCCAGACCCTCATTTTGAAGTCTTCGTCGACAACGTACATGTAAGCCGTAGGCCGACTCTGCGACTCTGGCTTCCAATTCTCCAGCACCACCACGTCGCACTGAATCAATTCGGCAGCTGCAGCGTATTTCTCGGCGAATACTTCACGGTCGAATTCAATGACGCCCGCATCCCCAGGGGGCCGTCGTACCGGAGGCGCCGGCCCGTCCGGGAACGGGCTCGCGTCGTACAGGCTCTGCAGCTTCAGGGCCGTGGAGCGGCGCTGCCGCTCCAGGACCGGGGCCGCATCGGGATGTGCCTCCAGAAGCGCGAACCGCATGGTCACCAGTTCTTCCATCAGGAAGAACGCCCGGGCCTGGGATCCCAGCCCATATTTCCGGGCATAACTGCCCTCGAGCTCGTCGAAGCGGTCCGCAAGTTGCCGCGCGTCGTGCTCTGATATCATCCGAAGCGGCTCCGTTCAATCGGAAAGCCGCAGAAGGCGGGGCGCATATCGGGCGCCCCGCCTTCTGCTTTACATCAGTTGGCGGTGAACTGCGCCTGGGTCGCCGCGAGGGCTTCACGGGTGTCCGACTCCAGGTTGAGCTCCTCGAGCTCGGCAACCAGAGCGTCGATACGCGACTCGGTCATAACACTCTCCCATTCTGTGATCGTGAATGTTTCTAGCTGCGGAAAGGCGTCCGGGGCCAGGCTCAAATATGGGCCCGATCTCTTCCGCTCTCTCACGTGACACCACGATAGTTCAGAAGCCGCGTGAATAGATTGGCGCTGCGTCGACAGTTCCTTGGTTGTGCATCTACTCGGCTGTCAGCGCGAACGCCTGGTGCCGGTGCTCGCTGGGCGAGATCCCGTACGCGGCCCGGAAGGCCCGGCTGAAGTCGTCGGCCCGGAGGATGCCCCACTGGGCGGCGACGATGTGGATCGGCACGGCGCGCAGCGCGGGATCGGCCAGGTCGTGGTGGGCCTTCTTCAGCCGCTGGCTGCGAATCCAGGCGGCGACAGTCTCGCCCTGCGACTCCTGGGTGAAGACACGGTGCAGGTAGCTGAGGGAGATGTGGTGGGCCGCGGCGACCGTGGCTGGGCTCAGGTCCGGGTCGTGGAGGTTGCGGCGGATGAACCCGCGGACGCTCTCCACCAGGGCCCGCCGCCGGGTTTCGTGCGGCAGGGCGGGGAGAGTGTCGAGTTCCCTGGCGACCCAGGCCGCCACCAGGTCGACCACCACCGTCCCGAGCCGCGCCGCCTCCGCCGGCCCCAGCGTGTGGGCCTGACGATCCAGCCCGAGCAGGAAATCCGCCAGCACCGCACCCGTGCCCTCACGAGCGCAAAGCGCACGACCGAGGAGATCGCGCACCCGGTCGGGCGACACGGGCAGCAGCGAGATCGGCAGGTCGACGCTGATCCCGGTGGCCCGGGGATCCGCTTGGCCGGGGGACCGGACACCGGAGAACCGGCCGTCGTAGGGGTGCGAGCTGTCGATGAGCCAGAGATCTCCCACGCGGTGCGTCTCCCGCTGGTCCTCAGCACACCCGAGAGCGTGGCGTCCTGCCGTCAGCAGGGTCAGGTGGTAGAGCTCCTGGTCCGAGCTTCGGATCATGCGCTCGCTGCGCCGGAACCGCGCGGACGGGAAAGATGTGGCCATCAGCGTCACCGGGCCCATCTCGAACATCCGCAACTGCGCCGCGAAGGTCTCGACATGGGCACTGGTCGTATCGGCAACCCGCGTTCGCCCCACCAGGTCCCGCCAGCGTTCGAAACGTTCCCGCGGTGACAGACCGTCATCCTCCGTCATGCCCTCAGCCCCCACGAAGACCACTCCCTACCCTCAGGCCGTTCCCGGCCACGCCAACAGAGACCCAGGCACCTGCCGCCATCGTCACCCCTCCGATGAGCACTCCCCCGACAGGCCGGCGAGGGCTGGGCGGCATCATCGCCTTCCGCAATGTCCACGCCAAGTCAGTGCCCGAAGGAAGCCGCCGTGCGGGAGACCAGCGCGCACCCGGCACACGACGCCGCCGGGCTTGCGGAAGTCCTCTGCCTCCCCAATGCCGTTCGGATAGCAGGCCTGTAGTGCCGCCAGCCGTGCCCGTACCGCCAGCTGGCCTCGTCGGCTGACCCCGCACAGGCTCACGGCCCCACCTCACGGGACATCGCGCCCCGCACAGGACTGGCCGCGTAGGACGACGGCGGGACCGGACGGCAGCGAAGGGGACGCCGAGGCGGACACGGGACGGCCGCCTCCTGGCCGAGCACCACGGCCAGGGCAGCGACCCAAGCGACCCGCACAGCGGCACAGCAGACCCGGCGCAGCAGGCCGACGCTGGCGGGCCCGACCGAGGACGCCGGCCCGGCCGACTTCCTGTGTTCTGCACTTCAGCGCTGCGCGTGGGAGGTGGAGTTCAGCAGGGCTCGGCGGCCGAGGGCGGCGAGGCCGAAGAGCAGCCCGCCGGTCATGAAGAAGGGCTCGTAGAGCAGGGTGGCGAAGCGGCCCATGGCATCGAAGTCGGCCGTCGTCCGGGCGCCGGTGGCCAGGGCGAGCCAGTCCGGGACGGACGGCACGGAGTGCACCAGCAGGATGGCGGTGATGGCCCAGATCGCGAAGTCGAGGAGCCTGCCCGGCAGCCGTCCGGCCCACGGCCGGACGATCGCCAGAGCGAGCGCGGCGGCGACCGCGCAGCCGGGGACGGCGAGGACGGCGATCACCAGCAGCGGGGTGTTGCCGGTGACGGAGAGGCCGTCCGGCAGGCCGGTCCGGCCGCCCAGCAGCCAGTACAGGTGAACGAGAGAAAACGCGGCGGACCAGGTGGCGGCGGCGTAGGGGGCGACCCGGAGGGTGGCGGTCTTCATGCCTCCACGTTCGCCGCCCGGGGCGGTTCGACGGATCGTCCCGGCGGACCGACCCACTCCCCCAGAAAGGGGAGTTTCGACTCATCCCGAGGCCTGACCGCCGATTCCGGGGCCGCCGGGGCCGGCAGGCTCGCCGGACTGGGGCCGTCGCTCTGGTGGCAGTGAATCATGAAGACGGTGCGACCGAGACCGATCGTGCACTCACTGCGCACCCGGCAGCACATCGACCCGCTGCGCGCACGGGCCGGTGCCGCGGTGGCGGAGGCGGGTTGGGTGGGAACAGGATGGGGGCGCTGCTTGTCGAAGGCCTGCGGTGGCAGGCCCAGGGACCTGGCACGTGAGTGGCGTCGGCTGCGGCGCGGGCCCGGTTTCGTCATGACTCACAGCATCCCGCGCGGGACGGGAGCCAGCTGACCATCGCGTCTCGGTGATGTCTGCGGCCGGGGTCCTGGTGCGCTTCACCCAGGTCAGGACGGTGGCGGCCAGGGCTAGGGCGGCGCCGTCGGTGACGTGGTGGCCGCTGTGCCGGACGATGAGCTTCTGCACCGAGCGGTGGGCGCGGCCCTCGCGGGCGAGGGCGAGGATGTCGGTGGCGGCTCGCTCGCCTCTCCAGTGGCCGGCGGGAAGGGCGGTGCCCGTGAGCAGCCCTGCCGGGATTCCGGCGGGGCCGGTGGACCCGTTGTCCAGCAGGAGCATGGCGAGGCCGGCGGCGTGCGCGCCGGTGACGGGCTGGGCGTCGGTGGGGTCCGGGCCGAGGGAGTCGAGGAGCCGGGCGGCGTGCACGTTCTCACCGGCCGCCACGGAGACGACGACCTGGCGCAGCAGCTCGGCCGCCTGGCCGCGGGCCTTGCCGGTCGGGGTGAACAGCGCGGTGTTGTAGCGGGCGATGGCGCGGTCCAGGGCGGCCTGAAGGGTCGGCAGGTCGGTCGGGTCGCTGTCCTCGGTGATGCCTTCGTCGGCGAGCAGCGGGGCGATCTCGCGCCACATCTCGTCGGCGAGGCCGGTGGGCTGCTGGATGGCGATCAGGGCGGGAGGTTCGGGTGCGTCGAGTCCCAGGTCCGTCATGACAGGTCATGCTCGCAGCCCGGCCGCGGAGCCGGGCCCGGCTCGGCGGGATTCGCCCGGCCGGGGCCGTGGAAAGGGCCGATCCGCCGCGCCGGGAGCGGGCGGGCCTCGTCGACGCAGACCTCCATCTCCCGGCCGCCGTCTTCCGGGCGCGGCTGGACCATGGTGGGGATCTGGTCGTCCTGCCACGGGTTGCGGCCCTTGGGCCGTTGGTCGGGGCATGGGTGTGCCGGGGGTCAGCGCTGGGTGAGGTTCCATCCGCTGTCCTGGCCACGCGAGCCGTTGGCGGCGCCCCGGATCGTGTCCGGCGCGCTGATGCCCCACACCGAGTCCCTGCGTCGACGAGCGGTCATGGCGTCCTCCCTGGTGGCCCACTGTATGGGCGCTGACCTGGTCTGTCACCGTTCCTTCGGGCTTGTGGTGCCTGCGGCTGCAACGCGTGCGCGGCATCGTCCCCGCCCGCGCCTGACCCGGACCTCCGAGGCGCGGGCTCGGGACACGCCCACCGCGGGTTTCCTGAGCCGCCGTGATCTTGTGTCGCCTGGCGGGGTCCGAACGGCCGCTTCAGCGCAAAGATGGCCTTCATGACGACTGACGACGAGTCCGTGCCCGATCTCGTGGCCATGGAGGCTTTTGTGCGTGCGCGGCTCGACAACGACGGGTACGTCGCGCGGCTCATGGACTCGGCTCCCCAGCTGTTCGAACGCGCCGGAAAAGCGGCCCCCTGAGGCACGGGCTGGAGCGGGCTGGGGCAGCCCTGCCCGAGCCCGACGGACCGCCCGATGCCGTGCTACTTGTCGAGGACGCCGACCGCGTGGGCGGTGACGAGCAGCGACGTGATGAGAGCGGCGATGCTCTCGCTCGACAGCATCGTCGTTCTCGTCCTGGGAGAACCGGAAGTCCGCAAGCGGCAGTTCGGAGCGCTCGGCCTGGCTGCGCACCACCGGGCCGCCGCGGTCGAGCTCCCAGAACGCGAGGCCGAAGACGATGATGCCGGTGGCCCAGACCTGGAGGGCGGCCAGCAGCAGGGAGCCGCCCTACTGGGCCTTGCTGGTGACCATGGCGTGCACCAGTAGGCCGAGCGAGACGAGGTTGCTGACGCCGATGAGGGCCACCAGGGTCAGCGACACGATCCGGGAGAAGCGGTTCTGCCGGGTCATGCGACGCGGGTTGACCGCAACCAGCGAGACCAGCAGCAAGAGCTCCGGGCCGGGCAGGACGAAGCGCGGGACGAACAGCAGCCGCCCCGGCAGGACGAGGTAGAGCAGGATCGCCGCCAGGGTGGCGAGCACGGCGGGAAGCCGGGCCTCACCGCGGCGCTCGTAGCGGGGGAAGCGTCCACGCGCCTTCGCCCGGTGGTCGTGGAGACGCGGGTTGGGCTGTGGCCGCAGTGGGCGATGTGCGGTCCGGCCCGGCACCTCGCGTGCCGGGCCGGACCAGCGCTCAGAAGTCCCAGCTCTGGCTCGGCGCGCCGTTGCAGCTCCAGCTCACCAGGAGCTGTCCGTTCTCGGGCCGGCCGCCCAGGATGTCGAGGCACTTTCCGTTCATCCGGCTACGGATCTCGCCGCCGTTCCGGTACCACCTCTGGTTACTGCCGCCGTCGCAGTCCCACGTGCTCACCGACCCCTGGTCACCCTGGACGAAGGCGTAGATCTCCAGGCACTTTCCGTTCATGCCCGAACGGATCTGCTCACCGTCCCAGCTCCACTGCTGGTTGGTGTTGCCGGTGCAGTCCCACGTCACGGTGGAGGCGCCGTTCTCCTGGTGGAACATGAAGATGTCGGCGCACTTCCCGTTCATGTTGGACCTGAGCAGCGGCGCGGCGGCGGACGCCGGCGAACCCGTCAAGGTACTGCCGACCGCGAGCCCGACGGCCACCAGCAGCGGCATCAGTCGTTTCACAGCTTTCACGCATGCCTCCGTACAGTCAGTGCGCGGTTGCGCTAGGTCATGTCTAGCCGCCAATGTTGTCCGGTGCCGGGACGGGAACGCCGGACATCAACTGCCGGACAATCGCCGTGAATCGCGGCTCCGGAAAGGCTCTGCAAAGGACAGCCATGCCACGCGCCGAACGCCCGCTGGACCCGGACGCCGGTCCCCTGACGCGGTTCGCGGCCGACCTGCGGAGGCTGCGCGAGGAAGCGGGACGGCCGACCTACCGGGCACTGGCGCAAAGCGCGCACTACTCGTCCACGACACTGTCGGACGCCGCGGGCGGGCGCACCTTTCCGAGCCTGGGTGTGACGCTGGCGTACGTTGCGGCGTGTCAGGGCGACCGCCGTGCCTGGGAATCCCGATGGCACACGGTCGCCGCCGAGCTCGCCGTCGGCGCTGCCTGCGGCGAGTCCGGCGAAGCCGACCTGCGGGGCGCACCGTACGCCGGTCTGTCGGCGTTCCAGCCGGAGGGCGCCGACCGGTTCTTCGGCCGCGAGCGACTGACCGGCGAGGTGCTGGCGAAGGTGCGTGACCGCCGCTTCGTGGCGGTCTTCGGGCCGTCCGGATCGGGGAAGTCCTCGCTGCTACGGGCGGGGCTCGTCGCTCACGCGCGGGCGTCCGGGTGGCCGGTGATGCTCTTCACGCCAGGCCCCCACCCCGTGGAGGAATGCGCGATCCGGCTGGCCGTGGCGACGGGAGAGGCACCCGGCCCGCTGATGACCGAGCTGCGCGACGATCCCGCGATGCTGCACCTGCGGATCCGGCAGGCCACGATCGACCGTACGCCGGACATCGACATGCTGATCGTGGTCGACCAGTTCGAGGAGGTCTTCACGCTCTGCCGGGACCGGGACGAACGGGACGCGTTCATCACCATGCTGATCGCGGCCACCACCGCGACGACCAGTCGGACTCGGGTGGTCCTCGGCGTGCGCGCCGACTTCTACGGCCACTGCGTCCAGGACCCCCGGCTGGTGAGGGCGATGCGCGACGCGCAGATCGCGGTCGGCCCGATGAGCAGCCAGGAGCTGCGCGAGGCCATCACCCGGCCGGCCAAACTCGCGGACTGCACGGTGACCGGCCCGCTGCTGGCGGCCGTGGTCGCGGACGCGACCGGCCAGCCGGGTGCGTTGCCACTGGTCTCACACGCGATGGTCGAAACCTGGCGCCGCCGCAGCGGCAACCGCCTGACGCTGGACGGGTACCTGGCGGCCGGCGGAATCCAGCACGCGCTCGCGCAGACGGCGGAGGCCGCCTTCCGGGCGCTGTCACCGGTGCAGCAGGACCTCGCCAGATCGCTGTTCCTGCGGCTGACCGCGCTGGGCGACGGGACCGAGGACACCAGGCGCCGGATCAGCAGGGACGAGCTTGACCCGGCCCCCGACATGGCCGCCGTGCTCGAATCCCTTGCCCGGCAACGGCTGGTGACGCTGGACCAGGACTGCGTCGAGATCACCCACGAGGCGATCATCCGGTGCTGGCCAAGGCTGCGCGGCTGGCTGACCGAAGACCGGGACCGACTGCTCCTGCACCGGCAGATCACTGACGCGACCGCCGGCTGGGAGGCGCACGACCGCGACCCGCACGCCCTGTACCGGGGTACCCGCCTTGCTGCGGCACTGGACCTGGCCGCTGCGGACGGCAGTCGGCTGACGTCCAGGGAACGGCGCTTCCTCGACGCGAGCCGGGATGCGCAGACCGGTGAGACGGCGGCGATCAGGCGGCGGACGGTCCGCCTTCGGCAGTTGGTCACGCTTCTCACCGTGCTGGTGGTCATCGCCGCCACCGCGGGCGTGCTGGCCGTCGGCTCGCGCAGCTCGGTCATCCGGCAGCGCAACGTGGCCATTGCACGCAAGGCCGCCGCGGACGCGGCCGGGGTACGACAGCAGAACCCCTCGCTCGCCGCGCAGCTGAACCTGGCCGCGTACCGGCTGGCAGCCACTGACGACGTCCGCGATCAGCTGATGAGCACGTTCGCGGCGCCGTACACGAGCCGGCTCACCAACCACACCTCCGATGTCGTCTCGGTCTCCTTCGCCCCGGAGAGCACGGTCCTCGCCACCGCGAGCTGGGACCGCACGATCCGGCTGTGGAACGTCGGGGACGCCCACCACCCCGTCCAGCTGGCGGTCCTGGACCAGCCCTGGCGGCTGCTGTCGGTCGCGTTCGGGCAGGGTGGCCACGTCCTCGCGGCGGCGAGCGAACGATCGGTGCGGTTGTGGGATGTGACGAACCGGCGAGCGCCCGTCGAGCTGGGCACCCTGCCGGATCAGCCGGCCGCGCCGACGTGGGTGGCGTTCCGGCCCGGCGGCGACGTCATCGCCACCGGCCACACCGACGGCACGGCGCGGCTGTGGAACGTGCACGACCCCCGGCAGCCATGGCTGCTGGCCACCCTCCCCGGTCACACCGGCCAGATCACCTCGGTGGCATTCACACCGGACGGCCACACACTGGCGACCACCGGCGACACCACCGCCAGACTGTGGGACGTCACCGACCCGGCGAACCCGCGCGACCTCGAGGTGCTGCGCGGCCACACCGACACGGTGGCCTCGGTCGCATTCAGTCCGGACGGCCGCACCGTGGCGACCAGCAGCTGGGATCACACCGCACGTATCTGGGACATCGGCAGCAGCCCGCGGACGCAGCCGCCAGCCGTCCTGATCGGCCATCCCACGATCGTCTGGTCGGTGGCGTTCGCCCCTGACGGCCGGACACTCGTCTCGGTCGGCGGGTCCACTCTCCTGTGGGATGTCACCGATCCGGCTCACCCGATGCGCGTCAGCGCGATTCCCGGTGGGGCCTACCAGGCCGCGTTCAGCCCGGACAGTCGCACACTCGCCGACTCCGACCGGCTGCTGGACCTACGGGACCTGTCGCTCGCGACCCACGACGACGTGGTCACGTCCCTGACCTTCGCCCCTGGCGGCCACCTGCTCGCCAGCGCCGGCTGGGACGGCACCGCACGACTGTGGCAGGTCACCGGCGGCCGGGCCCTGTGGCCGCTGGCCGTCCTGCGCGGCCACACCAGGTTCGTCCGGTCCGTGGCGTTCAGCCCGGACGGGCGCACCCTCGTCACCGCCAGCGAGGACACCACCGTCCGCATCTGGGACGTGACCGATCCACGGGCACCGCGGGTCACATCGATCCTCGCCCCCGACGCCGGCGAAGTCGCAGGGGCCGGCTTCGCCCCGGGCGGCCACCTGCTGGCCGTGTGGGCGCAACATGCGGCCGGACTGTGGGACCTGACCGATCCCGGCCGTCCTCGGCAGCTGAGCCGGATCGTCGAGAACGGGCCGGACGTCACGATGGCGTCGTTCCGCCCGGACGGCCGCACGCTGGTGACGAGCACGGGCGAGTCCGGCTCGCTGCGGTTCTGGGACATCAGCGATCCGCGCAGCCCCCGGGAACTGCCGTCCCCGTTGCGATCCGAGCCGCTGACCGATGGCGTGTTCAGCCCCGACAACCGGAGTCTGGCCGCCGTCCACGGGACGGACAAGACCGTCTGGCTGATCGACATCAGCGACATCGGCCGCCCGGCGAAGGTGACGCAGCTACCCGCGGCCGGCTCCTTTCTCTACGCGCTGGCCTTCTCCGCGGACGGCCGCCGGCTGGCAGCCGGCGCCGCAGACGGCAGAGTCCTGCTGTGGGACGTGAGCGGTGCGCCCGCTCCTGCCGTCCTCACCGGCCCTTCGACCCCGGTACCGGCAGTGGCGTTCGGTCCGGACGGCAACACCCTGGCCACCGGCGGCAACGACTTCACGATCCGGCTGTGGGACACCGGCCTGGAGAAGGTCGCCGCCCGTATCTGCGACAGCGCCTACCCTCGGATCACCAGAGCCGAATGGGCACGGTACTTCCCGGCGGTCGACTTCACCCCGCCCTGCCCCGCCACGTGACATCCGTCGCCGCCCAGCCCGAGTGGACCGGTCCACCGGAACCGCCATCTCCGGCCTCAACCGGGTGGTCGTCGCGCAGACCGGCGACGATCTCCCCGCTGAGCTTGCCGAGCGTGTCGTCCGAGGTGGTCCGGTAGTAGCGATCGAGGAGGTCGTCCCCGTCCAGGGACACGAGGCCGTTCCAATAGAGGTGGGCGCGGTCAGGCTGGCCGGCGCGCACCCGGGGCTGGCGAGGATCGAGCGGCTCGCGGCACTGCGTGAGGCGCTCGCCGTCCTCGCGGTGACCGTCGGGGCGCCGGGGGCTGCTACAGCTCGACGTCCATCCACGCGATGTCGTTGAGCTCCACATCGAGGCCGCGGGCGCGGTGGCCGTTGTCCTTGAAGTAGTGCTCGCGCAGGCCTTCGGCGAGGATCCGCTCCTGCTCGTCCTGGCCGGCTCCGGCGTCGCGGGCCGCGTACAGCCGCTGGGCCACCGGGCCGGGCATCTTCTGCGTGATCATCCGGGGGCGCGGGTCGTCGGTGGAGCCGCCTGCCGCGCTGAATCCGAACGTCGCCTGGATGTGCAGCATGAAGCCGCGCTGCTCGGCGTCGCGGCGCACCCGCTTCCTCACCCGCGGCTGCCAGGCCGCCCGGACCGCGCGCTCGACCTTGGCCGCGTTGGCCTTCGTCATCGGGATGTCGCCGCTCACCTCGCCGGCGGCGACGGCGGCCAGCGCGTGGGCCCAACGCTGCGCGGTGCGCACCGAGACGCCGGCTGCCTGGGCGAGGCGCTTGGTGTCGTTCCTGGCGACCTTCTCCCACAGGAACTTGACCCTGGTGTTCAGGTGGACCGGGATGGGGCGGGTGCGCTCGGCACGCTCCAGGCCCTCGTCGATCTCCCGGCTCATGGGGCATCAGGTCCTTCCTCGCCCCGTCGGGGCGAACTCGAGAATTGGGGAGCGGCCCGCCAGCCTGGTGTCGGAGCCGTACGGGACGGCGGCTACTCGTCGTCGGAGACGACCCCGCCGGTCTTGATGTGCCGGGCCGGATTGGCGCCGTCGGCGATCAACTTGGCGGTCTCGGCCATCGGCCGGGAACCCTCGAACTTCACCATCCCCGGCGACACCCCCAGTCGCAGCGAGGTCGTGAGGGTGCCGTCCGGCTTGGTGAGGACGTCGAGTGCACCGGGACCGGGACCGGCGAACACCGCGCAGTCGGAGAGGACCGCGAAGCAGCTCAGGCCGGTGTCGTGGGCCATCTTGCGGAGCTTGCGGTGGAGGTTGACGGTGGCGGTGTCGATGACCAGGGCGCGCATCAGCGGGTCCCAGGTCGGACGTTCCAGGGCGGCCCAGCGCTCGCCGTACTCGTAGCCGTGGCCGCGCGGACGCTCCCTCATTTTCCCGATCGCGCCCTTCGCGGTCTGCTTGATCGCGTGCAGCACCGCGAGCTCCGCCGGGTCGCCGGTCGTTTTGAGGCCTGCCATGGTGTCCAGGAAGGCGAACGGGTCGCGGTCGGCCAGGTCGATCGGGACGCCGAGGGCGGCCATCGTGTCCAGGTAGGCCTGGCGCAGGTGCTTGTGCCACGGGTCCAGGTACGGCCCGTGCTCGTAGCGCAGCCAGCCCTCGGTGGGTCGCACCGTGGCGCCGAGTTCGATGGCGTAGGCGACCTTCACCGTCGAGTACCAGGCCGGACCCGTCGGCCGCGCCCCGTCCGCGGTGAACGGGCCGGGCAGCAGCGGGTCCATCTCGACGCCGGACAGGTCGACCAGCCACGAGCCCGGCGTCTTCGGGTCGAAGACCGGGTCCACCACGCGCACCGGCGGGCCGAGTGGCAGCGTCAACCTGCCCGCGGCCGCGAGGAACGCCATGTTGACGTCCAGGCCCACCGCGAACGGCGCCACCTGTTCCTGCTCGGTGAGCTCGCGGAACCAGTCCCACGCCTCCGTCACCAGCGCATCGCCCGGCTCCCGGCCCTGGGCGAGCGGATGCATGTCCGGGACCTCCGGCGGCGCCGGGTCGAACGCCGTCTTCGGCCGCGAGCCCTCCACCGGGCCGGACGTCCAGCCGGACTCGGTGCGCACGGCCTTCGTGGGCGGGCGCAGCGTGGTGACCAGTTCGAGGCCGGAGACGGCCGTGGAGCCACGGGGAGTCAGGACTCGGGTGGCGTAGGTGCCCAGCAGGCGCGCCAGACCGGCCGCGTCTAGGCCCTCGGGAATCTGCCAGCCACCGGACGCGAGGGCACCCCAACCGGGGATGCACAGCTGCACGCACACCCGCTTGCCGTCCTCCGGGGTGCGGTAGACCCTGGCCCAGGGGCCAAGGCCACGCTGCGTCAGCAGCCAGCCGGCCTTCTCGATCTGCTTGACGGCCTTGTGGGTCTTCGGCAACTGACCCAGACGCTGGACGAACTCCTTCTTCTCGTCACGGCCAATCGGCGGCAGGCCGAGCTCCGCCAGCGCCGCGTCGGTCAGGACGACCAGGGCGTCGCCGTCCTTGCCGTGCCGGTGCAACCTGGGCGAACCCAGCTTCACCTCCAGCGCCCACTCCACGACATCGGCCACCGTGCGGCCAGCCGGTGCGGTCGCAGCCGGCGTGCCGTCGGCCAGGTAAGCCACCAACGCCTTGCCTGACGACGCGACGTCCACCACCGCCAGCGGTCCGGCCGGAAAGCGCGCGGCCGCGGCCACCTGCCAGTCCGACAGGCCCTCAGCCGTCGCCGCCGCCTTCTTCGCCGGAGCCTTGCGCGCCTGCGAAGACGCCGCCGGACGCGACGACGACGTGCGGCGCGACACCACCGACGGACCAGTCGCCGGGCCGGTCCCGGGCGCGGCCTGACGGGGCGCAGCGACCGGCGCGACCGAGGCCGCCGGCTCCGGCAACGCCGCGGCGGGCGCGGCAGTGGGCGCGGCCTGGGCGGCGGCGACCGGACGGCAGAACCCGCCCAGGTGCATGGGCATCCCCTGGGCGCGGTAGACCGAGGGCTGCCCGCACTGCACGCACGGCAGCGGCGGGGCCATCAGCAGCGAGCCATCCGGGTTCTGGTCCAGCATCACCACCGCTGGCGCGGCCGGGGCGCTCGGCTCGGGCGCCGGCGCGGCTGCGAACACTTCCGGCACTGGCAGCTGCACCGCGGCCTGGGCGGCGGGGGCGGGCGCAGGGAACCGCTCCGCCAGGCCCCGCAGCAGCCGCGCGTAGTCACCACGCTGCGGCGGCCGCGGCTCGGAGCGGCCGGTCTCCCACGTCCAGACCGTCTCCTCCCGCACCCCAACCCGCTCGGCCACCCGGGCCCGCGTCAGCTTCGCCGCCCGGCGCAGCCGCTTGCGCTCCGCCGGCGGCGGCAGTTCCTCCTCGTCGACCTCCGCGAGCAACGCGTCGATCGGGTCCATCCCCTCGGACATGGCCCACCTCCCGCCACCATCATAGTGGCACTTCTAAGTTTGGATCTAATGTTTTTCTAACCCGTGCGAGTGGTTCTGGGATCCTCGGTGTGACGGAGCACCGTACTTTGCGAGTGGTGCACGGTAGTTCGCGAACCGTCCCGCCTGACCTGGTGTGCCGAAGCTCGATAGTCGTCACTTCAACGCTGCAGTTGGCACCACTGGTAGTCATCGGGCCCGCCAGACGGCGGTAGCCGTCCTCTCGCACGGCAGAAGGCGGATTCTCACCGCTCCGCGCGCTGCGCTGGAGACCTGGTTCTCTCGCGCTCGGCGGCACCCCTTCCAGGATCCGTCCGGACGACATCCGTCCACCCGGAGGCGCCTGGTCGCGGGACGGGGAACGTTCTCCTCCCGACCGAGGACCAGGCCACGAGGAGGCCGGAATGAGACGCACCCGCAGTACCGCACGGACGATCAGCACGTTCCTTGCCGCAGCCCTTCCCCTGTCCGTCCCGTGTGCGCTCACCGCCCCGCACGCGCGGGCGGACGACAAGCCGGCACCGGCGACCCGCGGTGTCGGCCAGCAGCCGGGACACCCCGCCGTCCTGTACCCGGGCCAGGAGCGGACGGTGGCCGCGTACTGCCCCCAGGGGACGAGGCCCACCGGGGGCGGGGCGTCGGTCGAGAGCGACCTGCGCAGCGCGGTCTACTTCCGGAAGTCGGTCCCGGACCCGGCGGGCAACCGCTGGGTGCTCCAGGCATACAACGCCAGCCCCGACGTGCAGACCGTCCACCCCAAGGTGATCTGCTCGACCGACCCCACCCTCACCTACGAGACCGGGAACGACGAGCGGCTCGAACCCGGGGAGAACGGGTACAGCCCATCGAACTGCGCCAACAACCGCTTCGTGGCCGGCGGCGGCTTCGAGGGCGGCGACCGGACCTTCGTCTCCGCGTCGTTCTCCAATCTCAGAGGATGGGCGGCGGAAATGATCTACACCAACTACAGCCCGGACGCGCCCGCGTCCTTCCAGCGGGCCGTCGCCGTCTGCTCCGACACACAGCCCGTCTGGAAGTTCGGCACCACCGTCGACCTGGCGCCAGGGGAGGTGGGAAACGCCACCGCGGAGTGCCCCTCCGGGCAGGTGCCGCTCGGCGGCGACGCAGACAGCGGCCTCGATGTCCTGCTGACCACCTCGGCCCCGACGGCGACAGGCTGGACGGTGTGGGCCAAGAACGGGGTCTTCGGCCCGCGCAAACTCTCCGCCGCGGTGCTGTGCACCACCCCCTGACGCCGGGCGACCTGCACACAGTCGAAACAGTCTGGACCGACACTTCCGCTCCGAACCGCTCGCGGACGTACTGGTGGACCATTCGTACCTTTGCCCCCGGCGACACCGCCCTGGGCTACATCCCTTCCAGATCCCCGGCTCGTCCAAAATCCAGAAGGTCCAGTTCGGGCTGGACAGCGGCTTTGCCCCGACCGTCGGACAGTGGGACGTCCCCTGACGTCGCCACGCCGCCCGGGTCCAGCCAGGACATCGAACGGACCGACCGAGCGATCAAGATCCTCCGGAGAACGGTCAAGATCATCTGTCACGGGACGCCGGGGTCCGGTCACGACTCCTACGGAAGTCTTCCGCGGTCGACGGGCGCCGCAGTGGGTGGAGCCGCGTCGGGCGGCGGCGGTGGCCGCGGCAGGCGACGCCACGACGGGTGTCCCGTCGCGG
>NZ_JBHYWI010000075.1:0-46509 GCF_042751525.1 Kitasatospora sp. NPDC059408
TTGTTGTTTTTTTTGCTCGCAGAATAGTAGAACACCCCCCCCCCGGGCGGCGGCGCCGCCCACCCCGGGGCGGTGGCGGGCGGCCCGCTTCCGGGAATCCGGACGGATCAGCCGGCGATGGCGGCCTTCAGCTGGTCCACGCGGTCGGTGCGCTCCCAGGTGAAGTCCGGCAGCTCACGGCCGAAGTGGCCGTACGCGGCGGTCTGCGAGTAGATCGGGCGCAGCAGGTCGAGGTCGCGGATGATCGCGGCGGGGCGCAGGTCGAAGACCTCGCTGACGGCCTTCTGGATGTCGAGGACCGGGACGGTCTCGGTGCCGAAGGTCTCGACGAACAGGCCGACCGGCTCGGCCTTGCCGATCGCGTAGGCGACCTGGACCTCGGCGCGGCGGGCGAGGCCGGCGGCGACGATGTTCTTGGCGACCCAGCGCATCGCGTACGCGGCCGAGCGGTCCACCTTGGACGGGTCCTTGCCCGAGAAGGCGCCGCCGCCGTGGCGGGCCATGCCGCCGTACGTGTCGATGATGATCTTGCGGCCGGTCAGGCCGGCGTCGCCCATCGGGCCGCCGATCTCGAAGCGGCCGGTCGGGTTGACCAGCAGCCGGTAGCCGTCGGTCACGAGCTTGATGCCCTGCTCGGCGAGCGCCTTGAGCTCCGGCTCCACGACGAACTCGCGGATGTCCGGGGTGAGCAGCGACTCCAGGTCGATGTCCGAGGCGTGCTGCGTGGAGACGACCACGGTGTCGAGGCGGACGGCCTTGTCGCCGTCGTACTCGATGGTGACCTGGGTCTTGCCGTCGGGGCGCAGGTACGGGATGGTCCCGTTCTTGCGGACCTCGGTCAGGCGGCGCGACAGGCGGTGCGCCAGGGTGATCGGCAGCGGCATGAGCTCGGGGGTCTCGTCCGACGCGTAGCCGAACATCAGGCCCTGGTCGCCGGCACCCTGCTTGTCGAGGTCATCCTCATCGCCCTCGACCCGAGCCTCGTACGCGGTGTCGACGCCCTGCGCGATGTCGGGCGACTGAGCACCGATGGACACCGACACGCCGCAGGAGGCGCCGTCGAAGCCCTTCTTGGAGCTGTCGTAACCGATCTCCAGGATCTTGTCCCGGACGAGCTGGGCGATCGGCGCGTACGCCTTCGTCGTCACCTCGCCGGCCACGTGCACCTGGCCGGTGGTGATGAGCGTCTCCACGGCGACCCGGGAGGTCGGGTCCTCCCGCAGGAGAGCATCGAGGATGGTGTCGCTGATCTGGTCAGCGATCTTGTCGGGGTGTCCCTCGGTCACGGACTCCGAGGTGAACAGGCGGCGAGACACAGCGCTCCCTGGGGTTGCAGCGGCTGCTGACTGAAGGCCCCCGGCGGACCGGGGACATCCGGAAAGACTTGATTCCTGGAGTCTAACGGTCAGGTTCCGTCGAACGTCACCCGCTTCCGGAAAACGAGACCGTTATCAAGTGGCTCTCCGACCGGACTCAAGCGCCTTCTGTCCGGTCGCCGACCGTTTCCAGCCGTTCCACGACCAAGTCCCAGACCACGTCCGCGAGCACCTCCTTGGGGCCCACCGGAACGGCCGTCTCACTGCCGTCGGAGCCCAGCACCACGGCCTCGTTGACGTCCGTCCCGAAGGCCTTGCCGTTGCCGACCTCGTTGACGACGAGCAGGTCGCAGCCCTTGCGGGCGAGCTTGGCGCGGCCGTACGCGAGCACGTCGTCGGTCTCCGCCGCGAAACCCACGACCAGTTGGCCCGAACGGGTCCGGTGGGCGGACAACTCGGCCAGGACGTCCGGATTGCGGACCAGCGCGACCGGCGCCGGCTCGACCCCCTCGACCTTCTTGATCTTGCCGGTGACGTACTCGGCGGGCCGGAAGTCGGCCACCGCCGCGGCCATGACCACGGCGTCCGCGTCCTCCGCCGCCTTCAGCGCGGCCTCGCGCAGCTCCAGCGCGGTCGAGACGTGCACGACGTCCACCCCCGCCGGATCGGGCAGTTCCGCGTTGGCCGAGACCAGCGTCACCCGCGCCCCACGGGCCGCCGCCGTCACGGCCAGCGCGTAGCCCTGCTTGCCGGAGGAGCGGTTCCCGAGGTAGCGCACCGGGTCCAGCGGCTCCCGGGTGCCGCCGGCCGAGACCACCACGTGGCGCCCGGCCAGGTCGGTCGGCACGGCGCCGCCGCGGCGCAGCACGGCCCGGCAGGCCTCGAAGACCGCGGCCGGCTCGGGCAGCCGCCCCTTGCCGGTGTCCTTGCCGGTGAGCCGCCCGACGGCGGGCTCCAGCACGATGACACCGCGGCGGCGCAGCGTGGCGACGTTCTCCCGGGTGGCCGGGTGCTCCCACATCTCGGTGTGCATGGCGGGCGCGATCACGACCGGACAGCGCGCGGTGAGCAGGGTGTTGGTGAGCAGGTCGTCGGCGAGGCCGTGGGCGGCCTTGGCGATCAGGTCCGCGGTGGCGGGGGCGACGACGACGAGGTCGGCCTGCTGGCCGATCCGCACGTGCGGCACCTCGTGGACGTTCTCCCAGGTCTCGGTGGCGGCCGGGCGGCCGGACAGGGCGGCCCAGGTGGCCTCGCCGACGAAGTGCAGCGCGGCGGCGGTGGGCACCACGGTGACCAGGTGGCCGGACTCGGTGAACCGGCGGAGCAGCTCACAGGCCTTGTAGGCCGCGATGCCGCCGCTGACGCCGAGGACGACGCGCGGGGCGTCCGCGCCGGTCCGGTCCGAAGTCGCGCTCATGATCCCGCTCTCCTCCACTCCAGGGACGTGCACACCCTACGGCCCCGCGACGATCACCCGCACCGTGGCCCCGTCCGCTCCACAACGCCGAAGGGCCCGGCGGAAACGATTCCGCCAGGCCCTTCCGGAGAGTTACGAGGTCGACCGGATCAGGCGCCCTCGACCGCCTCGGCGGTCAGCATGCCGGCGTTGATCTCGCGGAGCGCGATCGACAGCGGCTTCTCGTGCACGTGGGTGTCGACCAGCGGGCCGACGTACTCCAGCAGGCCCTCGCCGAGCTGGGAGTAGTACGCGTTGATCTGGCGCGCCCGCTTGGCGGCGTAGATCACCAGGCTGTACTTGGAGTCGGTGGCCTCAAGCAGCTCGTCGATCGGCGGGTTGATGATGCCCTCGGGCGCGGTCATGGAAGAGGACACGCGAAAACCTTCCGAAAGGGTGGAAAAGACAGACAGGTCAGCCTACACCGAGCAAGGCTAGCAGTTCGGCCGCTACCTGCTCGACGGAGGTGTTGACAAGAGTCGTGTCGAACTCCGGCTCCGCCGCCAGCTCGACCTTGGCGGCCTCCAGCCGCTTCTCGATGACGTCCTGCGGCTCGGTGCCCCGGCCGGTCAGCCGGCGGACCAGCTCGTCCCAGCTCGGCGGAGCCAGGAACACCAGCTGGGCCTCCGGCATCGACTCGCGCACCTGGCGGGCGCCCTGCAGGTCGATCTCCAGCAGGACGGGCTCGCCGCGCTCCAGCTTCTCCTGCACCGCCGCGCGCGGGGTGCCGTAGCGGTTGCCGGCGAAGACGGCCCACTCCAGGAGCTCGCCGTTGGCGATCAGCTTGTCGAACTCGTCGTTGTCGACGAAGTGGTACTGGACCCCGTTCTGCTCGCCGGGCCTCGGGTGGCGGGTCGTCGCCGACACCGAGAGCCAGACCTCGGGGTGCTGCTTCCTCATATGAGCGACGACCGTGCTCTTGCCGACCCCCGAAGGGCCGGAGAGCACGGTCAGCCGCGGACGCTCACTCATGCACCGATTATCCCGGATCGCGGACGATCCCGGGACCACGGGGGCACGGTCAGGCGGCACCGCCGCCGAACTCCCGCTCCAGGGAGGCGATCTGGTTCGTGCCGAGACCGCGGACACGACGGCTCTCGCTGATGCCGAGGCGCTCCATGATCTGCTTGGCCCGGACCTTGCCGACGCCCGGGAGCGACTCCAGCAGGGCCGAGACCTTCATCTTGCCGATGACGTCGTTGTCGGCCTTGCCGGCCTTGATCACCTCGTGCAGGGAGGCGCCGGAGTGCTTGAGCCGGTTCTTGACCTCGGCGCGCTCCCGGCGAGCCTCGGCGGCCTTGGCGAGCGCGGCGGTGCGCTGTTCAGGGGTAAGGGGCGGAAGAGCCACGCCGTTCACCTCAGGGTGTGGAAGGAAGGGATTGAGCTATGACTGGTTTGGTTCTCCAGGACACCTCCGCAAGTGGAACCCCAGGGCCCTGACCTGCGGGAGCTACGAGAATCGCGGCTCTTCGATGACCTATCGCCGGACACTACCCGGATTGCGGCGCCGCGTCAGGAAAAGAACACGAAAAGTCCTGGTCAGCCAAGGCCGACCAGGACTTTCCGGGGCAAAATGACCGCGATTGCGAGACTTTGGCACCGCCGATGTGACGGCGCTCACGTCAAGCGGAGGCCCTGCGGAGCGGCACCGCCCGGTCCTGCGCACACTGCGCAGGGTCACCGGCCGGCTACCACCCGGCCCCCGGACGGCACTTCGCGCCGCGCTACTTCACGGCGTCCGCGTACTCCCCCACGAACCGCTCGGCCGCCTCGCGCAGCGCCGGCACCGACGGACCGTGCTTGAGGACGTCCCGGCTGACGCTCGGCACGACGTTGCGCACCGAGGCGCCGAACACCCGCGGCAGGTCCGCCATCGTCGCGCCCTGGGCGCCGATGCCGGGGGCCAGCAGCGGGCCGTTGATCGCGAGGTCCACGCCCGCGTCGGCGAGCGTCGCGCCGACCACCGCGCCGAACGAGCCGAGCGGCTCGGCCCCGGCGTTCTCGGCCGCCAGCTGGCGCAGCACCGAGGCGGCGACCGGCTCGCCCCCGGCGCCGACGGCGCGCTGCACCTCGGCGCCCTCCGGGTTGGAGGTGAGCGCCAGCGCGAACGCCCCGCAGCCGTGCTCGCGCGCGAGGTCGAGCGCCGGGCGCAGCGAGCCGAAGCCGAGGTAGGGGCTGACGGTGAGGGCGTCGGAGAACAGCGGGCTGCCGGGCGCGAGGAAGGCCTCGGCGTAGGCGGCCATGGTGGAGCCGATGTCGCCGCGCTTGGCGTCCATCAGGACCAGCGCACCGGCCGCGCGGGCCTCCTCGACGGTCCTCTCCAGCACCGCGACGCCCTTGCTGCCGAAGCGCTCGAAGAAGGCGGCCTGCGGCTTGAGCACGGCGACCCGGTCGGCCAGCGCCTCGACGACGGTGCGGCTGAAGGTCTCCAGGCCGGCGACGTCGTCGCCGAGTCCCCAGGCGGCGAGCAGGGAGGCGTGCGGGTCGATGCCGACGCAGAGCTGGCCGCGGGTGTCCATGGCCTGGCGCAGCCGGGCGCCGAACGGGGCGAGGGTCATGTCGTCTCCGGGGTTTCCAGTGGCGGTACGGGGGGTCACGAGGGGCGCACGGCGCTGCCGACCGCCGCGGCCAGGTTGCGGAAGCCCGCGTCCCGGACGCGGGCGGACAGGCCCTTGTGGATGCGGCGGCACCAGAACGGGCCCTCGTAGATGAAGGCGCTGTAGCCCTGGACGAGGTCGGCGCCGTGGATGATCCGCTGCCAGGCGTCCTCGGCGCTCTCCACGCCGCCGACCGACACGAGCGTCAGCCGGCCGCCGGTGCGGGCGCGCAGCCGCTGGAGGACCTCCAGGGCGCGGGCCTTGAGCGGGGCGCCGGACAGGCCGCCCATGCCGATCTCCTCGACCCGCGCGGCGTCGGCCCGCAGGCCCTCGCGGCCGATCGTGGTGTTGGTGGCGATGATGCCGTCCAGGCCCAGCTCCAGGGCGAGGTCGGCGACGGCGTCGACGTCCTCGTCGGCGAGGTCCGGGGCGATCTTCACCAGCAGCGGCACGTGGTGCGCGGTGGTGCGGTCGGCGGCCTCGCGGACGGCGGAGAGCAGCGGGCGCAGGTGGTCGACGGCCTGCAGGTTGCGCAGTCCGGGGGTGTTCGGCGAGCTGACGTTGACGACCAGGTAGTCGGCGTAACGGGCCAGCCGCTCGGTCGACTTGACGTAGTCGGCGACGGCGTCGGCCTCCTCGACGACCTTGGTCTTGCCGATGTTGACGCCGATCACCGGGGTGGAGCTGGTGTGCGGGCGGGCGGCGAGGCGGGCGGCGACCCGGGCCGAGCCCTGGTTGTTGAAGCCCATCCGGTTGATCAGCGCGCGGTCCTCGACCAGGCGGAACAGCCGCGGCGCCGGGTTGCCGGGCTGGGCCTCGCCGGTGATGGTGCCGATCTCGACGTAGTCGAAGCCGAGCATCGCGAGGCCGTCGATGCCGACGCCGTTCTTGTCGAAGCCGGCCGCGAGCCCGAACGGGCCGGGCAGGTCGAGGCCGAGGGCGCGGGTGCGCAGCGCCCGGTCCTGCGGGGCGAGCAGCAGCCGGACGAGGGGGCGCAGGCCCGGCACGGAGGAGGCGAGGCGGATCCAGAAGAAGGCGAGGTGGTGGGCCTTCTCCGGGTCCATCTTCTTGAAGACGAGGTCGAACAGAAGCTTGTACAAGGGGGGTCAACTCCCGGAGCGAGCAGCGGTGTTCACAGCGCGGCAGGTCGAATCGCGGGCATGGAAGTGGGGGGCACCCGGCTGGCTTCGGTGCCCCCCACTGCGGTGGTGCTACTTGCGGCCGGCGTTGATCAGCTCGGCGTGCTCCTGGAGCGACATCACCCCGACCTCGTCGCGCAGCAGCCGGTCGATGCCCTGGACGGCCGCGCCCATCGCCTGGACGGTGGTCAGGCAGGGCACGGCGCGGGCGACGGCCGCGGTGCGGATCTCGTAGCCGTCCAGGCGCCCGCCGGTGCCGTACGGCGTGTTGATGATGAGGTCGACCTCGCCGTCGTGGATCAGCTGGACGATGGTCTTCTCGCCGTTCGGGCCCTCGCCCTCGCTGTGCTTGCGCACCAGCGTGGACGGGATGCCGCCGCGCTGGAGCACCTCGGCGGTGCCGGCCGTGGCGAGCACCTCGAAGCCGAGGCTGACCAGGGCGCGCGCCGGGAAGACGAGGTTGCGCTTGTCGCGGTTGGCGACGGAGACGAAGACCTTGCCCTTGGTCGGCAGCGCGCCGTAGGCGCCGGCCTGGGCCTTGGCGTAGGCCGTGCCGAAGACCTTGTCGATGCCCATGACCTCACCGGTCGAGCGCATCTCCGGGCCGAGGACGGTGTCCACCCCGCGGCCGTGGACGTCGCGGAAGCGGCTCCACGGCATCACGGCCTCCTTGACCGCGATCGGCGCGTCGGCGGGCAGCGTGCCGCCGTCGCCCTCGGCCGGGAGCATACCCTCGGCGCGCAGCTCGGCGATGGTGGCGCCGAGCGAGACCCGGGCGGCAGCCTTGGCCAGCGGCACCGCGGTGGCCTTGGAGGTGAACGGGACGGTCCGGGAGGCGCGCGGGTTGGCCTCCAGGACGTAGAGGATGTCGCCGGCCATCGCGAACTGGATGTTGATCAGGCCGCGGACGCCGACGCCGCGCGCGATGGCCTCGGTGGAGGTGCGCAGGCGCTTGATGTCGTAGCCACCGAGGGTGATCGGGGGCAGCGCGCAGGCGGAGTCGCCGGAGTGGATGCCGGCCTCCTCGATGTGCTCCATGACGCCGCCGAGGTAGAGCTCGGTGCCGTCGTAGAGCGCGTCGACGTCGATCTCCACCGCGTCGTCGAGGAAGCGGTCGATGAGCACCGGGTGCTCGGAGATCAGGCCGGCGTGCCGCTCCAGGTAGGAGGCGAGGGAGGCCTCGTCGTAGACGATCTCCATGCCGCGGCCGCCGAGCACGTAGGACGGGCGGGCGAGCACCGGGTAGCCGATCTCGTCGGCGATCGCCTTGGCCTCCTCGAAGGAGAAGGCGGTGCCGTGCTTGGGCGCCGGCAGGCCGGCGTCGCGCAGGACGCGGCCGAAGGCGCCGCGCTCCTCGGCGAGGTCGATCGCCTCGGGCTGGGTGCCGACGATCGGCACGCCGTTGTCCTTGAGCGCCTGGGCGAGGCCGAGCGGGGTCTGGCCGCCGAGCTGGACGATGACGCCCGCGAGCGGACCGGCCTGCTGCTCGGCGTGGACGATCTCCAGGACGTCCTCCAGGGTGAGCGGCTCGAAGTAGAGCCGGTCGGAGGTGTCGTAGTCGGTGGAGACGGTCTCCGGGTTGCAGTTGACCATGACGGTCTCGTACCCGGCCTCGGCCAGCGCGAAGGAGGCGTGGACGCAGGAGTAGTCGAACTCGATGCCCTGGCCGATGCGGTTCGGGCCGGAGCCGAGGATGATCACCGCGGGCTTGGTGCGCGGGGCGACCTCGTTCTCCTCGTCGTAGGACGAGTAGAAGTACGGGGTCTTGGCGGCGAACTCGGCGGCGCAGGTGTCGACGGTCTTGAACACCGGGCGGATGCCGAGCGCGTGGCGCACCTCGCGGACGACGTCCGGCTTCAGGCCGCGGATCTCGCCGATCTGCTGGTCGGAGAAGCCGTGCCGCTTGGCGTGGCGCAGCAGGTCCGGGGTGAGCTCGGCGGCGTCGGCGAGCTCGCCGGCGATCTCGTCGAGCAGGAAGAGCTGGTCGACGAACCACGGGTCGATCTTGGTGGCCTCGAACACCTCCTCCGCGGTGGCGCCGGCCCGGATGGCGTCCATCACGGTGTTGATCCGGCCGTCGGTCGGCACGACCGCCTTGGCCAGCAGCGCGGCCTTGTCGCCCACGGGGCCGGTCCAGCTGAACTGGGAGCCCTTCTTCTCCAGCGAGCGCAGCGCCTTCTGCAGCGCCTCGGGGAAGTTGCGGCCGAGGGCCATGGCCTCGCCGACGGACTTCATGGTCGTGGTGAGGGTGGCGTCGGCGCTCGGGAACTTCTCGAACGCGAAGCGCGGCACCTTGACGACGACGTAGTCGAGGGTCGGCTCGAAGGAGGCCGGGGTCTCCTCGGTGATGTCGTTGGGGATCTCGTCGAGCGTGTAGCCGACGGCCAGCTTGGCGGCGATCTTGGCGATCGGGAAGCCGGTGGCCTTGGAGGCGAGCGCCGAGGAGCGGGACACGCGCGGGTTCATCTCGATGACGATGACCCGGCCGTCCTCGGGGTTGACCGCGAACTGGATGTTGCAGCCGCCGGTGTCGACGCCGACCTCGCGGATGACGGCGATGCCGATGTCGCGCAGGATCTGGTACTCGCGGTCGGTGAGCGTCATCGACGGGGCGACGGTGATCGAGTCACCGGTGTGCACGCCCATCGGGTCGAAGTTCTCGATGGAGCAGACGACCACGACGTTGTCGTTCTTGTCGCGCATCAGCTCCAGCTCGTACTCCTTCCAGCCGAGGATGGACTCCTCCAGGAGCACCTCGGTGGTCGGCGAGAGGGTCAGGCCCTGGCCGGCGATGCGGCGCAGGTCCTCCTCGTTGTGGGCGAAGCCGGAGCCGGCGCCGCCCATGGTGAAGGAGGGGCGCACGACGACGGGGTAGCCACCGAGGGTGTCGACGCCGGCCAGCACCTCGTCCATGGTGTGGCAGATGACCGAGCGGGCGGACTCGCCGTAACCGATCTTGGCGTTGACGGCCTCGACCACGCCCTTGAAGAGCTCGCGGTCCTCGCCCTTGTGGATCGACTCGACCTTGGCGCCGATCAGCTCGACGTTGTACTTGGCGAGCACGCCGTTGGCGTCCAGCGAGATCGCCGTGTTGAGCGCGGTCTGGCCGCCCAGGGTCGGCAGCAGCGCGTCGGGGCGCTCCTTGGCGATGATCTTCTCGACGAACTCCGGGGTGATCGGCTCGACGTAGGTGGCGTCGGCGATCTCCGGGTCGGTCATGATCGTGGCCGGGTTGGAGTTGACCAGCACGACCCGCAGGCCCTCGGCCTTGAGGACCCGGCAGGCCTGCGTGCCCGAGTAGTCGAACTCGGCGGCCTGGCCGATCACGATCGGGCCGGACCCGATCACCAGGACGGACTTGATGTCAGTGCGCTTAGGCACGCTGGCCCTCCATGAGCTTCACGAAGCGGTCGAACAGGTAGGCGGCGTCGTGCGGGCCGGCGGCCGCTTCGGGGTGGTACTGCACGCTGAAGGCGGGCACGTCGAGCGCCTGCAGGCCCTCGACCACGTCGTCGTTGAGGCAGACGTGGGAGACCTCGACCCGCCCGTAGGGGGTGTCGCTCACCTTGTCCAGCGGCGCGTTCACGGCGAAGCCGTGGTTGTGGGCGGTCACCTCGACCTTGCCGGTGGTGCGGTCCTGCACCGGCTGGTTGATGCCGCGGTGGCCGTACTTGAGCTTGTAGGTGCCGAAGCCGAGGGCGCGGCCCAGGATCTGGTTGCCGAAGCAGATCCCGAAGAACGGGGTCTTCCGCTCCAGCACGCCCTGCGCCACGGCGACCTGCTGGTCGGCGGTGGCCGGGTCGCCCGGGCCGTTGGAGAAGAAGACGCCGTCCGGGTTGACGGCGTAGACGTCCTCCAGGGAGGCGTCGGCCGGCAGCACGTGGACCTCGATGCCGCGCTCGGCCATCCGCTGCGGGGTCATCGCCTTGATGCCGAGGTCCAGCGCGGCGACGGTGAACCTCTTCTCACCGATGGCCGGGACGATGTACGGCTCGGTGGTGGCCACCTCGGCGCACAGGTCGGCGCCCTTCATCTCGGGCGACTGCTGCACCCGGGCGAGCAGGGCGGCCGGGTCGGCGAGCGCCGGGCCGGAGAAGATGCCGCAGCGCATGGCGCCGCGGTCGCGCAGGTGCCGGGTGAGCGCGCGGGTGTCGATGCCGCTGATGCCGACGACGCCCTGGCGGACGAGCTCGTCGTCCAGCGAGCGGCGCGAGCGCCAGTTGGAGGCGACCCGGGCGGGGTCGCGCACGACGTACCCGGCGACCCAGATCCGCTTGGACTCGTCGTCCTCGTCGTTCCAGCCGGTGTTGCCGATCTGCGGGGCCGTCATCACGACCACCTGGCGGTGGTACGACGGGTCGGTGAGGGTCTCCTGGTAGCCGGACATGCCGGTGTTGAAGACCGCCTCGCCGAAGGTCTCGCCGACGGCGCCGTAGGCCTGGCCGCGGAAGGTCCGGCCGTCCTCCAGGACGAGCACGGCCGGGACGCGTTCCCGCCGTTGGCGCTGCGTGGTGGGGGCAGGTGCGGTCATTGCGCGGCCTCTTCCGTCTTCGTCTTCGTACGTGTTGCGAGGTGAGCGACCGCCTCGACCCAGGCGGCGTGCTCGTCGGGGTGGTCGGCCCGGAAGCCGGAGTCCAGCTCGGTGCCCTCGTGCGTCCAGGTGACGACGAGGATCCCGGCCGGGACGACCTTGCCGGCGATTCCGGAGTCCGTGCGGGCACCGGTCAGGTGCCCGGCCGGGATCCAGAGGTCGACGTCGCCGGGGCGGCGCACCAGCAGGCCGTCCTCGCCGAGGATGAGGTCGGCGCGGCTGCGGTTGCCCAGGCCGTGCGCGACGACCCGGTCGAGCCAGTTCCCGGCGGTGGTGGTGCCGTGGTACCGGCCGCTGGTCTCCAGGATGGTCCGGCCGGCGCCGGCCGGCACGGCGGGCAGCGGCGGGATTCCGGACTGCAGCGTGCGCCGCCAGTTCCAGCCCTGGCGCATCAGCCAGTAGACGAGCCCGATCACGATCAGCAGGCCGACGGCCCAGCCGATGTACCCGGGCCAGTCGTGGACCTTGGCCTGTTCCTGGGCCAGCGGGGTGAACGGGGCGAGCGGGGCGGGCGTGCGGTGGAAACTCACGCGTCGACGCCCTGCTCGACGAGCTCCCCGGCCAGGACGGTCGCCCGGCCGCGCAGGAAGGTGGCGTGCACCCGTCCGGGCAGGTCGAGGCCCTTGTAGGGGGTGTTGCGGCTGCGGGTGGCGAAGCTGTCCGGGTTCACGGCACCACGGTACGCGGGATCGAACAGCACCAGGTTGGCCGGCTCACCGACCGAGACGGGCCGGCCGTGCCCGGCGAGACGGCCGATCCGGGCCGGGCGGTGCGACATGCGGTCGGCGACGCCCGCCCAGTTCAGCAGGCCGGTGTCGACCATGGTCTGCTGCACGACCGACAGCGCGGTCTCCAGGCCGACCATGCCCATCGCGGCGACGGCCCACTCGCAGTCCTTGTCCTCGGCCGGGTGCGGCGCGTGGTCGGTGGCGACGGCGTCGATGGTGCCGTCGGCCAGCGCCTTGCGCAGCGCCTGGACGTCCGCGGCGGTGCGCAGCGGCGGGTTCACCTTGTAGACCGGGTCGTACGAGCGGACCAGCTCGTCGGTGAGCAGCAGGTGGTGCGGGGTGACCTCGGCGGTGACGTCCCAGCCCTTGGCCTTGGCCCAGCGGATGATCTCGACCGAGCCGGCCGTGGAGACGTGGCAGACGTGCAGCCGGGAGCCGACGTGCGCGGCGAGCAGCACGTCGCGGGCGATGATCGACTCCTCGGCGACGGCCGGCCAGCCGCCGAGCCCGAGCTCGCCGGAGACCTGGCCCTCGTTCATCTGCGCGCCCTCGGTGAGCCGCGGCTCCTGGGCGTGCTGGGCGACGACGCCGTCGAAGGCCTTGACGTACTCCAGCGCGCGGCGCATCAGCACGGCGTCGTCGACGCACTTGCCGTCGTCGGAGAAGACCCGGACACCGGCGGCGGACTCGTGCATGGCGCCGAGCTCGGCGAGCTTCTTGCCCTCCAGGCCGACGGTGACGGCGCCGACCGGCTGCACGTCGCAGTAGCTGGCCTCCTGGCCGAGCCGCCAGACCTGCTCGACGACGCCGGCGGTGTCGGCCACCGGGGTGGTGTTGGCCATCGCGTGCACGGCGGTGAAGCCGCCCATCGCGGCGGCCTGGGTGCCGGTGAGGACGGTCTCGGCGTCCTCGCGGCCGGGCTCGCGCAGGTGGGTGTGCAGGTCGACCAGGCCGGGCAGCACGATCAGGCCGGTGGCGTCGATCTCGATGTCGGCCTCGACGGCCAGGCCGGTGCCGATCGCCTTGATCACGCCGTCGGCGAGGTGGAGGTCCTGCGGGGCGCCGCCGGCGATCTGGGCGTTGCGGATCAGGTAGGTGGTCACTTGGCGGTCTCCACGGATTCGGTGCGGGCGGCGTCGTTCGGGCCGTCGGCGAAGACGGCCCCGCCGAGGAGCAGGTACAGCACGGCCATGCGGACCGACACGCCGTTGGCGACCTGCTCGACCGCGGTGCAGCGCGGCGAGTCGGCGACCTCGGCGGTGATCTCCATGCCGCGGACCATCGGGCCGGGGTGCATGACGATCGCGTGCTCGGGCAGCTGGGTCATCCGCGGGCCGTTCATGCCGTAGCGGCGGCTGTACTCCCGCTCGGTCGGGAAGAACGCGGCGTTCATCCGCTCGCGCTGCACCCGGAGCATCATCAGCGCGTCCGTCTTGGGGAGCACGCTCTCCAGGTCGTAGCTGATCTCGCAGGGCCAGTTCTCGATGCCGATGGGCAGCAGCGTCGGCGGGGCGACGAAGGTAACCTGGGCGCCGAGGGTGGTCAGCAGGTGGACGTTGGAGCGGGCGACCCGGCTGTGCAGGACGTCGCCGACGATCGTCACCCGGCGCCCTGCGAGGTCCTTGCCACTGCCCGGGTTGAGGTGGCGGCGCATGGTGAAGGCGTCGAGCAGCGCCTGGGTGGGGTGCTCGTGGGTGCCGTCACCGGCGTTGATGACACTGCCGTGCAGCCAGTCGGACTGTGCCAGGCGGGCCGGCGCGCCGGAGGCGTGGTGGCGGATGACGACCGCGTCGGCACCCATGGCCTGCAGGGTCAGCGCGGTGTCCTTGAGGCTCTCGCCCTTGGAGACGGACGAGCCCTTGGCGGAGAAGTTGATGACGTCCGCCGAGAGGCGCTTCTCGGCGACCTCGAAGGAGGTCTTGGTGCGGGTCGAGTCCTCGAAGAAGAGGTTGACGACGGTCCGGCCGCGCAGCGTGGGCAGCTTCTTCACGGCCCGCCCGGAGAGCTGGGCCAGCTCCTCGGCGGTGTCCAGGATCAGCAGCGCGTCGTCGCGGGTGAGATCGGCGGCGGAGACGAGGTGGCGCATCACGCGGGCTACTCCGGAAGGTGCGGTTCGGTCAGGGCCTGCGACGAGCGCTGGTTGTGGTCGCGGTCGCCGACCAGGACGGCGTCCACGCCGTCGGTGTCGGCCAGGCGCACCTGCACGGCCTCGCGCAGCGAGGTGGGCAGGTTCTTGCCCACGTAGTCGGCGCGGATCGGCAGCTCGCGGTGGCCGCGGTCGACCAGGACGGCCAGCTGGACGGCGCGCGGGCGGCCGATGTCGCCGAGCGCGTCGAGCGCGGCGCGGATGGTGCGGCCGGAGAACAGCACGTCGTCGACGAGGATCACGAGCTTGCCGTCGATGCCGCCGGCCGGGATCTCGGTGTGCTCCAGGGCGCGGGCGGGCTTGAGCCGCAGGTCGTCCCGGTACATCGTGATGTCCAGGGTGCCGAGCGGGATCTCGCGGCCGGTGATCTGGGCCAGCCGGTCACGCAGGCGGCGGGCGAGGTGGACGCCGCGGGTGTGGATGCCGAGCAGCACGACGTCCTCCGCGCCCTTGGCGCGCTCGACGATCTCGTGCGCTATCCGGGTGACGACCCGGGCGATGTCCGCGCCGTCCAGCACCTGGTGCGGTGCTCGGGGTGACGGATCCTGGTGTGTGGTCATGCCGAAGCGGACCTCCTTCCCCGCCTCACTGGACGGGCCTTAAAGGATGTCTGGGACGGCCCCCGCCGACCGGGCGCGGGCTTCGGGCAATCCTACCAGCGCGCAAGCGGGCAAACGGACCTGCACCATTCCGCTTCACCGGGTTAACGCGCCCGACGCACCCCGGACGCAGGCCATTCGCACGACTGCCCCATTCGGCTTGACGCAACACCTTACTCTACGTAACCTCACAGTGAGTTACGAGACGGACGTCGAACCCACCGGTAACGGCGTCGGCAATCGCCCGTGACCCACCACTGAACGCGAAGCAATCTCGTCCGGGGAGATCAATGTCCAGCGACTACGCGAAGCAGCTCGGAGGCAAACTCCGAGCGATCCGCACTCAGCAGGGTCTCTCCCTGCACGGTGTCGAGGAGAAGTCCCAGGGGCGCTGGAAGGCAGTCGTCGTCGGTTCGTACGAGCGCGGCGACCGTGCGGTCACCGTGCAGCGGCTGGCCGAGCTGGCGGAGTTCTACGGCGTCCCGGTCCAGGAGCTGCTGCCCGGCGGCACCCCGGGCGGCGCGGCCGAGCCGCCGCCGCGCCTGGTGCTCGACCTGGAGAGACTGACCCAGGTCCCGTCCGAGAAGGCCGGCCCGCTGCAGCGCTACGCGGCGACCATCCAGAGCCAGCGCGGCGACTACAACGGCAAGGTGTTGTCGATCCGCCAGGACGACCTGCGCACCCTGGCCGTCATCTACGACCAGTCGCCGTCGATCCTCACCGAGCAGCTGATCTCGTGGGGCGTGCTCAACCCCGACGCGCGCCGCGCGGTGCGCGAGGAGGAGGCGAGCTGACGCTCCCCGCACCGGCTCCCGCCAGCGGAAACGAGGCTCGCCCCGCCCTTTCGGGCAAGCAGAAACGTCACGGCGCGGCACCCCGGAACCCGGGGGCCGCGCCGTGGTGTTTCCAGCAGCGGTGGTTCCAGCAGCCGGGGCCGGCGCTTCTCCCGTGCCTTCCCGGTGCCTTCCCCTGTGTCTCCCCGGCGCCTCGGCAGTGCCTCAGCAGACCGTGCCCAGGCTGTACCCGGGCTGCGCGGCCACCCCGTCCAGCCGCACCGGCCGGGCCGCCGGGGCCCAGTCCGGCCCGCCGCTCGACCAGGCCCACGCGGCCGGCCGGTACTCCCCGCAGGCCGCCGCCGACCCCTGCGAGCCGTGCAGCACGGCCACGCCCGGCAGCTCCAGGGCCAGCCCGGCGCACAGCACCGCGCAGACCAGCTCCAGGTCCTCGTCGTTGATCCGCACGACGCCGTCCTCCCACTGGAGGACGCGCGCCGCGGCGCTCAGCCTCCCGCCCGGCGCGTCCACCCGCACCCGCAGCTCGTACACCCCGGCGCCCGCGCCGACCAGCATCCGGCGCAGCACCTCGGAGCCGCGCTGGTGGGCGGTGCGCACCCAGCGGCCGTGGTCCTCGTCCGCCTCGCCGGTGGCGCCGTAGAGCCCGCCGTCGAGGATCAGGTCGGCGTGGCGGAGCGTCAGTCCGTTCTCCCGGGCGCGGACCAGGCGCGGCACGAAGTCCCCGGCGAGCTCCTCGCCCTGGTAGGCGAGCAGTTGGGTCTGCAGCGCGGGGTTGAGCAGGTAGCGGTCGCGGGCGGCCGGCTCGGCCGGGTCCAGCCCGTGCAGGACGCAGAACTCGGCGAAGTCCTGCGGGTGGAACATCCGCGCCCGGACGGTGTCGAAGCGCCGCAGCGCCTCGGCGAGCAGGTCGGCCGTGTCGGCCAGGTAGCGCTCGTAGTCGGGGGCGTCGGTCACCCGCCAGGCGCGGGCCCGTTCGAAGTCCGCGGCGCTGGTCAGCACACCGATGACGAAGGCCTGGTCGGCCCCCTCCCCGTCGCTCCGCCGGTGCGGGGCACGGGCGTTCGGGCGGAAGCCGCCGGCGGTGCAGTCGGAGATGCGGCGAGCGCGGCCTTTTCGACTCATGCTCCCACCTCGCTGCGCTCGGCAGGGGCATTCGCCCACACGCGCCTCCCAATGGCTCGCTCGCTACGCTCGCTCACGTGTGGCTCCCGGCTCAGTAGGGTCACGGTCGGCGGCGGGGCCCGCCGCTGACCGTGTTACTCCCCAGTCCCGAGCGCCGCACACGTACGGCGTGTCACAGGAATGTAACCACCGGTAATGCGCCGGTTCTCGCGCCGTCGGGCCTCACGCCGGGCGCGGCACCCGGGCGAGCTGGCGGGACTGCGCGACCAGACGGCCGGCCTCGTCCCAGACCTCGGCGTCCTCCTCGAAGTAGCCGCCGGCCAGGTTGCGGGTGGCGTGGGTGACCCGCAGCCAGCCGGGCACCGGCCTGGCCCGCAGGTGGACGGTCAGTTCGACGGTCGGCGCCCAGCCCGGCATCCCCAGGTCGAAGGTGACCGGCGGCAGCGCGTCGGCGACCAGCAGGAGCAGCAGCGGGTCGGGCTCGCGGCCGTCGGCGAGCCGGAACCAGCCCTGGATCCGCCCGGTGCCGGACGGCTGTCCGAGCGCCCAGCCGATCGTGGCCGGGTCGAGCCGCAGGTCGAAGCGCTCCAGCAGGGCGGCCTGGGCGATGAGTTCCTTGGGCGCGTGTTCGACGCCGACACACTGGTCCGGCGGCGGCAGCTGCGGCGGCTGCGCGCTGGTGCGCACCTCGCCGACGGCCGTCGAGAGGTCCCCGTGGCTGGCCACGACGCGCAGCCGTTCGACGCCGTCCTGGCTGAGCGAGGCGGTGCCGGTGGACAGGCCGCGGCCGGAGCGCAGCACCTCGGTGCGGACGGTGGCCGGGCCCGGCACCGAGGCGGACAGGTAGTAACCGCTGATCGACACCGGGTCGGGGTGGTCGCCGTGCTCCAGCGACAGCGCGTGTCCGGCGACGGCGAGCAGCAGCCCGCCGTTGACGCCGCCGCCGATCTGCCAGCCCGCGCCGAGCTCGCCGTCGTAACGGCCGGGCTCCTCGGGGTGTCTGCTCAGCGCGATGCCCTGGTCGAACTCGCTGCGGATCGCCGTGGTCATGGGGGTGGCCTGCCCTTCACTGCGGACGTGCGTGGGGATACCTGGGGATCTCTCATGGTGCGACCGATAAGTTACCGGCCAGTAGGCTCCCAACATACGCCACCCGGGTGAAACGCGCGACGGCCGCCGGACCCTCGTGCGGGTCCGGCGGCCGTTCGCGGGGCGGGGCCCGTCCGTGCCTAGCGGCGGATGCTCGGCTTCAGCTCCAGGAAGCGGGCGAGCAGGCCGTTGACGAAGGACGGGGAGTCGTCCGTGGAGAACTCCTTGGCGATCTCCACGGCCTCGTCCAGGACGACGGCGTCCGGGACGCCGTCCTCCCAGATCAGCTCGTAGGCGCCGAGCCGCAGGACGTTGCGGTCCACGATCGGCATCCGGTCGAGCGTCCAGCCCACCGAGTACTGGGAGATCAGGTCGTCGATCCGGCGCGCGTGCCGGACGTAACCCTCGATCAGCTCCATCGTGTACTCGGCGACCTGGGGGGTGCCCTCGTCGGGCTTGGGCTCGCGGGCGCGGGCCACCCAGTCGGCGAGGACCTGCTGCGGGTCGACCCCGCGGTGGTCGGCCTCGAAGAGGATCTGGAAGGCCCGGGTGCGGGCCTTGCTGCGTGCGGCCGACACGGACTTACTTCACCCGGCCGAGGTAGCTGCCGTCGCGGGTGTCGACCTTGACCTTCTCGCCGGTGACGACGAAGAGCGGGACCTGGATCTCGGCACCGGTCTCCAGGGTGGCCGGCTTGGTGCCACCGGTGGAGCGGTCGCCCTGGACGCCCGGCTCGGTGTGCGCGATGAGCAGCTCGACGGAGGTCGGGAGCTCGATGTAGAGCACCGCGCCCTCGTTGGTCGCGACGAGGGCCTCGAAGCCCTCCAGCAGGTAGTTGGCGGCGTCACCGACGACGGCCGGCTCGATGGTGAGCTGGTCGTAGGTGTCCATGTCCATGAACACGAAGTTCTCGCCGTCCTTGTACGAGAACTGCATGCCGCGCTTGTCGACGTTGGCGGTCTCGACCTTGGTGCCGGCGTTGAAGGTCTTGTCGACGACCTTGCCCGTCAGGACCTCCTTGAGCTTCGTACGCACGAAGGCCGGGCCCTTGCCGGGCTTGACGTGCTGGAACTCGACGACGGACCAGAGCTTGCCGCCCTCCAGCTTGAGGACCATGCCGTTCTTGAGATCGTTCGTGGAAGCCACGGGCGCACTTACTCCTGGATATAGCTGTCAAGGAACCAAGGGTCGCGTCCTGCCACCGGCGGCCCGGGGCCGCCGTCACAGGGCGAGGAGCTCCTTGGTGGTGATGGTGAGCAGCTCGGGCCCGCCCTCTTCGAGGGGGCGCACGACGAGCGTGTCCTCGATCCGGACCCCGCCCTTGCCCGGGATGTGTACCCCCGGACCGACGGTGACCGGTACGCGGCTGTCCAGTTTACCCATGTCCGCCGGACCGAGGCGCGGCGCCTCCCGCATCTCCAGCCCGATGCCGTGGCCCACCGGGTGCGGGGAGGCCTCGGAGTGGCCGGCCGCGTCCAGGATCTGCCGCGCCGCCCGGTCGGGTACGCACTGCTCCACGCCGGGTCCGAGCGCCTCCCGCCCGGCCCGCTGCGCCCGGAACACCAGCCGGTGCAGCTCCACCTGCCAGGGCGCGGGGGCGGCGCCGATCACGAAGGTCCGGGCGGTCGACACGCCGTACCCGCGGTACTGGGCGCCGAGCACCACGGTCAGGAAGTCGCCCTCCTCGACCCGGCGGTCGGTCGGCTGGTGGGCGGGCTGGCCGGAGTGGCTGCCGGTGCCGACCGAGACCGGGAAGGCCGCCCGGTCGGCACCGTGGTCGATCATCCGGCGCTCCAGCTCCATCGCCAGGTGCCGCTCGGTGCGGCCGACCAGGATCGACTCCAGCAGCTCGCCGAGCGCCTGGTCGGCGATCTCGGCGGCGATCCGCAGGTCGGCGATCTCGTGCTCGTCCTTGATCACCCGCAGCCGTTCGACGACCTGCCCCAGCTCGGCCAGCCGGACCCCCTCGGCCAGGCTCGCCACCGCGCGGTGGCGCAGGACGGTGAGGTCGTGCTCCTCCACCGCCATGGCGTGCACCCGCAGCCGGGAGGCCTCGGCCGCGGCCGCCAGCGCGGTGTCCGCCCCGGCCGGCACCGGGACCTGGGTGACGTCGGCGGCGATCAGGTGCTCCCCGGTGTCGTCCGGCGGCAGGTCGTCCGGCAGCGTCAGCAGCACCCGTTCCCTGGTGAGCAGCAGGGTCGCGCCGCAGGGGGCGCAGCCGGTCAGGTACCGCACGTTGGCCGGCCGGGTGATCAGCGCCGCATCGGCCCCGGCCGCACTGCAGTGCTCCCGCAGCCGCTCCCGCCGACCCGCGTACGCATCAGACATGCGTCGAGCCTACGAAGCCCGCCCCCGATCCGCCCGCCGAGAACCCCCGACGGGGGCGCGACCTTTACCTACCCGCGCCCCCGGCGGCGCCGTCACCCCCCTTCCGGATCGATGAGCCCCCTCCGGTAGGCGGGCACGAGGTGCTGCGGGACGAGCAGTTCCCGCCCGTTCACCGTGATCGGGACGAGTTTCGGCGCGCTCGCCTTCCACTGGGCCCGGCGGTGCCGCGTGTTGCTGCGGGACGTCTTGCGCTTGGGTACGGCCATCAGGGTCTCCTATCGGGTGGTGTACGGGAGCAGGGCCATCTCGCGGGCGTTCTTGATCGCCCGGGCCATCGCCCGCTGCTGCCGGACGGTCAGCCGGCTGACCCTGCGGCTGCGGATCTTGCCGCGGTCGGAGACGAACTTCCGCAGGAGATCGGTGTCCTTGTAGTCGATGTACTCGATACCGGCTGTGACCAGCGGGTTGGGCTTGGGCCTCGGCGGGTTGAGTCGTTTACGCACAGTGATGATCCTCAGGCGACGGGGTCGAGCAGGTCGTGGAAGGCGTCGGGCAGCGCCTTCCAGCCGGATTCGCCGGCGGCGAGTTCGGCGTCGGTGAGCAGGCAGGAGTCGAGGAGGTGGGTGATCCCGTCCGTGTCCAGGCCCTCGGCCGTGAAGCTGAGCTGCTGCACGCGGTCACCGTGGGCCGGGTGCCAGTCGAGGGCGGCGGCGGCCCGGCGCGCGGGCGGGTAGAGGTCCCAGGCCGCGTCGGGCAGCGCGGAGAGCCACGGCCCGCACTCCTCCACCGCGAGGTTCGCCCCGGCCGCGTCCCACGCGAGCTCCCTCCTTGCCTGCCAGCGGGCAGGAGGGGCCCATGGTCGGGCCGGTTGGCCAGCCAGAAGCGGCCGCGGCTGCGCTGGGCCGCCGGGACGAGGGGCAGCAGGTCCTACCGCAGGGCGCAGCACGGGCAGTCGTTGAGCAGCGGTACGTCGGCCGGGTCGAACTCGCCGCCCGCGTCGCGCAGTCGGCGGTGGACGACGCCCCGGGAGGCGTCCCGCAGGTCGTGGTGGAGGACCACGGCGTCGACCGCGCCGCGCGCCAACTCCTCGACGGCACTGCGGCGGTGGTCGGCGTGCAGCCCGGCGACGACCACGACGGGCAGCCTGGTCCCGTCCGCGCCGCTCACCAGCCGGCCTTGCGGACGCCGGGCAGGTGGCCCGCGTGGGCGAGGGTGCGCAGATTGATCCGGGAGAGGCCGAAGGCGCCGACGTAACCGCGCGGGCGGCCGTCGACGGCGTCGCGGTTGCGGATCCGGGTGGCGCTGGCGTCGCGCGGCTGGCGGGCGAGTTCGGCCTGGGCGGCGGCGCGCTCGGCGGGGGCGGTGCCGGGCTGGGCGATGATCCGCTTGAGCTCGGCGCGGCGCCCCGCGTAGCGGGCGACGGTCTCGCGCCGCCGTTCGTTCTTGGCGATCTTGCTCTGCTTCGCCATCAGACCTTCTCCCCCCGGGCCCGGATCCGGGCGACGGCGGCCTCGACCCCGATCGCGTCGATCGTGCGGATCCCCTTGGCGCTGAGCGTGAGCCGGACGTACCGGCCCTCGCCCGGCAGCCAGTAGCGCTTGCGCTGGATGTTGGGGTCGAAGCGCCGCGGGGTGCGGCGGTGCGAGTGCGAGATCGCGTTGCCGAAGCCCGGCCGGCGGCCGGTGAGCTGGCAGTGGGCGGACATGGGGGCTCCCAAAACGGTCCGGGAATGGGCGGGACGGAGGTCACGTTACACCAGATGAAAATGACATCCATTTCGGTGTACGGTTCCAACCCGGCCCCGAAGCGCCGCACCACCCGACCCCTCCGGAGGACCTCATGGCCCGCAGCGAACTGCGCCCCGTCATCAAGCTCCGCTCCACCGCCGGCACCGGCTACACGTACGTGACCCGCAAGAACCGCCGGAACGACCCGGACCGGATGGTGCTGCGCAAGTACGACCCGGTCGCGCGCGAGCACGTCGACTTCCGCGAAGAGCGCTGACCGAAGAGCGCCGGAACGAAGAACGTCGAACGAAGAGCGCTGATCCCCCGCCGAGGAGGCACCCCCCATGAAGCCCGGAATCCACCCCGCCTACCGGCCCGTCGTCTTCCGCGACAAGGTCGGCGGCCTCTCCTTCCTCACCCGCTCGACGGTCACCAGCGACCGCACGGTCGAGTGGGAGGACGGCAACACCTACCCCGTCATCGACGTCGAGATCTCCTCGGCGAGCCACCCCTTCTACACCGGCCAGTCCCGCGTGCTCGACACCGCGGGCCGCGTCGAGCGTTTCCGCCAGCGCTACGGCGACCGGCACAGCTGACCCGGCGCAGCCGGCCCGGAACGCGCGCGACGGCGCCTCCCCACCGTGGGGAGGCGCCGTCGCGGCAGGCGTGCGGCAGGCGTGCGGCAGGCGTGCTCAGGAGCGTTCGGCGCCCCAGCGCTTCTCGACCCCGGCCAGCTTCCAGTACGCGATCGCCGCGGCCCAGACGACGACGAACAGCCCGGCGATCGCGTAGCCGACGTTGTCGAGCGAGATGTCCGCGATCCAGCCGGTGACCGGATCGGTCAGGTCCAGCTTCTCGTGCAGCACGCCGACCAGCTCGATCGTGCCGATGATGAACGCCACCGCGATCGACAGACCGGTGATCGTCAGGTTGTAGTACACCTTGCGCACCGGGTTGGAGAACGCCCACTGGTACGCGAAGTTCATGAACGTCCCGTCCAGCGTGTCGAACAGGCTCATCCCCGCCGCGAACAGCAGCGGCAGGCAGACGATCGCGTACCAGGGCAGCCCGGCGGCCGCGCCCGAACCGGCCATCACCATCAGGGTCACCTCGGTCGCGGTGTCGAAGCCGAGGCCGAGCACCATGCCCACCGGGAACATCTGGCCGGGCCGGGTGATCGAGCGGGTCGCCCGGTTCAGCACCCGGGCCATGAAGCCGCGCGAGTTCAGGTGCTGCTCCAGCTCGGCCTCGTCGTACTGCCCGGCGCGCATCGCCCGGAACACCTTCAGGATGCCGAGCAGCGCCGCCAGGTTGAGCGCGCCGATCAGGTAGAGGAACGCGCCGGAGGCCGTCGTGCCGACCATGCCGAGCCACTGGTGGGTGGTCGACTCGTCGTCCATCAGCGTGTTCGCCAGCTGCGCGCCGCCCGCGACCAGGGCGGCCATGACGACCACCATCGACGAGTGCCCGAGGGCGAACCAGAAGCCCACCGAGACCGGCCGCTTGCCGTCGGCCATCAGCTTGCGGGTGGTGTTGTCGATCACCGCGATGTGGTCGGCGTCGAACGCGTGCCGCATGCCGAGCGTGTACGCCGTGATGCCGAGGCCCACCCCGAAGACCTGGGTGCCGACGGCGTAGTTGTGCGGCGCCACCAGGAAGACGAGGGTCCCGAACGCCACGACGTGCATGGCCAGGATCACCCCCATCAGCCCGGCGGTGCGGACGGTGTCCTCTCTCCTCCACCGGAAGGTGGGCAGCACGGCGGGCGCGGCCTCGGGGGCGGCGGTTTCGGGCAGGGTCATCTTCGGATCACGCTCCAGCACCTCGTGGAAAGACGTTCGTGAGATGCCGTGGCCGGTCTCCTGGCTGACGGGGCTCCCGTACCCGCCTTCCCAGGCGCGCGAAGCGCCCAGTGGCGTCTGGGTACGGGCGGACTCCCCCGATCACAGTGGCGAGGGCCGCTCCGGAATGGGACCCCTGAGGGTCCGTCACCGGTCTTCCCGAGCACCACGGCGGGGAACACCGTAGGGGTCCCGGGCCGACCCTTGCAAGGCTGCGCACCTACGCAGGTGTCCAGGATCACAGGTCGTGAGCTGCCAGAATGTCCGCATGCATCTCGTACCGGCCGACCGCGCGGGCCACCGCACCATCGACGGACACCGGGTCTGCGAGGCCATCGCCGCGATCGGCGACGCCGCGCACGTCCGCTCGTGGTCCGAGCGGTTCTCCCTGCTCGCCGACCCCGGGCGGCTCGCGATCCTGCTCGCCCTGCACCGCGCCGGACCGCTCGCCGTCACCGACCTCGCCGTCGCCACCGGCATGCGCGACCCGGCCGTCTCGCAGGCCCTGCGGCTGCTGCGGACGGCCGGCGTGGTCACCGGGGACAAGGACGGACGCGTCGTGCGCTACCGGCTCGTCGACGAGAGCATGCGCCCCCTCCTCGACGAGTGCGCCGCGGCCGACCACGAGGAGCCCGCCGCCGCGGCGGGCTGACCTCCCGGGCCTGAATCACCGCGGGGAGCCGACCCGATGAGTACGATCATGGCGTGCCGACCCACCCCCACGCCTGGCCCGCCGACCGCTGGAACACCCGGCCGGTCAGGGCGCGCGTGCTGGCGGTCGCCCGCACCCTCACCTCCGCCACCCGGGTCCTCGACGTCCTCACCCTCCTGAACCGCGACGGCATCGAGCGCTACGCCACCGTCAACCCCGGCTCCGCCTTCGCCGACGGCCTCGACGACTACCTGCGCGGCCTGCCCGGCATCACCCTGCTGGACTGGGAGGAGGCCGTCCGGCACCGCTTCGACCTGGCCGTCGCCTGCGCCGTCCACTCCTCGATGCACCGCCTCGACGCCCGGCTCGTCGTCCTCCCGCACGGCGCCGGCTACAACCGCCTGGTGACCGAGTCCACCGGCGACACCGTCAGCGCAGCCGGCCTCTCCCGCAACGAACTTACCCACCACGGCCGGGTCTTCGTCGACGTCCTCGGCCTCTCCCACCCGGAACAGCTCGACCGGCTGCGGGTCTCCTGCCCCGAGGCGCTGGACGTCGCCCAGGTCGTCGGCGACCCGTGCTTCGACCGCATGCTCCGCAGCCTGCGCCTGCGCGACTCCTACCGGGCCGCCCTCGGCGCCGTCGACGGCCGGCGGCTCGTCGTCGTCAACTCCACCTGGAGCGAGCACTCGTTATTCGGCCGCCGCCCCGACCTGCCCCGGCGCCTCGTCCGCCGGCTCCCCGCCGACGAGTACGCGGTCGCCGTCGTCCTCCACCCCAACATCTGGAACCGGCACGACCCCGAGGCCCTGCTCGACGACGCCCGGCGGATGGGCCTGCGCCTCGTCCCGCCCCACCAGGGCTGGCAGGCCGCCCTCGTCGCCGCCGACTGCCTGATCGGCGACCACGGCTCGGTGTCCGTCTACGGCGCCGCCCTGGAACGCCCCACCCTGCTCGTCGCCACCGGCGCCGCCGAACTCGACCCGCACTCCCCCAGCCACGCCTTCGGCCAGGCCGCCCCCGCGCTCGACCCGGACGGCGACCTCGCCGCCCAGCTCGAACAGGCCCTGCAGAAGCAGGACCCGGCCGCCCTGCGCCCGATCACCGACCGCTCCCTCGCCCGCCGCGGCCGCTCCGCCGAGGTGCTGCGCCCACTGCTCTACTCCTTCCTGGACGGACTGGACGAACCGGACGACGAACCGCTCCTGCCGCCCTACCCCAAGCCGGTCCCCCGCCCCGGCACCCCCGAAGGCCCGACGGCCTACGACGTCGAGGCCGCGAGCGAGGGCACCGAGGTCAGCCTGCGGCGCTACCCCTTCGACCCCGGCGACCACACTCCGCGCGGCTTCCACGCCCTCACCGACGAACACCCGGGCGACGCCCTGCGCTACACCGCCGAGGTCCTCGCCCGGACCGAGACGCGCGCCGAACTCCCCGCCGGACGCTGGCTCGCCGACACCGCCGCCGCGCTCCCCGGCCTCGCCGTCGCGGTGGCCGCCCTCGGCCCGGCCCGCCACCTCGTCCGGCTGCGCACCGGCCTGCTGCTGGAAGCCTGCGCCGAACGGACCTGGGGCAGCGCCGAACCCCGCCTCGACCCGCTGCTCCTCGGCTCCGCCGTGGCGCACTGGCTCACCACCGGCGGCGACCCGGCCGGCCTCCCCGAGCACGGACTCACCATCCGCACCGGCGAACACCGCACCCGGGTCGCGTTCACCACCGGGCCGTAAGAGGACGTCCTGGTGCCACGGCACTAGCGTGCCTGCAGTTCCTGCAGCCGCTCCCGGCTGCGCGCCGCGAGCGCCGCGTCCCCCTGCTCCTCCGCGAGCTCGACGAGCAGCGTGTGCGCCTGCGCCTCTTTGGCGTACTGGCTCAGCCCGGCCGCCCGCCGCGCGCACTCGGCGGCGTCCGCGACCGCGAGGTCCAGCCGCCCCAGCGCGTGCTGGGCGCGGGCGCGCACCAGCGGGAGCTTCATCAGCATGTCGGTGTCCTCGGTGTCGACGGCCCTCGCGCGGGCCTCGTCGAGGACGGCCAGCGCCTCCTCCGCCCGGCCGTCCGCGATCAGCGCCTGCGCGACGTTGTAGCTCTGCACGATCTCGCCGTGGTCGTCGCCCTGGTTCTCCTCCAGGGCCAGCGTGAACCGCTCCACCGCCCGCGCCGTCCGCCCGTCGGCCAGGCACAGCAGCCCGTCCGTCTCGTACAGCACGCCCGCGAGCCGCCGGTCGGTCACCAGCGGCACCTGCTCCGCGGCGAGCGCCAACTGCTCGGCCGCGAGCGGGAACTCCCGCCGCTCGTAGTAGGCGCGGGCGAGCTGGTTGCGCATCCGGACGACGGCGTCGGGCTGGTTGTCCCACTGCGCCGACTCGACGCCGAGCCGGTGGGTGGCGATCAGGTCCTCGTAGTGCTTGCGGCCGTGGTACAGCGGCCACAGCGACTCGCAGAGCCGCCACACCTCGCCGTGCCACCCCTGCCCGGCCGCCGCCTCCACCACCGCGCGCAGGTCGGCCCGTTCGGCCTGGAACCACTCCAGGGCCGCCGCGTACGAGCCGAAGCCCGGCAGGTCGTCGCCGCTCGGCTCCTGCACCCGCAGCCGCGACCCCATCGCCCGGTCCGCCACCGACGCCCGGCCCCTGAAGTAGGCGACGACCCGGGCCAGGAGCTCGGCCCGGCCGGGCAGTTCGCGCGCACGGGCGTGGGCGTGCGTCCGGACGACGTCGTGCGCCTGGAAGCGCTCCTCCGGGCCGTCGTCGACCACGACGTCCAGCAGGTGCGCGCCGCACAGCTCGTCCAGGGCCTCGTCCGCGTCCTCGACGCCCGTCGCCCCGGCCAGTTCGGCCGACACGAAGGGGCCGGGATGCACGCCGATCAGGTGGTAGAGCGCCCGGGCGGGCGCCGAGAGCCGCTCGTAGACCGGGTCGTAGGTCCGGCGGAGGTTCCCCTCGTCGTTGTTCAGAATGGCCAACTTGCTGTCCCAGTCCGCTAGTTCGGCCACCACCTGGCCCACCGAGAGGCGGCTCCGGCCCAGCAGCTGGCTCCCGACCGCGTTGAGGGCGAGCGGCAGCCCCGCGCACCGCTCCACCAGGGCCGCGACCTCACCGTCGGTGCCGCGCCCGGCGCTCAGCCAGCCGCGCACCAGGGCGGCGGCCGCCGTCTCGTCCAGCCGCTCCAGCCGCAGCACCTCGGCGCCGTCCATCCGCAGCGCGTCCAGGCGTTGCCGGCCCGCCGCCACCAGCAGCCCGCTCGTCGGCAGCAGAGCGCGGACCTCGGCGGCGTGCTCGACGTTGTCGAGGAAGACCAGACAGCGCTGCCCGGCGGTGGCCGTCCGGAACTCCCCGAACCGCTCCGCCTCCACGTCCGGCACACGGACCCCGAGGGCCCGCAGGAAACCCTCCAGCACCCCGGCGAGGTCCACCGCGGCCCCGTGCCGGTAGGCCTTGAGGTCGGCGTACAGGACACCGCCCGGGAACTGCGCCGCCTGTTCGGTGGCGAACTTCGCCACCAGCTCCGTCTTGCCGACGCCGGCCAGCCCGGTGAAGACGACGATCGCCGGCCCGTCCCGCCCGGCCCGGCCCAGCGCACCCGTGAGAGCGGCGAGTTCGCGCTCGCGGTTGACGAAGGTCCGGCGGGGCGGTCGCACCTGATGCGGGATCCGGCGCTGCGGCTCCAGGTGGACCGTGACGTTTCCGCCCTGGATCACGTTCCCGTGCACCGTGCCCGAAACCCTGTTGGACACCTCGAAGCCGTCCACCCGTCCGCTCCCTCCGCCGGCCCGGGCCCAGCCTACGGCGTGCCGGCCCCCGCCACCTGAATCCGGCTCAGGCCGCCTGGCAGGTCGGGCACCAGAACAGGTTGCGCGCCGCGTGCGACTCCGTCCGCACGTCCGTGCCGCAGACCAGGCAGGGCATCGCGGCGCGGCGGTAGACGTAGACCTCGCCGCCGTGGTCGTCCACGCGCGGCGGCCGGCCCATCGCCTCGGGGGTGTGCTCGGGCCGGACGGTGTCGATGCGGCCCGCGCCGACGCCCTCGCGCATCAGCCCGACGAGGTCCGCCCAGATCGCGTCCCACTCGGCCCGGGTGAGGTCCCGGCCGGCCCGGTGCGGGGCGATGCCGTGCCGGAAGAGCACCTCGGCGCGGTAGACGTTGCCCACCCCGGCCAGCACCTTCTGGTCCATCAGCAGGGCCGCGACCGTCGTCCGGCTGGCCGATATCCGGCGCCAGGCGGCGTCCGGATCGGCGTCGGCGCGCAGCGGGTCCGGGCCGAGGCGCGCGGCGACGGCGGCCTTCTCCGCGCCGGTGACCAGCGCGCAGGTGTTGGGGCCGCGCAGGTCGGCGTGGGCGTCGTCGTTCTCCAGGCGCAGCCGGATCAGCCCGACGGGCTCCGGGGCGGGCCCGGCGCCGAAGGCGAAGCCGCCGTAGAGGCCGAGGTGCACGTGGACCCACGCGCCCTCCTCGAAGCCGAGGAAGAGGTGCTTGCCGACGGCCTCCGCCCCGACCAGGACCTGCCCGTCGATCAGCTTGGCGTCGTCGGCGAAGCGGCCCTGCGGGCTGGACACCCGGACGGGACGGCCGCCGAAGGCCGTGGTGTTCTCGGCCGCGAGGCGGTGGATGATGTGGCCTTCCGGCACGGGCTCGGCTCCCCTGGGACGGATCAACTCGACCCGTCCATCATCGCAGCCGCCCCCGACATCCCCGCGATCCCGCAGGTCGGCGGCCCGGCCGGCTCAGCGGACCGGCATCCCCGTGAGCCGGGCCAGGATCACCCGGTCCAGCTCGGCGGCCGTCGCGGCGACGTCCAGGTGCGAGTTGTCGATGATCGGCAGCCCGGAGTTGTACCAGCCGGCCATCCGCCCGTGGATGCGGGCGACCTCCTCGTCGCCCAGCCGGCGGTTGCCGCTGCGCCGGGCGTTGCGGCCGAGCACCGAGTCGAGGCTGGGCAGCAGCACGACGGGCAGCATGCCGGGGCCGATGTGCCGCTTCCAGCCGCCGAGGCCGATGGCCGGGCGGTCGGGGAAGACGGCGTCGTCGATGATGCAGGAGATGCCGTTGGCGAGGTAGTTGCGGCAGGCGAAGCCGCAGGTGCGGCGGGCCAGCCGGTACTGGGCCTCGGAGGCGTTGTTCCAGCCGGACTGCGGGTTGGCGAAGCCGGACTGCACCCACTCCCGGACGTCGTCCAGGCTGATGTGCGCGGTCGGGGTGTGCCGCCGCTCGGCCCAGTACCGGGCGACGGTGGTCTTGCCGGCGCCGGCGGGTCCGATCAGCAGGACCGCGATCGGCCCGGCGGGCGCGTGCCGCTGCGGCGGGTGGGCCGGGAGCTGGACGGGCGCGCCGGAGGGCAGGACGAAGTGCCCGGTGGCCCCGGCCGGCATCGGCGCGGTGGGCATGGGAGCCGGCGCCGGGGCCGGGGCTGGCGCGGGAGCCGCGGGCACCGGCGCGGGCGGAATCGGTGGCGGGACGCGCCCGCCGAACGGCACCGGTCCGGGGGACGAAACGGCCGTCACGGCCCCGGCGGCCGGCCGGACCGGCGGAGCGACGGGATGAGGGGGCACCTGCCCGCCCCCGGCGTACTGCGTCACGGTCACCTCCCGACTTCTCCCAGCGGGGACACTACACGGCGGCCCGGCGACGGGCACAGTCCGCCGCCGGGCCGCCGCCCGCCCTCGGGCCGGCCGGAACGCACGGCACCGGCCCGGCCCGTCCGACCGGCCGTCAGCGCGTGGTGAGCTGCTCCGCCAGGGCGCGCAGGGCGAGTTCGTACGAGCCGAGCCCGAACCCGGCGATGGTGCCGGAGGCGACGGCGGCGATGACCGAGGTGTGCCGGAAGGTCTCGCGCGCGTACGGGTTGGAGATGTGCACCTCGATGAGCGGCGCGGTGCGCTGCGCGGCCGCGTCCCGCATGGCGTACGAGTAGTGCGTGAACGCGCCCGGGTTGATCACCACGGGCACCTTGCCGTCGGCCGCCTCGTGCAGCCACTCGACCATCCGCTGCTCGGAGTTGGTCTCGTGGACCTCGACCTCGAAGCCGAACTCCGCGCCGAGCGCCGTGCAGCGCTCGACCAGCCCGGCGTACGAGGTGGCACCGTAGACGTCCGGCTCACGGCTGCCGAGGCGTCCGAGGTTGGGGCCGTTGAGCACCATGACCCTGGTCACGCCGAGACCTCCGCGTAGGCGGCGACGAGCAGGGACGGGTCGGGGCCCTCCAGGACGGAGGTCTTGCCGAGGCCGTCCAGGACGATGAAGCGGATCAGGTCGCCGCGCGACTTCTTGTCGATCTTCATGGCGTCCAGCAGCTTCGGCCAGGCGTCCGCCCGGTAGGTCAGCGGCAGGCCGACGGAGGCCAGCACGGCGCGGTGCCGGTCGGCCGTCTCGTCGTCCAGCCGCCCGGCCAGGCGGCCGAGTTCGGCGGCGTAGACCATGCCGATGGAGATCGCGGCGCCGTGCCGCCACTTGTAGCGCTCGTTGCGCTCGATGGCGTGGCCGAGGGTGTGGCCGTAGTTGAGGATCTCCCGCTGACCGGACTCCTTGAGGTCGCCGGAGACCACGTCGGCCTTGACCTGGATGGCGCGCCGGATCAGCTCGACGGTGTGCGGTCCGGCCGGCGTCTTGGCGCCCTCCGGGTCGGCCTCGATCAGGTCGAGGATCGCCGGGTCCGCGATGAAGCCGCACTTGATGACCTCGGCGAGGCCGGAGACGTAGTCGTGCTTGGGCACGGTCTCCAGCGTGCCGAGGTCGGCCAGGACGCCCACCGGCGGGTGGAAGGCGCCGACCATGTTCTTGCCCTCGGCGATGTTGATGCCGGTCTTGCCGCCGACGGCCGCGTCGACCATGCCGAGCAGCGTGGTCGGCATCGACACCCAGCGCACGCCGCGCAGCCAGGTCGCGGCGACGAAGCCGGCCAGGTCGGTGGTGGCGCCGCCGCCGAGGCCGACGACGACGTCGCTGCGGGTGAACCCGGTCTGTCCGAGCACCGACCAGCAGTACGCGGCGACCTCGGCGCTCTTCGCCTCCTCGGCGTTGGGCACCTGGAGCGCGATCGCCTCGTAGCCCTCGGCCGCCAGGTCCTCGCGGACGGCGTCGGCGGTGGCGGCCAGCGCCTCGGGGTGGATGAGCGCGACCCGCTTGGCCCGGGGTCCGATCAGCGGCGCCAGCTCGCCGAGCAGCTGGTGCCCGATCAGCACGTCGTACGGGTCGTGGCCGGCGCTGCCGCCGACGTGAATCCTGACGATGTCAGTCATGGGTGGTCTTCAGCTCCAGTGCTTCCAGTACGGCGTCCGCGACTTGCTCGGGGGTGCGGCCCGCGGTGTCGACGACCGCGGTGGCCACCTCCAGGTAGAGGGGGCGGCGGGCGTCCATCAGCTCGCGCCAGCGGGCCCGCGGGTTGACGGCCAGCAGCGGCCGCGGGGCGTCCAGCCCGACCCGCTTGACGGCGTCGCCCAGCGGGACCTCCAGGAACACCACGGGCAGCTCGCGCAGCAGCGCGCGGGTGGCCTCGGCCATCACCGCGCCGCCGCCGAGCGCGAGCACCCCGTCGTGGCCCTCGGCGGCCGCGCGCACCGCGCGGCCCTCCAGCTCGCGGAAATGCGGCTCGCCCTCGTCGATGAAGATCTCGGGGATCGGCTTGCCGGCCAGCACCTCGATGTCGGCGTCGGTGTCGCGGAAGCCGACGCCCAGGCGCTCGGCCAGGGCCCGCCCGACCGTGGACTTGCCGCTGCCGGGCGGGCCCACCAGCACAACCACGGGCCTGCTCATTTGATGATCAGGTGGTCGAGGTAGCCCTGCACGTTGCGGCGCGTCTCGGAGACGTGGTCGCCGCCGAACTTCTCGTTGACCGCGTCGGCCAGCACCAGCGCCACCATCGCCTCCGCCACGATCCCCGCGGCGGGCACCGCGCAGACGTCGGAACGCTGGTGATGCGCCTTGGCCGGCTCGCCCGTACGCACGTCCAGCGTCTGCAACGCCCGCGGCACCGTCGCGATCGGCTTCATCGCCGCACGGACCCGCAACAGCTCACCCGTCGACAACCCGCCCTCCGTGCCGCCGGAGCGGCCGGAGGTGCGCTTCACGCCGTCGGCGGTCGGGACGATCTCGTCGTGCGCCTTCGAGCCCGGCACCCGGGCCAGCTCGAAGCCGTCCCCGACCTCGACGCCCTTGATCGCCTGGATCCCCATCAGCGCAGCCGCGAGCCGCGCGTCCAGCCGCCGGTCCCAGTGCACGTGCGAGCCCAGGCCCACCGGCACCCCGTACGCCAGCACCTCGACGACGCCGCCGAGCGTGTCGCCGTCCTTGTGCGCCTGGTCGATCTCCGCGACCATCGCCTTCGACGCATCCGCGTCCAGGCACCGCACCGGGTCCGCGTCCAGCCGGGCCTCGTCCGAGGGCAGCGGCAGCACGCCGGCGGGCGCCTTCGCGGCGGCCAGCTCCACGACGTGGCTGACGATCTCGATCCCGCAGGTCTCCTTCAGGTACGCGCGGGCGACGGCGCCCAGCGCGACCCGGGCCGCCGTCTCACGGGCGCTCGCCCGCTCCAGGATCGGACGGGCCTCCTCGATCGAGTACTTCTGCATGCCCGCCAGGTCGGCGTGGCCCGGACGCGGACGGGTCAGCGCCTCGTTGCGGGCCAGCCCCGCCAGCACCTCGGGGTCGACCGGGTCGGCCGACATGACCTGCTCCCACTTCGGCCACTCCGTGTTGCCGACCATGACCGCCACCGGGCTGCCCATGGTCAGGCCGTGTCGGACACCGCCGAGGAAGGTCACCTCGTCCTGCTCGAACTTCATGCGCGCGCCGCGACCGTAACCGAGCCGGCGGCGCGCCAGCGCGTCGGCCACCACGGCGGTGGTGACCGGTACACCAGCGGGCAGGCCCTCCAGCGTCGCGACCAGTGCGGGGCCGTGCGACTCCCCCGCCGTCAGCCAGCGCAACGTACCCAACGGAGCTCCTTCATCAGCGGGCCGGCCCACGGGCCGCCCCGGGCGTGCCTTCTGACCGAATCCTTTCATGTCCCGAGGTCACCCGGGGGCGCGGTCCGCGTGACGGACGGCGACCGGCCGCCCAGCGGGACGGACGGGACCGACCGGGACGAGGGCGTGTCTTTCGGATCAGGCCGGGACAAGCCGGGCGGCGGCCTCGTACCCGCCGCCTCAGCGCCCGGCGAGCGCCTTCTCCCCCGCCTCGCGCATCGCCGCGAGCGGGCCGGGCGTCCGCCCCGTGAACGCCTCGCTCTGCAGCACCGCCTGGTGCACGAGCAGGTCGAGCCCGCCCAGGACGGTGGCCCCGCGTCCGGCGCACGCGGCCGCCAGCGCCGTCGGCCAGGGGTGGTACAGCACGTCGAACAGCGCCCCGGGCTCGGCGGGCAGGGCCGCCGCGAACCCGTCCGTGGCGCCGGCCGGCGTCGTGGAGACGGTGAGCGGCTGCGCCAGCGCCTCGGCACCGCGCTCCCAGTCGGCCGTGCGCACGACGACGCCGAGCCGCTCGCCGAGCTCGGCCATCTCCCGGGCCCGCTCGGCACTGCGCACGTAGACCGTCACCTCGCCGGTGCAGATCTGCGCCAGCGCGGCCAGCGCGGAGGACGCCGTGGCCCCCGCGCCCAGCACCGCCGCGCCGGGCACCTCGGTGATGCCGCGCTCGCGCAGCGCGTTCACCAGGCCGCGGACGTCGGTGTTGTCGCCGGTGCGCCGTCCGTCGGCGGTGAACACCACCGTGTTCACCGCGTCTACCGCGCGCGCCGTCGCGCTGACCTCGTCGAGCAGCGGGATGACCGCCCGCTTCAGCGGCATGGTCAGCGACAGGCCCGCCCACTCGGCCTCGTCCAGCCCGGCGACGAAGCCGGGCAGGGCGGCCTCGTCCAGCTCGAACCGGTCGTAGCGCCAGCCGTCCAGCCCGAGCGCCGCGAAGGCGGCCCGGTGCAGGTCCGGCGAGAGCGAGTGGGCGATCGGCGAGCCGAGGACGGCGGCCCGGTGCTTGGTGGTCAACGCAGCTTCTCCGTGGGCGGGTTACCGGTGCGGGCTACTTGGTGGTGCAGTGGCCGCGGGCCTCGTCGAAGTTCTGGCCGGCCGACTGGCAGTACTCCTTCACGTTGGCGTAGTGCTCCTTGGCCGTCTCGGCGAAGCGGGTCTCGGTCGGGGACATCGCGATGAAGTACAGCCACTTGCCGTCCGCCGGGTGCAGCACCGCGTTGATCGCGTCGTCGCCTGGGTTGGAGATCGGCGTCGGCGGCAGGCCGGGGTTGAGGTAGGTGTTGTACTTGTTGGACGCGTTGTCCATGTCCGCCTTGCCGAGGTCCTTGCGGCCCAGCGAGTACTGCAGCGTGGTGTCCATGCCGAGGCGGTGGTGCGTCTCGGGCTCGTTGGCCAGGCGGTTCTGGATGGTCTTGGCCATCTTCGCGAAGTCCGCCGGGTTGTTGCCCTCGCGCTGCAGGATGCTCGCCTCGATGAGCACCTCGTAGCCGTTCTTCAGCCCCACCGAGGCGGCCTGGCCGTCCAGGTTGGCGTACTTGTCGGTGGCGGTCTTCACCATCTGCTTGAGCAGGTCCTCGGGCTTCATGCCGTCGGCGATGTTGTAGCGCGTCGGCCACAGGAAGCCCTCGACGTTGCCCTGCGCGTACGCGGGCAGCCCGAGGGTGTTGACCTGGGCCTTGGCCACGTTCGCCGTGGTGCCCGGCGCCAGCTTCAGCTTGGTGTCGATCATGGTGTAGATCTCGGAGGAGTTCTTGCCCTCCGGGAACACGATCGCCGCGCCGCCCGCCTGCGCGAGGAGTTCCTTGAGCGCGTCGGCGGCCGGCATCTCCTTCTTCAGCGTGTAGAAGCCCGGCTGCACGGTCGTGCACTTCGGCTCGGCGTCACAGGCCTTGCTGTACGCGTCGACGCTCTTGACCACGCCGGCGTTCTTCAGCACGAGGCCGACCTGCGCACCCACCGCGCCGGGCTTGACCTCCACCTGGACGGAGCCGGTGCCGTCGCCCGTGAAGTCCGGCGGCGGACCGAAGTGGTCCTTGTAGAAGCCGTAGCCCCACCAGCCGGCCCCGGCCATGGCGCCGACCAGCACCAGCGCCACCACCAGGCAGGCGCCGCTGTTGCGGCGGCCCGACTTCTTGCCCTTCTCCTTGCGCTTCTTCTGCGCCTCCCGGGAGACGTCCTCCTCGCCGAGGAAGCCGGCCTGCCCGATCTCGCCGTCCTCCTCGGGGTACGCGCCGTCCCCGTGGTGGCCGTCGTCGGAGTGGCCCTCCTCGAAGTGGTCGTCCCACTCCTCCCCGGCGGGCTCGTGCCCCGCCGCCGGAGCGGCACCGGCCTCCAGCGCGGCGGCCTCGGCCTCCCAGTCGATCCCGTCCGGCCCGGGCCCGGAGACGGGCTCGGCCTGCTGCGGTACGGGCTGCGCCGCCCGCTGCGGAGCCTGGGGCCGCATCTGCTGCGGGGGCGTCTGCTGCTGCACCGGGGCCTGCTGCATCGGGGCCTGCGGCATCTGCTGCTGGTACTGCCCCTGCTGGGGGTGCTGGCCCTGCTGGGGATACTGCCCCTGCTGCTGCGGATACTGCCCCTGTTGCGGGACACCCTGCTGCGGGAAGCCCTGCTGACCCATCTGCTGCTGGTACTGCCCCTGCTGGGGGTACTGGCCCTGCTGCTGGTACTGCTCCTGGCCGCCCGGGTAGCCCTGGCCGTACCCCTGCTGCTGGAAGCCCTGCGGGTCCTGGAAACCCTGCTGGCCCATGCCCTGCTGACCCATGCCCTGCTGGGCCATCTGCTGCTGGTACTGCTCCTGCTGCGGGTAGCCCTGCTGGCCCATGTGCTGCTGGGCCGTCTGCTGCCACTGGCCGTCCTGCTGTCCGCCGTAGGCGGGATCACCGGGGTGCCACGGCTCGGCGCCCTGGGGGCCGTAGCCCCGACCCAGATCGGTCATTGATCCCCTTACCCGACGGAGACGACCGGCGGATCGGACCGGCCGCGCGGGACGGCGTCCCGGCTGATTCTCGAACCGGCGTGCTAGCGCAACGCCTGGGAGGAGACGTTACCGTACCGCAGACATACCGCCGTAAAGGCGAAACCTCCGTCAGTGCCCGCCCTGACCTGCCGGGGCTCCGCCCGGCTGGGAGGCCGTCGCCGGGGAGGGCGTGCCGGAGGCCGCGGCCGAGGCGCTCGACTGCGCCGCCCGGTAGGCGTTGAAGTCCGCCACGTTGCGCTGCTGGACGTCGAAGCTGTCGGTGAAGCGGGTGTCGCCCGGCTTCACGGTGACGAAGTACAGCCAGTCGCCCGGTGCCGGGTCCAGCGCGGCCATGACGGCCTGGCGCCCGGGGTTGGAGATCGGCGACGGCGGCAGCCCGGCGTGCAGGTAGGTGTTGTAGGGCGAGTCCAGCCGGGTGTCGGTCACCGTGGTGTTCAGGGTGGAGCGGCCGAGCGCGTAGTTGATCGTCGAGTCGAGCTGGAGCGGCATGTTCCTGGCCAGCCGGTTGTAGATCACCCGCGCGACCTTGCTCATGTCCTCGGAGTTGTCGGCCTCGCCCTGGACCATGCTCGCCACCGTGACCAGGCCGTACAGGCTCTGGCCGAGGGTCTGGGCGACAACGTTGGCGTCGTCCCGGGAGTACTCCTTGCCGGCCCGGTCGACCATCTGCTTCAGCAGGTCGACGGCGGTGGTCCCGTCCGTGACGCTGTACGTCGCGGGGAAGAGGTAGCCCTCCGGGCTGCCGTTGGCGAAGTCCGGCAGGCCCAGCTCGGCGCCCTGCTCCTGCGCGGTGCGCTGGGTGGTGCCGGCCGGGAGGTTCAGCTTCTTGTCGATCGCCGTGAAGATCTGGTAGCCGCGCCAGCCCTCGGGAATGGTGAGGCCGTTGGCGTTGGCCGGGTCGATCAGGATCGCCAGCGCCGCCGCGGCCGACATCTTCTGCTTCAGCGTGTACGTGCCCGGCTGGATCCGCCCCGCCGCCGCCGCGCTGCCCTTGGCCGCCCGGGTGAAGGCCAGCGAGCTGGCGACGACGCCGTTGCGCACCAGCGCCGACGCGATCTGCGACAGGCCCGCGCCCTCCGGCACCGAGACCTGGACGTCCCCGGCGCCCTGCCCCGCGTAGTCGGCGGCGGCCGGCGGCTTGCGCTGGCCCTGCACCCAGGTCCACCCGGCGAGCCCGGCCCCGCCGAAGACGGCGACCAGGGCGAGCGCGGTGAGCCCGCAGGCCAGTCCGTTACGCCATCGGTGGGGATCCGGTGCATCGGGGCGCGGACGGGGCGCGCCCGGCGGACGGCCCTCCGGTTCCAGCACCGGCGCACCGAGATGGCCGGGCGTGAGACCCGGGTGGAAGTCCTGGTCGGTCATGGCGCGCGCCCCCTCGTCGGTCCCGGAAGAAACGAGAGGGGTCCGGGCGGACGCGTCCGCACGGACCCCTTTCCGGGACGTTAGAGCAGGCCGGTCAGCCCGCCGCCTCGACGCTCTCACCGGGTGGGCGTCCGCTCACCCGTTCGGACTCAAGGGCGGACTGGAGGATCACCACCGCGGCGGCCTGGTCGACCACCGAGCGGCCCTTCTTCGCCTTGACGCCGGAGGCCCGCAGCCCGTGGGTCGCGGTGACGGTGGACATCCGCTCGTCGACCAGCCGGACCGGCACCGGGTAGACCCGGTTGGCCAGCCGCGCCGCGTACGCGCGGACCTTCTCCGCCGCCGGGCCCTCCTTGCCGCTGAGCGAGCGCGGCAGCCCGACGACCACCTCGATCGCGCCGTACTCGTCGACGATCGCGGCGATCCTGGCCTGCGACTTCACGCCGGCCGGGACGGTCTCCACCGGGGTGGCGAGCACCCCGTCGGGGTCGCAGGACGCGACCCCGATCCGGGCGTCACCGACGTCGACGGCGATCCGCCGCCCACGCCTGAAGGGCCTCTCCTCGAACTCCATCAGGAGGCGCGCTCCGCGACCAGGCCGCGCACCGCGGCGATGGCCTCGCCGACCGCGGCCGGGTTGGACCCGCCGCCCTGGGCGACGTCGTCCTTGCCGCCACCGCCGCCGCCGAGGGTCTTGGCGGCGACGCGGACGAGCTCGCCGGCCTTGATGCCGCGGCCGCGGGCGTCCTCGTTGGTGGCGATCACGGTCAGCGGGCGGTCGTTCGCCACGGTGAAGGCGGCGACCACGGCCGGGCGCGAGCCGAGGCGGCCGCGCACGTCCAGGACCAGCTTGCGCAGCTCGTCCGCGCCGACCCCGTCGGCGACCCGGGCGGCCACCACGGAGATGCCGTGCACGTCCTCGGCCGAGTCGGCCAGGCCCGCCGCGGCGGCCAGCACCTTCTCGGCGCGGAAGCGCTCGATCTCCTTCTCGGCGTCCTTGAGCTTGGTGAGCATGCCCGAGATCTTCTCCGGCAGCTCCTCCGGGCGGCCCTTGACCAGCTCGGTGAGCTGGGAGACCACGGTGTGCTCGCGGGCCAGGAACTTGTACGCGTCGACGCCGACCAGCGCCTCGACGCGGCGCACGCCGGAGCCGATCGAGGACTCGCCGAGCAGCTTCACCAGGCCCAGCTGGGCGGTGTTGCCGACGTGGGTGCCACCGCACAGCTCCTTGGAGAAGTCGCCGATGGTGACGACCCGGACCTCGTCGCCGTACTTCTCGCCGAACATCGCGATGGCGCCGGCCTTGCGGGCCTGGTCCATCGTCATGACCTCGGCGGTGACCTCCAGCTCGCGGGTCAGCACGTCGTTGATCTTCTGCTCGACGTCGGTCAGCACGCTGCCCGGCACGGCGGCCGGCGAGCCGAAGTCGAAGCGGAAGCGGCCCGGGGCGTTCTCGGAGCCGGCCTGGGCGGCCGTCGGGCCGAGCGCGTCGCGCAGCGCCTGGTGGGTCAGGTGGGTGGCCGAGTGGGCGCGGGCGATCGCGCGGCGGCGGTCGGTGTCGATCGTGGCGTACGCGGACGCGCCGAGCACGACCTCGCCGAACAGCACCCCGCCGGAGTGGACGATCACGCCCGGGACGGGCTGCTGCACGTCGCGGATCTCGACGACCGCGCCGGACTCCAGCCGGATCCGGCCGTGGTCGGCGAGCTGGCCGCCGCCCTCGGCGTAGAACGGGGTGCGGTCGAGGATGATCTCGACCTCGTCGCCCTCGGAGGCGGCCGGCGACGGGACGCCGTCCACCAGCAGGCCGACCACGGTGGCCTCGCCCTCGGTGAGGGTGTAGCCGGTGAACAGGCTCGCGCCGGACTTGTCGGCGACCTCGCGGTACGCGGCGACGTCGGCGTGGCCCATCTTCTTGGCCTTGGCGTCCGCCTTGGCGCGGTCCCGCTGCTCCTGCATCAGGCGGCGGAAGCCGGCCTCGTCGACCTGGAGGCCCTGCTCCTCGGCCATCTCCAGGGTCAGGTCGATCGGGAAGCCGTAGGTGTCGTGCAGCTTGAAGGCCTGGCCGCCGGAGAGGACGGCGCCGCCGGCCTGCTTGGTCTCGGTGACCGCGGCGTCCAGCAGGCTGGTGCCGGCCTTCAGGGTCTGCAGGAACGCCGACTCCTCGCCGACGACGACCGTCTCGATGCGCTTGCGGTCGGCCTCCAGCTCCGGGTACTGCGGGGCCATCGCCTTGATCGCGATGTCGATCAGGTCCTTGGCGACCGGACCGGTGGCACCCAGCAGGCGCATGTTGCGGATGGCGCGGCGCAGGATGCGGCGCAGCACGTAGCCGCGGCCCTCGTTGCCGGGGGTGACGCCGTCGCCGACCAGCATCAGGCCGGTGCGGATGTGGTCGGTGACCACGCGCAGCGACACGTCCGACTTGCGGTCGGCGCCGTAGGTGTGGCCGGTGAGCTCGGCGGCGCGGTCGAGGATCATCCGGCTGGTGTCGATCTCGAAGAGGTTGTCGACGTCCTGCAGGATGGCGGCGAGGCGCTCCAGGCCGAGGCCGGTGTCGATGTTCTTGCTCGGCAGGTCGCCGAGGATCTCGAAGCCGTCCTTGCCGTCGCCGTGGCCGCGCTCGTACTGCATGAAGACCAGGTTCCAGATCTCCAGGTAGCGCTCGCCGTTGACCGCCGGGCCGCCCTCCTCGCCGTACGCGGGGCCGCGGTCGTAGTTGATCTCCGAGCACGGGCCGCACGGGCCGGGGACGCCCATCGACCAGAAGTTGTCCTTCATGCCCAGGCGCTGGATGCGCTCCGAGGGCACGCCGATGACGTCACGCCAGATCTGCTCGGCCTCGTCGTCGTCCTTGTAGACGGTGATCCAGAGCTTCTCCTTCTCCAGGCCGTAGCCGCCGTCCGCGACGGGGGTGGTGAGCAGGTCCCACGCGAACTTGATGGCTCCTTCCTTGAAGTAGTCGCCGAAGGAGAAGTTGCCGCACATCTGGAAGAAGGAGCCGTGCCGGGTGGTCTTCCCGACCTCCTCGATGTCCAGGGTGCGCACGCACTTCTGGACGCTGGTGGCGCGCGAGAACTGCGGCTTGACCTCGCCCAGGAAGTAGGGCTTGAACGGCACCATGCCGGCGTTGACCAGCAGCAGGGTGGGGTCGTCGGCGACCAGGGACGCCGACGGAACGACGGTGTGGCCGCGCTCCTCGAAGAAGCGCAGCCAGCGGCGGCGGATCTCAGCCGACTCCATTAGTGGTCCTTCCGGTTCGGGGTGCCACCCCGCGGCGGCAGGGCGCGGCGGGGCGTTTCTTCAATGGCTCTGGGGGTCTTGCGGGCACTGCTGGACGGAGGCAGGGCGGCGGCCGGACTGCCGGGCGCCGCCGAGATAGCTCGGTACTGCGGTTCGCTTGAGGGGGGTAGCGCGGAGCGCTTCCCTGGAAGGGTGGTGGCGGGCGACGGGCGGGACCGGCGCTCGCGCCGGGGCTCGACGACGGCGGTGCCGTGGAGTCCGAGGTCGTCGCGCAGCTGGTCCTCGCGCTCGGCCATGCCGGCCTTCACGTCCTGGGCGAACTGCTTGGCCAGGTCGCCCAGGTGCAGCGCGCCGCGCGCGGCGGTGCCGGAGAGGCTGTCCGGGGTGAGCCGGTGCACGGCCTCGTTGGCCTTGTTCATGGCCCAGACGGTGGCGCCGGCGCCGACCGCCATCCAGAAGATGCGTCGCACCACGGCGTCAGCCCCTCACCGCGCGCCGGACCCGGGACAGCAGGCCGCCGCGCGGGGCGGTCGCGGCGCGCACCTCGGCCCGGATCAGCCGGGCCAGCTCCTCGCGCTCGCCCGGCTGGGCGGGCACGGACGGGTTGCCGCCCTGCTGCCTGGCGACCGCCTTGCGGACGCCGTAGCTGAAGGCCGCGACCTTCACCAGCGGCCCGCCCAGGGTGGCCGCGACGGTGGAGGAGAGCGCGTTGGCGTTGGCGGCGGCGTCCTGGACGTTCGCGGTGATCTCGTCGACCCGCTCCAGCTGCTCGTTGGCGCTGCGCACGGCGGCGCCCGCCTCGGTCAGCAGCGGCACGGCCTGCTCGGTGACGGCGGAGACCAGGACGGTGGCCTCCTTGAGCACCCGCGAGAGGCGGACCAGCACCACGGCGAGCAGGGTGACCAGGACCGCCCAGAACACGGCGACGAGCAACCCGGCCAGCTCTCCCACGGACACCTTTGCGCGCTCCCTCGCCTTGCTGTTCGCCTTGCTGTTCTCCAAAACGGAACCCTATCGCGCCCACGCCCGGTTTCCGGACCGGGTGGGCGGTGGCGCAGCGGGCCCGGGGGCCCGTATCCAGGCTCCCTCCCGCGTGCCGTCGCCTGGGGACGCGCCGCGCCCGCCCTCCGGGCGGACGACGGGCGTCCGAAGACGGGCCCGTGATCCGGTCGGGTGTGCGAACCGCCCGCGTAACCTACCGGCCGGTCACCTCGTTCTGCCAGGCGGGTCGTCGCCCGTACGGCCCGACGCACGTCCGGGCCGGTACGGTCCGGGCCCGGAGCACGGGGAGCAGCGCTTGGCCGGCGACTGGACAGCACAGCCTCGGGAGGCCGGTCCGCGCCGGCGCGCGGCGCAGCCCGGTCGGCTGCCGGCCGAGGTCACCGGCTTCGTCGGCCGTCGGCGGGAGCTGACCGAGCTGGCCGGGCTGCTGGCGAACGCCCGGCTGGTGACGGTCACCGGGCCGGGCGGGGTCGGCAAGAGCCGGCTGGCGCTGCGCGCGGCGGCGCGGGCGACGGGCGCGTTCCCGGACGGCACCTGGCTGGTCGACGTCGCCCCCGTGCAGGACCCGCTCCTGCTCGGCCACGCCGTCCTGGAGGCGCTGCGGCTGCCGCACGGCACCGCCCGGCCGCCGCTGGAGGTGCTGACCGAGCAGCTGGCCGGCCGCCGGCCGCTGCTCCTCCTGGACGGCTGCGAGCACCTGGCGGAGGCCTGCGCGGAGCTGGCGGACACCCTCCTGCGGGCGGTGCCCGGCCTGCGCGTGCTGGCCACCAGCCGGGCGCCGCTGCGGGCCGGCGGCGAGCACCTGTACACCGTGGCGCCGCTGCCGGTCGGCCCGCTGGCGGACGGGCGGACGGGGCCGGGCACGCTGCCGGACGCGGTGCAGCTGTTCGCCGAGCGGGCGCGCGCCGTGCTGCCCTCCTTCGCCGTGACGGAGGCGAACGCCGAGGCGGTGGGCCTGCTGTGCCGCCGGCTGGACGGCATCCCGCTCGCCGTCGAGCTGGCGGCCGGGCGGCTGCGTGCGCTGTCCGTCGAGCAGATCACGGCCCGGCTGGACGACCGCTTCCGGCTGCTGACCGGCGGTGCGAGAACGGCCCTGCCCAGGCACCAGACGATGCGCACGACGATCGGCTGGAGTCACGAGCTCTGCACGGTGCAGGAACGTTTACTCTGGGCCCGCCTCTCGGTCTTCGCCGGCGGCTTCGACCTGGAGGCCGCCGAGTACGTGTGCGCCGCCGAGGGCATCGACGCCGAGGACGTCCTCGACCTGCTCTCCGAACTCGTCGCCAAGTCCGTCGTCCTGCGCGAGGACACCGCCTACGGCGTCCGCTTCCGGCTGCTCGACACCCTGCGCGAGTACGGCGGCACCTGGCTGCGCGCCGCCGGCGACGAGCAGCGGCTGCTGCGCCGCCACCGGGACTGGTACCTGGGGGTCGCCACCTGGGGCGAGGTCGAGTGGTTCGGCCCCCGGCAGGCGGAGACCGCCGAACGCACCGGGCTCGCCCACACCAACCTCCGGGCCGCGCTGGAGTTCTGCCTCTCCGAGCCCGGCGAGGAGCAGCTCGCCCTGCTGATGGCCGGCACGCTCTGGTTCTACTGGGTCGGCAGCGGCCACCTCGGCGAGGGACGGCACTGGCTGGACCGCGCCCTCGCCCTGGCCGGCGAGCCGACCGAGGCGCGCGCCAAGGCGCTCTGGGTGACCGGCTACATGGCGACGCTCCAGGGCGACCTGCCCGCCGCCCGTCCGGCCCTGGAGGAGTGCCGCCGCCAGGCCCTGGCCACCGGCGACGACCGCGCGCTCGCCTACGCCGTCCACCGGCAGGGCTGCGCGGCCCTGATCGGCGACGAACCCGACCGCGCCGCCGAGCTGTTCGAGGAGGCGCTGTGGCACTACCGGACGATCGGCGAGCTCAACAGCAACGTCCTGATGGCCATGCTCGAACTGGGCCTCGCCTACGTCTTCCAGGGCGACCGGGAGAGCGGCGAGCTGTGGTTCGGCCAGGCCCGCGAGGTGTGCGAGGAGCACGGCGAGCAGTGGGCGTACGCGTACGTGCTGTACGCGATGGCCTTCTCGCACTGGATGGACGGCGACGTCCGCCCGGCCCGGGTCCTCGCCCGGGAGAGCGTGCGGCTCAACCACCTGTTCCACGACCTGCTGGGCATCGTCCTCGGCATCGACCTGCTGGCCCTGCTGGAGACCGAGCCCGCAGGACCGGACGTCCCGGGCGACCTGCACGAGGCCCGGCTGCTCCAGGGCGCGGCGCACCGGATCTGGCGCACGGTCGGCACGCCCTTCCTCGGCTCGCGGTTCTTCTTCGGCCCGCACCGGCAGTGCGCCGAACGGGCCCGCGCCGGGCTCACCGAGCAGGAGTACGAGGACTGCTACGCGGCGGGCGCCCGGCTCGGCCTCGACGCGGCGGTGTCCCGGGCCCTCGGCACCGGCGGCTCCCCGGGCGGGCCCGGGCCGGGGCCGGGCCCGTACTCCGTCCCGCCGGCCCCGGCGCCCGCGCCGGTGCGGAATAGCTGAAGCTTGCGGATTGCTTGAGGAGGCAAGTACCAAGCCGGAAGGAGCCACCGTGGCCGTCCACACCGCCGCCGACGAGTACCGCCGGGCGAAGCTGCACTTCGAGTCCAAGGCGTACAGCGAGGCCGCCCACATCCTGGCGGGCGTGCTCGCCGAGGAGCCGGCCAACCTCTCGGTCCGCCTGCTGCTCGCCCGCAGCTACTACCACTCCGCCCAACTCCGCAACGCCGAGGCCGAGTTGATCCGGATCCTGGAGGCCGACCCGGCCGAGGACTACGCCCGGCTGATGCTCGGCCGCACCCTGGAGCGCCAGGGCCGCGCCGCGGAGGCCCGCCCGCACCTGCGGCTGGCCGCCGCGATGGCCGGCGAGAGCGCCTGAGCCGGGCACCGGTTCCGGACGGGCGCCGAAAAAGGGGCGAGCCCCCACCACCCCGAGGGGCGGTGGGGGCTCGCTGTGGTTCCGCGAAGTGCAGGACCAGCCGCGGGTCAGCGCGAGTAGTACTCGACGACCAGCTGCTCGTCACAGATCACCGGGACCTCCTTGCGCTGCGGCGCACGGTCCAGGCGGAAGGCCAGGGCCTTCAGGTTGACCTCGAGGTACTTCGGGGTCTGGCCCTCACCCGCGTAGCCACCCTCACGGGCGACCTGGAAGGGGACCTTCTCCTTGGAGCGCTCGCGGACGGTCACCACGAAGCCCGGCTTCATCTGGAACGACGGCTTGTTGACCTTGCCGCCGTTGACCTCGATGTGGCCGTGGACGACCATCTGGCGGGCCTGGTAGATGGTGCGGGCGATGCCCGAACGCAGGACCAGGGAGTCCAGACGGGTCTCCAGGTCGGCGACGAGCGCCTCACCGGTCTTGCCCTCGGCCTTCTTCGCGCGGTCGAACGCGCGCGCCATCTGCTTCTCGCTCAGGTCGTACTGGGCGCGCAGACGCTGCTTCTCGAGCAGACGGACCTTGTAGTCCGAGTTCTGCTTGCGACCACGGCCGTGCTGGCCGGGCGGGTACGGGCGGGCCTCGAAGTACTTGACGGACTTCGGGGTCAGCGGCACGCCGAGCGCACGCGCGATCTTGACCTTGGGGCGCTTCTGGTTCGCCATGAACCAAACCTTCCTTGCTTTCGAATACGGCTTCACCAGGTGTTGACGGAGGTCGCAAGTCGCGACCCGGAGAAAACCCCGCCGCCTGCGCGGTGGGATCAGCCGCTCTCCGGAGCCGGGCACGGATGTGCTTGTCGCACGGACGATCCAGTGGACTGGGCCGCCCGCGACACCGAGACGGTGCGCGACGCTCCTGGTGCGGACCCCTCGGAAGGGGCCTACGGCCGGCGTCCCGCTGGTGTGGCCGGTCGGTGGGGTCTCCCCCGCCGCCGTCCCGGGACGTGGCACTCCGATCGAGTATACCGGGGCGCGTGCATACCGTTCACTCGCCCCTGAGCCGGCCCCTCGTCCACTCCACGACGTCCGCGTAGCGGGCCTCGCCGCCGCGCCGGGTCGGCTGGTAGTAGTCCTTGCCGTGCACCGCGTCCGGCGCGTACTGCTGGGCCGCGATGCCCTCCGGCAGGTCGTGCGGGTACTGGTAGCCCTGGCCGTGGCCGAGCTTGCCCGCGCCGCCGTAGTGCGCGTCCCGCAGGTGCGGCGGCACCGCGCCCGCGAGGCCCTGCCGGACGTCCGCCAGCGCCGCGTCGATCGCCAGGTAGGCCGCGTTCGACTTGGGCGCCAGGGCCAGCGCGATCGCCGCCTGGGACAGGATGATCCGCGCCTCCGGGAAGCCGATCAGCGCCACCGCCTGGGCCGCCGCGACGGCCGTCGCCAGCGCCGTCGGGTCCGCCAGGCCGACGTCCTCGCTGGCCGAGATCATCAGCCGCCGGGCGATGAAGCGCGGGTCCTCCCCCGCCTCGATCATCCGGGCCAGGTAGTGCAGCGTGGCGTCCACGTCGCTGCCGCGGATCGACTTGATCAGCGCGCTCGCCACGTCGTAGTGCTGGTCGCCGTCCTTGTCGTAGCGCACCGCCGCCTGGTTGACGGCCGTCTCGGTGGTGGCCAGCGTGATGCTCGGCTCGCCCTTGTCCAGCGCCGCCCCGGCCGCCGCCTCCAGCGTCGTGAGCGCCCGCCGGGCGTCCCCGCCGGCCAGCCGCACGAGGTGGTCCTCGGCCTCCTCGGTCAGCTCCAGCGCACCCTCCAGGCCGCGCTCGTCGGCCACCGCTCGGCGCAGCAGCGCGCGGACTTCGTCGTCGGTGAGCGACTCCAGGGTGAGCAGCAGCGAGCGCGACAGCAGTGGCGAGATCACCGAGAAGTACGGGTTCTCGGTGGTCGCCGCGATCAGGG